>DAIUEP010000030.1:7794-18733 GCA_036845065.1 Xanthobacteraceae bacterium | reverse complement strand
CTAGCGGAGATTCGCAGTCCCGGACCCGGTCCGGAGGGTGGCCGGGTGTGCTGGTCAAGGCTTTTGAAGTGTGGTAACCGAACCTCGGCTTGGCTGGGAACTCAAAATCTTGGGGCCAACAATCTTGGGGCCAACGCAATCGCTCGGCTCCGTTCGCGACCGCACGTGATCCCGCCGGTTGCAACAACAAGCTGACTCTAAGGCTCGGGGGCGCTGACCGGTCGGGCCAAATGCAAGGATAATGAGGGCGAAGCGATGAGTGATATTGGCGAGCGGGTGAAAAAGATCGTCGTCGAGCACCTGGGCGTTGAAGCCGACAAGGTGACCGAGAACGCGAGCTTCATTGACGATCTCGGCGCCGACAGCCTCGACACCGTCGAACTCGTCATGGCCTTTGAGGAAGAGTTCGGCTGTGAGATTCCGGACGACGCGGCTGAGACCATTCTGACCGTGGGCGATGCGGTCAAGTTCCTCGAGAAGAACGCGAAGAGCTGATCCACTGCTGCTTCATACGGGCCGGCGCGCGTGCGAGGTTTGGACCTTCGCGGCGGCGCGACGTATGATCATCGCGACAATCTAGGGAGCCGGACATGAGACGTGTGGTCGTCACGGGTCTCGGCATGGTCACTCCGCTCGGCTGCGGCGTCGATCACACGTGGCAGCGCCTGATCGCGGGGCAAAGCGGAGTGACAAGCGTCGAGCGCATCGACGTGTCCGATCTGCCCTCGCGCATCGCTGGACAGATCCCGCGCGGCGACGGCTCCGCCGGAACCTACAATCCCGACCAGTGGATGGAGCCGAAGGAGCAGCGCAAGGTCGACGAGTTCATCGTCTACGCGATGTGCGCGGCCAAGCAGGCGCTGGCCGATGCCGGCTGGAAGCCGCAGGCCTACGAGGACCAGATCGTCAGCGGCGTGCTTATCGGCGCCGGCATCGGCGGAGCGGGCGGCATTGCCGACACCGGCATCTTGCTGAAGGAACGCGGGCCGCGCCGGGTGTCGCCATTTTTTGTTCCCGGGCGGATCATCAATCTCGCGGCGGGTTACGTGTCGATCGAGCATGGGCTCAAGGGCCCCAACCATGCGGTGGTCACCGCCTGCTCGACCGGTTCGCATGCGATCGGAGATGCCGGAAGGCTCATCGCGCTTGGCGATGCCGACGTCATGGTGGCGGGCGGCACCGAGTCACCGATCAATCGCGTGTCGATGGCGGGCTTCGCGGCCGCGCGCGCGCTCTCGACCGGATTCAACGACACGCCCGCGCGCGCCTCGCGGCCTTACGATCGCGATCGCGACGGCTTCGTGATGGCGGAAGGGGCCGGTGTCGTCGTGCTGGAAGAATACGAGCACGCCAAGCAGCGCGGCGCCAGAATGTATGCCGAGCTCATTGGGTACGGGCTCTCGGGCGACGCCTATCACATCACCGCGCCGGCACCCGATGGTGATGGCGCGTTGCGCTGCATGAACGCGGCGCTGCGGCGGGCCGGCGTCACGCCTGCTGAAGTCGACTACATCAATGCGCACGGAACCTCGACGCCGCTCGGCGACGAGATCGAGTTGGGCGCCGTGCAGCGACTGGTCGGGAATGCGGCAGGCCGCCTGAGCATGTCCTCCACCAAGTCTTCGGTCGGGCACCTGTTGGGGGCGGCGGGTGCGGTCGAGGCCATCTTCTCGATCCTGGCGATTCGCGATCAGGTCGCGCCGCCGACCATCAACCTTGAGAATCCCTCGGTCGAGACCCCGATCGACCTGGTGCCCCATCAGGCCCGAAAGCGCCCGATCGCGGTTGCCCTGTCGAACTCATTTGGTTTCGGCGGCACCAATGCGTCGTTGGTGTTTCGGAAAGTTGGGGACTAAACGGCGGGCGCCACAACTAGTCCCAAGTTTGCCATATTTGGCAAGAACTTAGAGGTATCCGAAGGAGGGCTAGAATCGGCTCGCCTGACGGATTTCGATAGCCACCGACCAAGATCACTGCCAGCATTTGGGTTTAGTGGTCGGTAGTCGGCGGTGGTGGCGGCAGTGCCGCCGATTTGAGTTCCTACAAAAGTCGCAGCAAGCTCGGTTAGGAACTTCAAATCGAAAAGCGGCACTAGGGCACTAGTGTGGGGACAGGGCGGTGAATCCAAAGGGCACGCCGCCAGGCGGTAGCGGAAACGGTCCGACGAGGCCGCGCACGCCGTCGTCTGCGCCCGCATCCGGTCGCCCCACGTCTGCTGCCGGCAAGCCTTATCCCACGGTCCGCGGATCGACAGTGCGGCCGCGGCCGTTGCTGAGTGATCCTCCGCCTAGTCAATCTGCCGAGCCGTCGTCTCCGCCGCCATCGACGAGCTCGCAAGGCGCGCCGTCGCTCGCAACCGGCACCGCGCGCCGGACGCCACCGAACACCAATCTGCCAAAGAATACCTTGGTCCAGTCATCGTCCGAGGCCGCCACGCCATCGCCGACGCGCCGGTGGTTTTCAAACGAGATAACGCCGCGAACGAGTCAGCGCGTCACCGCTCCGCTGCCCCAAGCCCGCCCGAATGCAGGGGCAAACTGGTCCAATGAACCGGAGCCACCCATTCAGTCGGAAGTCCCGATGCCGAATCTCGTCGGCGCCGGGCCCATGCGTCCCAACCCGAGCCAGCGCGCCGCGCCGCGCAGCCTTGCCTCGTCTGGCCAGGCTCCAGCGCGCACGCCGGTGGAGGCGGGCGAGCCTTACCCGCCCATCGGGCGGCTACAGGATGGTGTCGGCACGTCATTGCTGGATCAGAAACGCCTTGCGCCGCGATCGCCGCGTGCCGCTCTGGAGCCTGAGCAAGTGACAGTACCGACCCGCCGCTCGAGGCGCACGCGTAACCCCCTGGTGATCGTCGGCAATGCGATCTTCACGCTGCTGATCCTGGTCGTCATCGCGGGCGGCGTTGCCTTCGCGGTCGGCAAGACAAGGTTCGAGGCACCCGGGCCGCTCGATCGCGAGAAGTCCGTGAACATCCCATCGCGGCTGGGCATTCTGGATATTGCCGACCTGCTGCGGCGCGAAGGCGTGATCGACGAGCATCCGATGATCTTCCTCGGCGGCGTCATCGCGCTCAAGGCGCGCGCCGATCTCAAGTCCGGCGAATATGTATTCAGCCGGCACGCCAGCGTCCGCGACGTGGTCGAGACCATGGTGGAGGGGAAGGTCGTCCAGCACGCCGTCACGCTTCCCGAGGGACTGACCTCGGAGCAGATCGTGCGCCGTCTCCTGGAGAGCGACATCCTCACCGGCAATATCAAGGACATTCCGCGCGAGGGCACGCTCTTGCCCGAAAGCTACCGCTTCGGGCGCGGGACGTCGCGCGAGCAGGTGATTCAGCGCATGCAGCGCGAGCAGCGCCGCGCGCTGCAGGAGGTCTGGGAGCGGCGCGCCCCCGACCTGCCGGTGCGCACGCCCGAGCAGCTCGTCATTCTCGCGTCGATCATTGAGAAAGAAACCAGCAAGTCCGATGAGCGTACGCGCGTCGCGGCCGTGTTCGTCAACCGGTTGAAGCAGCGCAAGCGGCTGGAGTCGGATCCGACCATCATCTACGGGCTCGTGGGCGGCAAAGGCACGCTCGGCCATCCGATCACCAGGAGCGAGAAGGAAACGCCGACGCCCTACAACACCTACATGATCGACGGTCTGCCGCCCGGTCCGATCGCCAATCCCGGCCGTGCCTCGCTCGAGGCGGCGGCCAATCCGGCGCGCACCAAGGAGATGTTCTTTGTGGCTGACGGGACCGGCGGCCATGTGTTCGCCGAAACCTACGATCAGCACCTGCGCAACGTCGCGAAGCTGCGCGCGCTCGAGCACGCCGATCGCAGCTCGGCAGCCGCGACGTCATTTCAGCCGGAGGACCCTGGCGTTCGTCCGATTCTGCCGGCGGCGCCGAAAGCGCAGCCCAAGCGGAACCCGACCCCGGCCGCGCCCAGCGCTGCGACCAACGCGAACGCCAAGAAGCAGTAGCTCCGGAGTAGCTCCACAGTAGCTTGGCGGTAGCTTCGCGGGCGTTGGCCCAGCCGTTATCCCCATTGGTCTCGGCTGCAGGTTGTTTTCTCACAGAGCCACTATCGTGCAGGCATTTTCGGCCGCAAACCGGTTCCCATTTTTCCTGAGAATGCTCTAAGGTCCCGGCTCGAATCTGCTTGTTTTCAGGGCATCTCTCACAAGGCGGAACGGCCGATGGCGCTTTCGAGCATGACCGGATTCGCCCGCAGCCATGGCGTGTGTGGCAGCTACGCCTGGGCCTGGGAGATCAAGTCGGTCAACGCCAAGGGTCTCGACGTCAGGCTGCGTCTGCCGCCAGGCTGGGATGCGGTTGAAGCGCCGGTGCGCAGTCGCGCCGCCGAGGTGCTGGCGCGGGGCTCGGTCTACGGAACGCTTACCGCCGAGCGGCAGGGCATGGCCCCGGCCGTGCGGGTGAACGAGCCGGTGCTCAATGCGATCCTGGCCACGCTCAAGGACCTGTCCGGCAGGGTCGCGGCCGAGCCGCCGCGGCTCGATGGCATCCTCGCCCTCAAGGGCGTCATCGAGGTGTTGGACGAGGACGAGAAGGAAGACGAGCGCCGAGCCGCCGAACAGGCGGTGGTGGCCGGTTTCCGTGAGGCGGTTGCCGAGCTTGCCGCGATGCGGCGGCGCGAAGGCGTCGCGCTGGGACAGGTGCTGACGCAGCGCTTGAACGAGATCGCGGCGCTCACCGCGCGCGCGGAAGCGGTGCCCGGTCGACGCCCCGAGGCCATCCGGGCGCGCATCGCCGAGCAGGTGGCGACGCTGCTGGACGCGTCGAGCCGCTTCGATCCTGATCGTCTGCATCAGGAGGCGATCTTGATCGCTACCAAGGCGGACATCCGCGAGGAGCTCGACCGCCTCGCTTCGCATGTCGCGCAAGCCACCCGTCTGATCGGAGACGGTGGGGCGGTCGGGCGCAGGCTCGACTTCCTGTCGCAGGAGCTCAATCGCGAAGCCAACACGCTGTGCTCCAAGTCGAACGACGTGGCGCTCACCAATATCGGCCTTGAGCTCAAGTCGGTGGTCGAGCAGTTTCGCGAGCAGGTGCAGAATCTGGAATAGCGCCGCGCGCGGATCGGGGCAGGGCACTTCGGGGGTTTGAGGATGGCGAGAACGCCGGCGGCCAAAAAAACGGGCCGGAAAGAAACCGGTCGAGCAGAGACCGGTCGAGCAGAGACCGGGCGGAAGAAGACCAGCACCAGGAAGATGGCTGCCAAGACGGCCGGCTCGCGGCCCTCGGGCTCAAAGGTCGCGATTGCGCGGCGCGGATTGATGCTCGTTCTGTCGTCGCCTTCCGGCGCCGGCAAGACCACGCTCTCGCGCATGCTGCTCGATCATGATGCCTCGGTCGAGCTGTCGGTGTCGGTGACGACCAGGACGCGGCGCGCCAACGAGAAGGACGGGCGCGACTATCATTTCATCGACAAGGCCCGTTTCACTCACATGGTGGAGGCGGGCGAGCTGCTCGAATGGGCCGAGGTGTTCGGCAATCTCTACGGCACGCCGCGTGCACCGGTGGAGGCATCGCTGGCGGCGGGCCGCGACGTGCTGTTCGACATCGACTGGCAGGGCACGCAGCAACTGCGCGAGAAGGTGCGCGGCGACATGGCGAGCATCTTTGTGCTGCCGCCCTCGATGTCCGAGCTTGAGCGCCGGCTGCGGGCGCGCGCGCTTGACGACGAGCGCGTGATCAGGGGCCGCATGGCAAAAGCCGGCGACGAATTGAGCCATTGGCCCGAATATGACTACGTCATCCTCAATGACGACATTGATCGTGCTTTCGCCGACGTGCGCGCGATCCTCGCGGCCGAGCGGCTCAAGCGCGAACGGCAGATCGGGCTGTCCGCCCTGGTGCGCGGCCTGTTGGCGCAGGCGTGATGACGTGCTGCGCGCGCCTCAATACTTGCTCAGAACGATGTGCTTGATCTCGGCCCGTTGGGTCGCGGTCGGGGCCTTGATCACGCGCTCGATCGCGGCGAGCGAGGTGGCCGGATCGCGGTAGTCGATGTAGCGTTGCGTCTTCTCGGCTTCGGCGAGCAACGCGGGATCGCGCACCATGGCGCGCACCGCCTCCTGCAGGAAAGTCAGGCGCTCGGCCGGAACGCCCGGAGTCGTGATCAGCACGCGCCCGAGCGCGTCGAGCGTGGCGCGAAAATCGAACCACCATTCCTGCTCGGCCGTGAGCTTGACTGCCTCGAAGATCGACGGCGCGTCCGGGAAGAACCGCGACTTGGTCCGCGCCATGGTGGCCACCGGCCGGTTCTGGCCAGACTTGACGTAGAGATTGGCCGAGGTGTCGGAGACGTAGAGCGCATCCATCTCCTTGCGCTCGATCGCCAACGCGATCTCTGCTGTGCCGCGGTAGCCGCCGATCACCTTGCAGTTGAGCTTGAGCACGGTGCAGGTGATGGCGGCGCCGTCGGCGGTGCCGTCGATCTGACCGGACGCGCCCCAGCTCAATTGCACGCCGGGCTTCATGGCGTCGGCCACGGCCCTGATCGGCGACTGCGGACCGCCGAGCCACATCCAGGGCGACGCGCTCACGATGCCGAGATGGCCGACCTTGCTCAGGTCGTAACGAACTTCGCCCTGCTCGACCAGTTGCGACAGCGTCGCCGCGATGCCGCTGATCAGCATGAGCTGCAGCCCGTCAGGCGTCGCCGCGTAGAGCCGGTTAAGCGCCGAGAGCCCGCCGGCGCCGGGCTGGTTCTCGACGATGACCGTGGTCTTGAGCTGCTCGCGCAGATACGGCGCGAGCATGCGGGCATAGGTGTCGTAGCCGCCGCCGACGCCGAAACCGACGATGATCTTGACGGTCTTGCCGCGGTAGAACTCGGCCGGGCTCTCGGTCTGCGCGGCGGCCGGCGTCAGGAGCGCGATGAGCGCAGCCAGCACGAGCGCCGCACGTGATGACGGTCTTGTCTGCGGTTGGTCGCTGCGCATCGTCGTCTCCCTTGACCATTTGTTTTCGCCGCGACCGCAAGGGTAGCAGCCGTCCGTCGGGCCTGTCACGGCGCCGGGGGGTGGGAGGCGAGCGCGCGCGCGAGCGCCACGAAGCCTTCAACCGGGATGTCTTCGGCGCGCGCCGTTGGTTCGATGCCGGCTTGGCCGAGCAATTCGATCGGGTCGCGGCCCAGCGACTTGAGGCTCTGGCGCAGCATCTTGCGGCGCTGGCCGAAGGCCGCTTCGGTGACGCGTTGCAGCAAGCCGCTGACGCAGGCCAGCGGCTCCGGCCGCGGCACGAGCTCGACCAGCGAGGAGGTGACCTTGGGCGGCGGCACGAAGGCGGACGGCGCGATGTCGAACAGGATGCGCGCCCTGGTGCGCCAGCCGGTGAGCACGGAGAGCCGTCCATAGGCCTTCGAGCCGGGCGCCGCGGTGATGCGCAGCGCCACCTCGCGCTGGAACATCAGCACCAGCCGGTCGTACCAGGGCGGCCAGGGCTCGACTGTCAGCCATTGCACGAGCAGCGCGGTGGCGATGTTGTAGGGAAGGTTCGCGACCACGCGGGCGGGCGCGGACAGGTGTGGGCGCGGGTCGAACGTCAGCGCGTCACCGGCGATGACCTCGAGGCGGCCGGGATAGCGCTCGGCGATCTCGCTCAGCGCCGCGATCGCGCGCTCGTCGCGCTCGACGGCGACGACGCGCGCGCCCTGGGCGATGAGCGCGCGGGTGAGGCCGCCGGGGCCGGGGCCGATTTCGAGCACGTTCACGCCCTCGAACGGGCCGGCTGAGCGGGCGATGCGGGCGGTGAGGTTGAGATCGAGCAGGAAGTTCTGTCCAAGCGACTTCCGCGCGCGCAGCTCATGCCGCCTGATCACCTCCCGCAGCGGCGGAAGATCATCAATGGCGCTCATGCCTGTTGCAACGTGGCGGGAGCCGCCGCGTGCGCGGACAGGCGCTCGGCCAGGCGCAGCGCGGCGATCAGGCTCGACGGATCGGCGCGGCCGGTACCGGCGATGTCGAAGGCGGTGCCGTGGTCGGGCGAGGTGCGCACGAACGGCAGTCCGAGCGTGACGTTGACGGCATGGTCGAAGGCGAGCGTCTTGATCGGGATCAGCGCCTGGTCGTGATACATCGCGAGCGCGGCATCGTAGGTCGCGCGCGCCGCCGCATGAAACATCGTGTCGGCGGGCAGCGGACCGCGCGCGTCGATGCCCTGCGCGCGCAGCCGCGCGACCGCGGGCGCGACCACCGTGCGATCCTCCTCACCCAGCGCGCCATCCTCGCCGGCGTGCGGATTGAGCCCCGCGATGGCGAGCCTGGGACGGGCGATGCCGAACCGCTCCCTGAGATCGCGCGCGACGATCTGGCCGGTCATCGTCACCAGCTCGGTCGTGAGGCGCGCCATCACCTCGCGCAGCGGCAAATGGATGGTGACCGGAACCACCGCGAGCTCGGGCGACCACAGCATCATCACCGGATGGGCGTGGACGCCCATCATCTCGGCCGCGAGCTTGGCCAGATACTCGGTATGCCCGGGCTCGGCGAAGCCCGATCGGTAGAGCACGTTCTTGGCGACCGGGTTGGTGACGATGGCGCGGGCGAGGCCCGCGTGCACGTCACGCACGGCGCGCCGGATGGCGGCGATCGCCGCGGGTGCGCTCGATTCGTTCGGGTGGCCGGGCTCGGCGGTGACGACGACGCCGATATCGACGACCGGCAGGGCCTGCGCGAAGGCGGCGCCGGCGGCCGGCGGCTCCACCACGGCGATCGGCACGTCCGGGGCGATGTGCTCGGCGCGGGCCCGCATGAACTGTGGATCGGCGAGGACATAGAATGGAGCAAGGCCAAGCTCGGCGCGCCGCCGCCACGCCGAGAAGGTGATGTCGGGTCCGATTCCTGCCGGCTCACCCAGTGTCAGCGCCAGAGGCAGCGCCATTCGATCCAGACCTATTTGCGCTCGATGAGCGCCTCACCACGCAGCCGCTGCAGATACTTCTTCGATTCCTGCTCGAAGCGCTCCGCCGCGAGCGCCTCGCGGGTCTGCTTCTTGATCGGCGCGTCGGCCTTGGATTGCTGCTTGGCGCAGACCGCCCACATCTCCACGCCATGCCGGGTCACTTCCGGCGCCGTCAGTTGGCCGACCGGCACGGCGTCGAGCAGCTTATGCAATTCGGGGTTCAGGTCGCCGGAGTTGCGGATGACCTGGTCGCGCACGACCGCCCCGATCGCGCGCGCGGCGGTAAGCCCTTCCTCGCAGCTCCTGAAACGTCCACGCAGCGCTTCGGCCTCCTTGCGCTTGGTATCGAACGCCGCCGGCTGTGAACCCGGCGGCACCAAGATCAGGATCGGCCGCAGGACGTATTCGATTGCAGTGGTGCTTTGCCCCGATTGGTTCTTGGCCTGCAGGGCAAGCTCGATGTCCTTTTCGGAGAGCTGCAGGCTGGGCGCATAACGCCCGCGCACCAGCTGCTGCCAGACCGAGTCGGCGCGGATGCGCGACTTCAAGGTGTTGGCATAGACGCCGCCCTTGCCCAGGTTCTGGGTGAGTTGGTCGGCGGTCTGGCGCATGCGGCTCGCCATGTTGGCGTACATGCCGTCGACTTCGGTGTCGGTGAGCTCGATGCCCCAGCGCTTGCCCTCGCGGATCTTCAGCTTTTCGTCGATCAGCTCGTTGATCACATCCGGGCGCGCAGGCGCCTTCTGGGTCGACATCTGGATGAATTTCGAGCGCTGCTCGACATCGAGCGCGGTGATCGGTTCGCCGTTGACGACGACCACGACGGTCTGGGCGGGTGCGGTCAATGTCGTCGCCAAGGTCGTCGCCATCACCATCAGGGCGGCAACGACCAGCCGGCGGCATGCTGCAGCGGGGTTGGCCATGTGAATCATCGCCATCTGAATCGTCGCAATCATCGTAGTCTTGCCTGGGCAGTCTTACCTGGGTCAGGCGGTCGGCCGCAACGGGCACCGGCCGCTACCTCGGGGTTCCTGTGACACCCTGACCAAGACCCGAAACGCCCGTACTGACCGAGTTCCCGCCAAGCGTGCGCAGGCTGAGCTGCAGCATGAGCGTCTGATTGTGCTTCTGGGTCGAGTTATAATTGAACTCTGTGATGTAATTCAGGGCTAAGATAAGGCAGTCGTCAATATACCCGAGGCCAATCTGAGTCTCGGTGAGCTGCTCGGCCCGCAAGTCGTAGCGTAGCGCCCCCAGCACCAGCCAGTTCGGGTTAACCTTGAACTTGGCACTCCCGACCACCCCTTCGCGCCGTTCCAGGAAGCCGAGCGCCGGCTGCGCGGCATAGTTGCCGTAGATGAGGGATGTGCTCCAGCGGTCGAAATTGGCCTGCGCCTCGAACTCGGTCCGCTGCAGGGTAAAGTCGTCCTCGTTGAGGCGGAACCGGGAGGTCAGCGTGAAGTTGGAGTTTGGCTGGTAGGCGACGCGGGCGACATAGTCGGACCGGTTGGTGTCGAGGCCGCTCTGGATGCCAGTGTTGGTCGGGCCGCCGACCGCGAACGAGTTCTGCCCGAACAGGTGATAGGACTGCCCGAACATGACGTTGACGAAGCCGCCGCGATTGAACTGGGCGGTGTAATTGATGCCGGCGTTGAGCCGACCGCCGCCTTCCACGCGATCCCAGCCCGAGTATTTGTTGGTGCGGAACAGGTTGCTGGCGTCGAAGATCAGGCTTTGTGAGTCTTCGTTGGGCACGAGGCCGATGCCGGTCTCGTCCGGTCGCGCGATGATCTGTGCGATCGGCTCGATGGTCTGGGTGCCCCAGGACTGCACGCTGATGAACGGATAGCGATATTCGAGCCCGACCGTCGGCATGACCCGCGCCACCTCGGTCTGCCCGGTGTTCATGAAGTTCGATACGCCCGGGTCGCCGACAACCTCCACGCTGGCGAAGTCGACCCGCGCCGACGCGAACGGCGTGAACACCTGCCCGAAGCTGTCGACCACGGTGCGCCGCCAGCTCGC
>DAIUEP010000030.1:4207-7694 GCA_036845065.1 Xanthobacteraceae bacterium | reverse complement strand
CTCGCCGCCCAGGACCGGTCGATTGGCCGTGTAATCGTGATCGATGACCGGATGGACGATCGGGATCTGGCGCTGGCTGTCCTTGCTGGAGAAGCCGTAGAAGTACATGGCGCGCATATCGAAGAAGCTGCGCTCGCCGCGCCCCTGCAGGTAGGCCTGCGACAGCACGTAATCGGGCGTCGTCGCCAGCAGATTGTTGCTCTGGAATTTCCGGTAGAGGCCATAGTCCTGGAAGTAGGCGCGGTCGGTGACCAGCGTCCCGTCCCAGCCGTAGACCCATTTGTCGTTCAGCCTGAACTGGCCCGCTGATTCGATGCTGCCGCGGAAATCGCGGAAGCCGGGCAGGTTGCCTTTGTCCAGGAAGGCCTGCTTGTCGAGCTGGAAGATGCCGCTGGCGCGGATCGTGTAGGCGCCGTTGATCAGCCGCTGCCGCCATTCGGCCTGCACCAGCGGGCCCTGCTTGGTCGTGATCGTCGGCGTGATGGTGGCGTCGTAGTCAGGCGCGAGCGCGAAGTAGTAGGGGGTCGCGACGCTGAAGCCGTAGACCGAGCTCGTGTGGTAAGTCGGGATAAGGAAGCCGCTCTTGCGCTTGGCGGTCGGATCGGGCGCCGAAAAATACGGGATATAGGCGAGCGGTACGCCGAAGAATTCGAATCGGGCGTCCTCGAAATACATCATCTTCTCACCCTGATCATGGATGATCCGGGTGGCTTTGATCTGCCATTTCGGTGGCTTCGACGGGTCCTCTTTGCAGGCCTCGCAGGCCGTATAGACGCCGCTCTGGAAGACGGTGACCTCGCCGCTGGTGCGTTCGGCGCGGCTCGCCGCGAATCGGGTCTGCTCCGGACCGTCGACCCGCAGCGAATCGACGAAGCCGTCGCGGAAGTCGTCGCTGAGATCGAGAATCTCGCCGTAGACGACCTTGCCGTCCGCTTCGGTCAATCGGACGTTGCCCTGCGCGTGCAGCCGCTTGGTCTTCTGGTCGTAGATGACCTTGTCGGCTTCGAGCGTCGCACCCGAGTAATAGATCTGCACATTGCCGACCGCCGAGACGCGCTCGTTGGTGTAGTCGTAGTTCATCTCGGTCGCGCGCACGAGCATCTGATCCTTCGTGCCCTTCGTGCTGGGCAGCAAGCCGCTGCCGGGCTGAGCCGGCTTCGGACGTTGCGGGAAGGAGACGATGCTGCCCCTCTGGGCGAACGCGGACGGCGCGTCGGTGATGCATCCGACGGCGACAATGAGGATGGCGGCCGCCATGGTGGCGAAGCGCCACCAGCCGCAACCCGACAGACTTGGACGAGCGGTGGTCACGACCATCACCCGTCCTCCTGGTGCAGCAGCATCATCAGACCCGTAAGCCCACCTGCAAGTGGCGGCAGACCGGCAGCAATCACCGGCGACAGCAGCCCAGCCTTGCTTAAGTCCCCGATCACCTTCGACATGACGTAGAGCAGAAAGCCCACCAGGACGCCACCCAGAACCATCCGTTGTACCCCCCCGAAACGGAACGATCGGAGACTCACGGATGCCGCCAGAATGACCATCGCGGCCAGATAGAACGGTTGAGCCAGCAGCTGATAATATTGCACGCGATATCCGGCGGCAGCTAGGCCGGCGTTCTCTGCCAAGCGAATGTATGCCAACAGTTGCCAAAACGGCACAGTATCCGGCGTGGCAAAGCTTTCCCGTACTTGAGTAAGGGTAAGATTGGTCCGCAGATCGTAGATGTCATGGTCGGTCGGCGGATCGTCCTTGGCATACAGGCGGGCTCCCTCGAGCCGCCAGAACCCGTCGTTGAGCACGGCGCTCTTGGCCTCGATTCGCTGCTGGAAGCGGTCCGAATCGTCGAACTTGAAGACGGTCACGCCGGCGAGCTGAACACCCTGCTGGCTGGAGGACTTGGCGTTGATGATGGACTGGCCCTCGTCGCTGCGCTGGCGGACCCAGAAGCCGCTGCCGACGTCAGCGAAGCCGCGCGTCCTGCCGAACAGCTGGGCTTCGAGGCGGGCTGATTCCTCGCGCAGCGACGCCGACAGGGGATTGTAGAGCGTGGTCGTGGCCGCGCCGATCAGGAAGGCGATGACGACGGCGGGGCCGACGAACTGCCATGCCGACAGCCCGGCCGAGCGGGCCACCACCAGCTCCAGGCGCCGCGACAGGTTGAGGTAGCAAAACATCGCGGCCGTCATCACCGTGAACGGCAGCACGCGCTCGGTGAGGTGGGGCACCCGGTAGAGCGAGATCTTGGCGACCAGGACGGCGGAGACGTCCTTCATGTCGGAGGTGCGCCGCATCATCTCGATGAAGTCGACCATCGCGACCAGCAGCAGCAGACCCAGGAAAATGGCGATGACGGCGCCAAGGAAGCGCATGCCGAAATAGCGCGTGATGGTCCGGGCGATCATTGCGCCTGCCCCGACACTGCCGTGGTGCGCCGCGACAGGCCGTCGGCCAACGCGGTGATCGTGTTGGTGATGAACGCGGGCGGGTCGAGGACGAGGCCGCGCGCGATCGCCCAGAAGCCGAGCACGAACGTGATGGCCATCGCCACGTAGGGAATGAGCAGTGTGATCGGCCGATGGGCGCCCATGAGCGTGCCGATGAAGCCGATGCCGCGCAGCGCCGAGACCGCAAGCGCCGCGCTCACGAACGACATGGTGCGGCTTTGCCGCGTCGTGCGTGGCGCCCCGAGATACGCAAAGGTGATCACCAGGAAGGCGAGTGGATACAGCGGTGCGGTGATTCGATTGTGAAGCTCCGCGGTGAAGTTGCCCGGCTGTTCCTTGAACAAGGGATCATCCGCCGGCGGATAGGCCAGCTCCCATGGAAACCGTTCCTGCACCGAGTAGCGGATGAAGGAGATCGTGGGCGCGAGCCGGGAGAGGTCAAAAGCGTGCTCGCGGAACGCGATGAAATCCGGGTCGCGCTGGGTCGACACATGCCGTTGCACGGTGCCGTTTTCGAGGATCAGGTAGGTCCCGCGCTCGCTCGACAGGATGCTGCCCTTCTCGGCCAGGATGGTGACGCGCTCCTTGGCGTCGCGGGCGTCGTCGATCAGGACCCCCAGGAGCTGACCGTTCGGCGCCCGGCTGCGGATGTGCATGGTCATGCGGCCGTCGACGACCGCGAAGCGACCGGGTTGCACGTTATTGGTGACGACCTCGGCGCGCACCTCGGTGGCCCAGCGGCGCAGCTCGCGCAGGCTCTTAGGCGACACGTACATGCTGATGGCGGCAACCACGAGCGAGACCACGATGCCGACGGCCAGGAACGGCTGGAAAATCCGCCACGGCGCCATGCCCGCCGCGTTCATGACGATCAGCTCGGAATCAGTGCTGAGCTTGTTGAGCGTGTAGCCGACCGCGATCATGAGCGCGATCGGCGCAATCAACAGAATGAGCAGAGGAATGATCAGTCCGGTGATGCCGACGAAGACCAGGATCGTCTGCCCCTGATTGGTCATCAGGTCGACGTTGCGCAACGCCTG
>DAIUEP010000030.1:0-4107 GCA_036845065.1 Xanthobacteraceae bacterium | reverse complement strand
TGTCCGGCTGGCCGATCGCGAGGAGTGCGCATGGCTCTGAAGCTCGAATTTGCCCCGCTTTCAACGCCCCCCAAGGGCGTTCTTGTTGTGTTCTGTGACGAGGGGCTCAAGTTTGGCTCCGCGACCCGCCAAGTCCTTGCCGAGACGGGAGATCTCGTGTCCCGAGCGGCGGCGGCCGAGCGCTTCAAGGGTAAGAGTGGCGCGACCCTGGACATCGTGGCTCCCGCCGGCCTGGAAGTCTCGCGCCTGGTGGTGGTCGGGGTCGGCAAGATCCGCGACCTGAAGGCGAGGGATTTCGTGAAGCTCGGCGGTGTTGCGATGGGCAAGATTCCGAGCCAGGCGGAGGCGGCGACGATCGTCGCCGATCTGCCTGGCGGGGCCCCCAAGCCCGATGCGGTGGCCGAGCTGGCGCTCGGAGTGCGGCTGCGCGCCTATCGGTTCGACCGCTACAAGACCAAGCGCAAGGAGGGAGAAGAGAAGCCTTCCGAGGTCGAGGTCGCGATCGCGGTCGGTAACGCCGCGGCGGTGCAGAAGGCCTATGCGGCGCGCGACGCGGTGGCGAACGGCGTGACATTTGCGCGCGACCTCGTCAACGAGCCGGCGAATATCCTCTACCCGGAGGAGTTTGCGCAGCGGGCCCAAAGCCTCAAGAAGCTAGGCGTCGCGGTCGAGGTGCTCGACGTGGCGGCCATGAAGAAGCTCGGCATGAACGCGCTCTTGGGGGTCGGGCAGGGCTCCGAGCACGACAGCTGCAGCGTGATCATGCGGTGGAACGGCGGCAAGAAGGGCACGCCTCCGATCGCCTTCATCGGCAAGGGGGTGTGCTTCGATACCGGCGGCATCTCGATCAAGCCCGCCGGCAGCATGGAGGACATGAAGGGCGACATGGCGGGCGCGGCCTGCGTGGTCGGCCTGATGCAGACGCTGGCCGCGCGCAAGGCCAAGGTCAATGTGGTCGGCGCGATCGGCCTCGTGGAGAACAGCGTCGACGGCAAGTCGCAGCGCCCTGGCGACATCGTCACCTCGATGTCGGGGCAGACGATCGAGGTGATCAACACCGACGCCGAGGGCCGGCTGGTGCTCGCCGACGTGCTGCATTACGTCAACACGCGCTTCAAGCCCAAGTTCATGGTCGACCTCGCGACCCTCACTGGCGCCATCATCATTGCGCTCGGGCACGAGTATGCCGGCCTGTTCTCCAACGACGACCGGCTGGCCGAGCGGCTGCTCAAGGCCGGCCGCGCGACCGGCGAGAAGCTCTGGCGTATGCCGGTCGGATCTGAATTCGACAAGCAGATCGAATCGAAGTTCGCCGACATGAAGAACGTCGGCGGCCGGCCGGCCGGCTCGATCACGGCGGCGCTGATCCTGTCGCGCTTCGTCGACAAGACGCCCTGGGCGCATCTCGATATTGCCGGCACCGGCATGGGCTCGCCGCAGAACGACACTAACAAGAGCTGGGGCTCGGGCTTCGGGGTGCGGCTGCTCGATCGGCTGGTGGCGGACCACTACGAGAAGTAGGATGCTCAGGTTCGGCTAAGCCGAATGTTCGTTTGAGATTGGTTGAGCCGTTCGTCCCCGCGAAAGCGGGGACCCAGAGCAACAGATCGAACGCTTGTACAAGTGGCCCTGGGTTCCCGCTTTCGCGGGAACGAGCGGGTGCTGCGGGAAACCGAATGCCGAAGATCACCGTCTCCTATCGACGCGACGATTCGGAGGCCATCACCGGGCGCATCTTCGACCGGCTGGTCGCGCAATACGGCAAGAGCGCGGTGTTCCGGGACATCGACAACATTCCCGCCGGCGTCGACTTCCGCAAGCATATCGACGAGGCGCTGCAGGAGACCGACATCCTCCTGGTCGTGATCGGGCGCCGCTGGATGGGCTCCGCCAGGCCGGGTAACAGCCGCATCCAAGACGACGCCGATCCGGTCCGCATCGAGGTGGAAACCGCGCTCACGCGCGGCGTCGCCGTGATCCCGGTTCTGGTCGGTGACACCCGCATGCCGACGGCGGCGCAACTGCCGGATTCGCTCAAGGAGCTTTCCTTTCGCAACGCGGTGCGTATCGATTCAGGCCAGGATTTCGACCATCACACTGACCGCCTGCTGCGTGCGATGGATCGCACGCTTGGGCTCGAGCGCAAGGATGGGCTCGAGCGCAAGGACGCGGCCGATACGGCGCCCGCGCTGGCGCGCCCGCTCGCGCCGGCGGTGGACGCTCCGATAGCCACTGGCAGCGAGACGGCCAGGCCCGAATGGGGCGGCTATGCGAAGTCCGCTGTCGTGCACATGATCGGCAGCTATCTGGTGCTGCGATCGGCGTTCAAGACGCCGGGCAACCTCGTCACCTACGCGACCGATATGTTCTGGGACGAGGCGGAAGGCGGCCTGATGTTCCAGGAGCGCGACCGGCTCGACGCGCGACACTCCCATCGCGGCCATGTGCGGCTGCCGAACATGTCGATGTACATGTTCCTGGTGTCGGGAGAGAACGGCTGGCTGCGCTCGGTCACGCTCTCGGTGCTCGATGTCTCGAACGAGTTTCACGGCATATTGACGACGCTGCACAACATCGCCGGCATGATGTTCGTGCCGGTGGCAACGCCGGTCGTCTATCTCAAGCGCGAGAATTTCGATCGCGACCGGTTTGGCGAGATCACCCCGGCCGATCCGAACTACGAGTCCTACCTCGCGACGCTGCAGGAAACGATCGCAAACACCTACGTCAAGATGGTGGTGCCGGGCGTGCCATGACCGAGGTCCTGTTCTATCAGTTGCACCGTCAACCGATCGAGCGCGTGTTGCCGACGCTGCTCGAGAAGTCGCTCGAGCGCGGCTGGCGCGTGGTGGTGCAGGCCGCCTCGGAGGAACGGGTGGAGGCGCTCGATAGCCATTTGTGGACCTACGCTGAAGACAGCTTTCTGCCGCACGGCACCTGGCGTGATCCGGAAGCCGCCGCCCAGCCGATCCTCATCACCCTCAATGCCGACAATCCCAATGACGCGGCGGTGCGCTTCCTCATCGACGGCGCGCCGGTGCCCGAGGACGCCGCCCGCTACGAGCGCATCGTGCTCCTGTTCGACGGCGAGGACCCCGATGCGTTGGAAGTCGCGCGGGTGCGCTGGACGCAAGCCAAGACCGGCGGCTTCGAGGTGACCTATTGGCAGCCGGACGAGCACGGCCGCTGGCAGCGCAAGGCGTAAGATTGTTTCTTGGGTCGCCCTGGGGCTTGCCCGATCGGAGGGTTGATCAGCCTGGCCGACCTGCGGCAAAATCTCGACACGAATCCAGTGAAGACTTCAGTCGCGCTTGTTGCAGGTGGCTTGAGCGATGCTGCGGATCGATCGAAGGTGCATAAGGGTTCTCGTGTTGGCGTGCGCAGTGCCGGCCCTGTCCGCCTGCGCGGGCGACAGCTTGAGCAGCATCAACATCATCCCGAAGGGCGACCTGAAGCCTGACTGGCTCAGCTATTCTGGCCACAAGGAAGAGTTCACGCTGCGGGAGGCCGGCCCCGCGGATCTCGTCGGTCCCGATGGCCAGTGCGCCGCCGGCCGGCAGGAGCAAGCCGAGCCGGCGCTTGGCGTGCCGGCGGGCGGCATATCGCTGCAGATGACGGAGTGCGACGTTGTGAACCGGATCGGCGCGCCCGATCGGGCCGAGTTCGGCTCGACCGAGCGCGGCGAACGCGCGGCCGTCCTCACCTACACGCGCGGCGCGCGGCCGGGCATCTATCGGTTCTCGGGCGGACGTCTGGTCTCGATCGAGCGCAACGGGGAGCCCGCGCCTGCGCGCCAGCAGAAGAGCGCGACGCAGCAGAAAAAGCGGACGTGATCACGCCATCGCGGTTTCAAGCTCGGCACTGACCGTCAGCCAGTCGTCCTCGGCGCGCGCGAGCGCGCTGGCGGCATCCGCGCGCGCTTTCGAGAGCGACGCCGCCTTGTCGGGCTCGCGCGCGAACAGGCCTGGCGCGGCGAGCGCGGTGTCGATGCTGGCGATCTCTGCTGTCAACTTGGCGATCGATTTTTCCGTTTCGGCGAGGCGCTTGCGCAGCGGCGTGAGCTCGACGCGCTTCTCGGCGGCCGCGCGTCGCAGCTCGGCGCGGCTC
>DAIUEP010000029.1:14602-30765 GCA_036845065.1 Xanthobacteraceae bacterium | reverse complement strand
CACAGGCGCCGTATCGCTTGGCCAGGCGGCCGCTTGCCCTTACCATGCCCCGCCACACATCCCGCAAAGGCCCCTCGTGACCGGTGACACCAGCATCAAAGCCGCCATCACGGGCGTATACGGCCACCTCCCCGCCGACGTGCTCGACAACGAGGCGCTCGCGCGCATGGTCGATACCAGCGACGCGTGGATCACGGAGCGCACCGGCATCAAGGAGCGGCGGATTCTCAAGGGGGAGGGGCTCGGGACCTCGCACATGGCGGCCGAAGCGGTGCGTGGCCTGCTCGAGCGGACCGCGACGCGCCCGCAGGACGTCGACCTTCTGATCTGCGCCACCACGACGCCGGATTTCGTGTTTCCCTCCACCGCCAACATCGTCTGTGACATGGTGGGAATCCGCAACATCGGCAGCTTCGACGTACAGGCCGCCTGTTCGGGCTTTGTCTACGCGCTGACCATTGCGACGCAGTTCATCGGCACCGGGCAATGTCGGCGGGTCGTTGTCGTCGGCGCCGACAAGATGTCGGCGATCATCGACTATACCGATCGTGCCACCTGCGTGCTGTTCGGCGATGGGGCGGGCGCCGTGCTGGTGGAGCCGAGCCCGAACGGTCACGGCATTCACGACACCATCATCCGCTCCGATGGCGCCGGCATGCCCCATCTGCATCAGAAGGCCGGGGGCAGCCGGTTGCCGCCGAGCGCAGAGACCGTGGCGCGGCGCCTGCACTACGTCCATCAGGAAGGCGCGTCGGTCTACAAGTTCGCGGTTGCCCGCATGGCCGAGGTGGCGAACGAGCTGCTGACCCGCAACGCGCTCACCCCCGATCAAGTGGATTGGCTGGTGCCGCATCAAGCCAACCGGCGCATCATCGAAGCGACCGCCGAGCGCATGAATCTCCCGATGGATCGCGTGATGATGGTGATCCACAAATACGGCAACACCACCGCGGCCACGATCCCGCTCTGCCTGTGGGACTACGAGACGCGGCTCAAGACCGGCGACCGCCTGATCATGGCCGCGTTCGGCGGCGGCTTCACCTGGGCGGGGGCGTATTTGACGTGGGCGTATGAAGCCACGGCGGGGGATGATGGGGCGGCTTGGGGTGGAGTAACCCGCTAGCAACCTACGGGGGCACCAGTCGGGCTCGCAACTATCACTGCGCAGTGCTATGTTTATTGAAATGGAGAGTTGCAATGGGCGATCTGGCTCGGATTGAGATTGAAAGCGATGTTGCCGATGTCGCCGCACGTCGCGCCGCCGAGGAAGGCATGAGTGTTACGGCCTATATTTCGCTCCTGCTACGCAGGAGCTTCGAAAGAGCCCCCGGCGAGGAAAGCATTCTTGCCTACGACCATGTCTATGATGGGGGGGAGCTCCGAATTGACAGGGAACCCGGCGAGAGCGACGAGAGCCACAAGAACCGCTCCACCCTGTATGACAACGTCTTTGGCCGCCGGGATTGATGCTTCGTAGAGGAGATTACGTCCTCTGCAACTTTCCCTTTCGTGAGTTTCACGGACCGGGGCCGTCGCCTCACATTGTGCTGTGCGCTGCGACTGGTCGGCAGGGCGGTACGAATTTTGCGATTGTCTTCTACACCACGTCCCGGACGGACTACCAGGGCGCGCGGCGCCCTCGCCAGTACCTTCTTGTTAGTCAGGCCAGAGCAATGGAATTGGGTCAGAAGGTTGCGTTTCACGTCGATGCGAGTCGAATTGCACGGCTTCCCCTGACGGTGGATTACTTTCCCGAACTGGCTGGAAATAGTATTCCAGTGCGTGGTCATGATCCGTAGCTTGTAACGAACGTTGAGGAGCGACTGAGAGAGCTGCTCGCTGCCGGTGTGGGGATCACGAGGATCGATTCTCTCCCCCACCGACCGGAATAGGACTCGTGTGAATGCTCAAGCGCCGAGGAGCGCCGCGTAGTACGGCCGCGCCGGAACCAGGAGAGTGTAGATCAGCGCCAGGGCCGATGCCACCGCGGCCGTGACCGGGATGTAGACCTCCATGTCGGAGAGGCCGCGGGTGAAGGGCGTCAGCTTGGCCTTGCGCTTGCCGATGAAGTAGTCGTGCTCGACCGTGTAGGGGCGAGCAGGCAACAGCTCCTCCATCTCGTGGATGACCAGGAACTTGGCGTCGGACAGGTGGCGATAATAGACGATCGTCTCGCGCCACAGAACCGCCAGCAGGATGCACGCAAGCGTGATCGCGGTTTGGAAGAACACCGCCGAGCCGCCGCCGAAGCTCGTGGGTGCCGCCGCATACGCGATGGCGCCGGCGCCGGTCAGCGTGATGAACGAGTTGTTGACCAGCACGCGGCGCGCGCTCAGGCGGTCGACCATCTCGACATAGAGCTTGTATTGCTCAATCAGATGCGAATGGTACTTGTCCCGGTCGTAGTCGGACGGGCCGTCCTCGACCGACGAGACGATCTGGCGCTTTGGCTTGGCCATCGCACTCCCCCTGCTCGAGCGCAATGACTGTGGGACTTACTTGCGTCGCGACACCGGCAGGTAGTCCCGGCGCGGTGCGCCAGTATAGAGCTGGCGCGGCCGCCCGATCTTCTGATCCGGATCCTCGATCATTTCCTTCCACTGCGCGATCCAGCCCACCGTGCGCGCGACTGCGAACAGCACGGTGAACATCGTGGTCGGGAAGCCCATCGCCTTGAGCGTGATGCCGGAATAGAAGTCGATGTTCGGATAAAGCTTCTTCTCGATGAAGTAATCGTCGTGCAGCGCGATGCGCTCGAGCTCGAGCGCGACGTCGAGCAGCGGATCGTCCTTGATGCCGAGCTCGGCCAGCACCTCATGGCAGGTGCGCTGCATGATCTTGGCGCGCGGATCATAGTTCTTGTAGACCCGATGCCCGAAGCCCATGAGCCTGAACGAATCGTTCTTATCCTTGGCGCGCTTGACGAACTCGGGGATGCGCTCGACCCGGCCGATCTCCGACAGCATCTTGAGCGCGGCTTCGTTGGCGCCGCCATGCGCGGGTCCCCACAGCGAGGCGCAGCCGGCCGCGATGCAGGCGAACGGATTGGCGCCGGAGGAGCCGGCGAGCCGCACTGTCGAAGTCGAGGCGTTCTGCTCGTGGTCGGCATGCAGGATGAAGATGCGATCCATCGCGCGCGCCAGCACCTCGTTGGGCTTGAAGTCCTCGCACGGGACCGCAAAGCACATGCGCAGGAAGTTGGTGGCGTAGTCGAGGTCGTTCTTGGGATACACGAACGGCTGGCCGACCGAATACTTGTAGGCCATGGACGCCAGCGTCGGCATCTTCGCAATCATGCGGATCGAGGCGACCATCCGCTGGTGCGGATCGGAAATGTCGGTCGAGTCGTGATAGAAGGCCGAGAGCGCACCGACGCAGCCGGTCATGATCGCCATCGGGTGAGCGTCGCGCCGGAACCCCTGGAAGAACCGGCTCATCTGCTCGTGCACCATCGTGTGACGGGTCACGCGGTTGTCGAAGTCGGCCTTTTGCGCGGGAGTCGGCAGCTCCCCGTACAGCAGGAGGTAGCAGGTCTCCAGGAAATCGCCGTGCTCGGCGATCTGCTCGATCGGATAGCCGCGGTAGAGCAGCACACCCTCGTCGCCGTCGATGTAGGTGATCTTGGACTCGCAGCTCCCGGTGGAGGTGAAGCCGGGATCGTAGGTGAACATGCCGCTCTGGCTGTAGAGCTTGGAGATGTCCATGACGGCCGGACCGATCGACCCGTCGTAGATCGGAAACGACCAGCTCTTATTGCCGACGGTGAGCTGGCCGGATTTCGTGCTGGCGCCGCTCTTTGCATCCATGATCGTGCCCTCGAGTTATTGTCACCGGCGGACCGGACAACCCCCGAGGGTGCCACGAGATGGCCAGGAGCCTCGGCGATTCTGCGGGGGAGGTCCTTTTGTTAGGGCGTAGCCCATCCCCATATGCACTGCAAGATGGCCCATCTTGGGGCTGTCATGGAATTGCTTGGGCGCTGTTTCAGCGCTCTTGCGGGGTAAACAAGTCGTTGTCTTGTCGCTGCGGGCGGCGCGACGGACCGGCCGGGTGACGCCGTTAAGTTCCCGTCGTGGCCTGATCCTGCAGCCGGCTGAGGCTCTCGCTCTTTCCCAGCACCGCCAGGACGTCGAAAATCGGCGGCGAGGTGGTCCGGCCGGTGAGGGCCGCGCGCAGCGGTTGTGCAACACCGCCCAGCTTGATGCCCTTGCGCTCTGCGAAGGCGCGCACCGCCTGCTCGGTGGCTCCCACGGTCCAGGGCTCGACCTGCCTGAGCTCGACGGAGATCTCGCCGAGCAGCGAGCGCGCTTCCGCCGTCAGCAGGACCGCGGCCTTGTCATCCAGGGCCAAGGGCCGGTCGGCGAAGACGTAGCGTGCGCTTTCGACCAGCTCGACCAGGGTCTTGGCGCGCTCCTTGAGGCCCGGCATGGCGGCGAGGAGCTTGTTCCGCACGCCCGCCGTCAGCTTGCCCGCCAGCTCAGCACCGCCCTGGATATGCGGCAGGACCTGTTCGAGCGCGGCAAGCAACTCCGAATCGGAACTCTGGCGGATGTAGTGGCCGTTGAGGTTCTCGAGCCGGGCGAAGTCGAAGCGGGCGGGCGAGCGGCCGATCTGCGGCAGGTCGAACGCCTTGATCATCTCGTCGGTGGAAAAGATCTCCTGGTCGCCATGGGCCCAGCCGAGCCGCACCAGGTAGTTGCGCATCGCGATCGGCAGGCAGCCCATCGCGCGGTAGGCATCGACCCCGAGCGCGCCGTGGCGCTTTGACAGCTTGGCGCCGTCCGGGCCGTGGATGAGCGGAATGTGCGACATCACCGGCACCGACCAGCCCAGCGCCTCGTAGATCTGCTTCTGGCGAGCCGCGTTGGTGAGATGATCGTCGCCGCGGATGATGTGGGTCACCGCCATGTCGTGGTCGTCGACCACCACCGCCAGCATATAGGTCGGCGAGCCGTCGGAGCGCAGCAGCACGAGATCATCAAGGTTTTCGTTCTGCCAGGCGACGCGGCCCTGCACCTGGTCTTCGATCACGGTCTCGCCGGTGAGCGGGGCCTTGAGCCTGATCACCGGCTTGACGTCAGCGGGCGCCTCGGACGGATCGCGGTCGCGCCAGCGCCCGTCATAGAGCTTCGAGCGGCCTTCCGCGCGCGCCTTCTCGCGCATCTCGGTGAGCTCCGCGGGGCTTGCATAGCAGCGATAGGCGCGCCCCGAGGCCAGGAGCTGCTCGACGACGTCGCGGTGGCGGGCAGCGCGGGAATACTGGTAGATGGCCTCGCCATCCCAATCGATGCCGAGCCACGTGAGGCCGTCGAGAATCGCATCGATCGCGGCCTTGGTCGAGCGCTCGCGGTCGGTGTCCTCGATCCGCAACAGCATCTTGCCGCCACGGCCGCGCGCGTAGAGCCAGTTGAACAGCGCCGTGCGCGCTCCTCCGATGTGGAGAAAGCCGGTGGGCGAGGGGGCAAAGCGAGTGACGACGGTCTCGGACATCCTGGAGGTCGGCCGGGCCTGCGCTGGTTGGTTGCGCGCCCCTGTACCACAGCTTGAGCCTCAGGTGTCACGCAAAACCTGGGTACGGGAATTCGCCCTTGGCGGGTCGGGGTAGATTTGGCACATAAACCATGATCCGTGCCGGCCCGCGCCGATGTCCCGGCCGAGCGTTTCGGGCACGACGCAGGTGGCGCAACAGCACCTCAAGCACTCAAGGACCTCAAGCACAATGACGGCAGTCGACACAGCGGTTCGCGAGGCGGGGCAGGACTTCATCCGCGACATCATCAGGGCCGATCTTGCGGCCGGGCGGCACAGCACGGTCGTCACCCGCTTCCCGCCGGAGCCGAACGGTTATCTCCACATCGGACATGCCAAGGCGATCTGCCTCAATTTCGGCGTGGCGCAGGAATTCGGCGGCCGCTGCCACCTGCGCTTCGACGACACCAATCCCACCAAGGAGGAGCAGGAATTCATCGACGCCATCAAAACCGACGTGCGCTGGCTCGGCTTTGACTGGGGCGAGCACCTCTATCACGCGTCCGACTATTTCGAGCAGCTCTACACCTGGGCCGAGGACCTCATCCGCGCCGGCAAGGCCTATGTGGACGACCAGACGCAGGACGAGATGCGCGCCACCCGCGGCACGCTCACGGAGCCCGGCAAGAACAGCCCGTTCCGCGACCGCAGCGTGGAGGAGAACCTCGACCTGTTCCGCCGCATGCGCAAGGGCGAGTTTCCGAACGGCGCGCGGGTGCTGCGCGCCAAGATCGACATGACCTCGGGCAATATCAATCTGCGCGATCCGGTGCTCTACCGCATCCTGCATGCGCATCACCCGCGCACCGGCAACGCCTGGTGCATCTACCCGAGCTACGACTTCGCGCACGGCCAGTCGGACGCCATCGAGCACATCACGCATTCGCTCTGCACGCTGGAGTTCGAGGATCACCGTCCGCTCTACGAATGGTTCCTCGATAACCTCAAGGTGCCGTCACGGCCGCGGCAATATGAGTCCGCCCGCCTCAACCTGACCTTCACGATGCTGTCGAAGCGCGTGCTCACCGAGCTCGTCCGCCGCGGCCATGTCAAAGGCTGGGACGATCCGCGCATGCCGACGCTTGCGGGGCTGCGCCGGCGCGGCGTGCCACCGGAGGCGATCCGCGACTTCGTCAAGCGGATCGGGGTCGCCAAGGCCAACAGCGTCGTCGACGTCGGCATGTTCGAGTTCTCGGTGCGCGAGGTGCTCAACCGCACCGCGGAGCGCCGCATGGCTGTGCTCCGCCCGCTCAAGGTGGTGATCGAGAACTATCCGGAGGGCCAGAGCGAGGAGCTCGAGGCCGTCAATCATCCCGACGATCCGGCAGCCGGCACGCGCCGCATCCGGTTCGGCCGCGAGCTCTACATCGAGCAGGACGACTTCATGGAGAACCCGCCCAAGAAGTTCTTTCGGCTCTCACCTGGCACCGAGGTGCGGCTGCGCTATGCCTATTTCATCACCTGCCGGGAGGTGGTGAAGGATGCCGCAGGCCAGGTGATCGCGCTCAAGTGCACGTACGATCCAGCCACCCGCGGCGGCAATTCACCCGACGGCCGCAAGGTCAAGGCGACGATCCACTGGGTGTCGGCAGCCGACGCCGTGAAGGCGGAAGTGCGCGTCTATCATCAGCTGTTCACGCGCCCGGATCCCAACGCCGGCGACTTCACCGCCGATCTCAATCCGCAGTCGATCGAAGTCCTCTCCGACGCTCGGCTCGAGCCGGCGTTGGCGTTGCCGAGCAACACTGCGCCGGTGCAATTCGAGCGGCAGGGCTATTTCTGCCTGGACCCGGATTCGAAGCCGGACCACCTGGTGTTCAACCGCACCGTGGGCTTGCGCGACACGTGGGCCAAGGTTGGTGGGGCCAAGGTTGGTGGGGCTAAGGTCGCAGGGGCGACGCCATGATGCTTGCGCGCCGGCGATTCCTGAACCTTGCGGCGGGCGCTGCGGTGCTCCCGGCCGCTTCCCGCCTCGCCCGCGCGCAAGCCTTTCCGGCGCGGCCGGTGCACATCATGGTTGGCTTCGGCGCCGGCACCGGCCTCGACCTTTATGCCCGCCTGATCGGGCAATGGCTGTCGGAGCGGCTCGGCCAGCCGGTCGTCATCGAGAACCGGCCGGGCGCCGGCACCAATCTCGCGACCGAGGCGGTCGTCAATGCGCCACCCGACGGCTATACGCTGCTGATGGCGAGCACCGCGGCTTTCACCAACGCCGCGCTCTATGACAATCTGCGTTTCAACTTCATCCGCGACATCGCGCCGGTCGCAAGCTTGAGCCGCGGCGCCTTTGTCATGGTCGTCAATCCGACCTTCCAGGGAAGCACAATCCCGGAGTTCATCACCTACGCCAAGGCCAACCCCGGCAAGATCAACATGGCGTCGGGCGGCATCGGCACCGCCAACCACGTCGCCGGCGAGATGTTCAAGGCGATGGCCGGCGTCGACATGGTGCATGTGCCGTACCGCACCGACGGGGCTGCGATTACAGACCTCATTGGCGGCAGGGTGCAGGTCTACTTCGTGGCGCTCGCCGGCGCGGTCGAGCTGATCAGGACCGGAAAAGTGCGTGCGCTTGGCGTGACGACCGCGCAACGCTCGGCTGCCTTCCCGGATGTTCCGACTGTCGGCGAGTTCGTGCCCGGTTACGAGGCGAGCCTGCGCAACGGATTGGGCGCGCCGAGAGGCACGCCCGCCGACATCATCACAACGCTCAACGCCGCGGTGAACGCCGGCCTCAACGATCCCGCGATCAAGGCGAAATTCGCTGATCTCGGCAGCGAGACCGTGCCGCTTTCGCCGGCGGAGTGGGGACGGATCATCGTCGAAGAGACCGAGCGGTGGGGCAAGGTGATCCGCGGCGCCAACATCAAGGCGCAGTAGGATGATCCCCCAACAGAGTTGAACGATGACTCGCCACGTCGTCATGGCCGGGCTTGTCCCGGCCATCCACGACTTGCTTGCTGCAAGAAAGACGTGGATGCCCGGCACAAGGCCGGGCATGACGGTGGAGATGGAATGCCACTACTGTAAAAGCAGCTTCGCTTACCCGGGGATCTCATGAGTACGCCTCACATGCAGCCGCCGACCTTGTCGCTTGCCGAGCGCGATCGCCGCTGGGCGCGCGTGCGCGAGTTGATGCGCGAGCGCGGCTTCGAGGGGCTTCTGGTCGCAGGGTTTCGCGCGCGCGAAATGTACGAGACCTATATCAGCGACGATTACAACGAAGGCTGCGTCATCTTCCCGCTCGAGGGCGATCCGGTGGTCATCACCTGGGCGCCGTTACGGGTGATGCGGGCGCGCTGGTCGCAAGCGCGCGGCACCACGCTGTGGGTCGCCGACTATCGCGTGGCGACCAGCGGCACGGGCGTCGCGGACGTGTTGCGCGAGAAGCAACTCGCCGACAGCCGTCTCGGCGTCGTCGGCCTTCGTTCGCAGGCTCCGACCGAAATGTACGGCGCCATTCCGGCCAACTTCTGGATGGAGCTCACGGCGGCGCTGCCGAAGGCGCAATGGGAGGACATCTCCGAAGAGTTCAGCCACCTGATGCTGGTCAAGAGCGACGAGGAGATGGCGCAGGTCCGCTACGCCGCACGCGCCGCTGAGGCGGCCTGCCGGGTGATCGTCGAGGTGGCGGCGCCGGGTGTCGGCGAAGAGGTGGTGTTCGCCGAGGCGACGCGCGAGATGCTGCGACACGGCATCGGTCTGCGCTATCCGATGATCGTCATGAACTCAGGCCCTCAGACCTTGTCATGGGGCCCGCCGCGCTGGACCACCAGCGGCGAGGCGCCACGCATCCTCGCGCGCGGCGACCTGATGCAGTGCGAGTTGATGCCGCTGTGCGGCAATCAGGAGGTGCAGGTGCAGATGACGGTCGCGCTCGATCCGCTCGATGAGACGAATTTGAAGTGCGAGCGCGTCGCGCGCGCCTCGTATGAAGCGGGCATCAAGGCGCTCAAACCGGGCATGACGTTCGCCGACCTCGTGGCCGCCATGGAGGAGCCGCTCAAATCGGCGGGCTGCTGGGGCTACACGCCGCTGGTGCACTCGCTCGCGCCGCATTTTCTGATGGGCCGCACCACCGTGAACCAGGACCAGGCCAGGCTCGATATCCGGTTCGCCGGCCCCCAAGCGGCGCGGCAGCGGCTAGCCGTGCTGCAGCCCGGCATGGTGCTCGCCTTCGAGCCCAACGCCTGCATCGGCGACCATCGGGTCAACATCGGCGGCACCGTCATCGTGACGGCGACCGGCTGCGAGGAGCTCAACCACATCGCGACCAGCGTGACCCACAAGCAGTAGCGTCCGACGCGTTATACCCTTACCTGCAACGCGTGTGGCCGCCATTCCCTGACCGGCGCGCGTGCGATAGGCTTCGCCCGCTGCCCGTGAGGCGGCGCCGCGGCGCGGACCATGCACTCAACGCATGGGCTCCTCCCGCTGACGATCAAGGGAGGGCATCCATGATGAGTCGTACCCCGATTGCATTGGCACTCGTGACAGCCGTGCTTGCCGCAGCCGCAACCCCTTCCGCGGCGCAAGACAGCTATCCCAACAAGCCGATCAATATGATCACGCCAGAGGTCGTGGGCTCGGCCGCCGATCTCCTCTCGCGCATCATCGCTCAGCAGCTGGCCGCGGCATTCGGCCAGCCGGTGACGATCGAGAACGTGTACCTGGAAGCCGGCGTCGAGAAGGCGATCAAGGCGCCGCCCGACGGCTACACGCTGATGTATGGATCGTCCGGGAACATCGCGCTGTTGCCGCACGTCAAGAAGGTCTCCTTCGACCCGCTCAAGGACTTGACACCTGTCGCTCGCTTCGCGATCCAGCCGACGCTGATCGCGGTCAATCCGTCGCTGCCGGTCAACACGTTGCAGGAGCTGGTCGCGCTGATCAAAGCGAAGCCCGACACGCTCAAGATGTCGACCGCGGGCGCCGGCACCGCCGGCCATTTCGCCGGCGAGATGCTGATCGCGTTGGCGGGGATCAAGCCCGTGGTCGCGCACTACAATGGCGGCGGCCCCGCGATCGACGCGGTCGTCAACAACGACTCGCAATGGACGGTGGCGCCGATCGCGGGCCGCATGCCGCATGTGCGCAGCGGCAAGCTGCGCGCCGTGGCGATCGGCAGCCCGGCGCGGCTTGCACTGCTGCCGGAAGTGCCGACCGTCATTGAGTCCGGCTATCCCGGCTACAGCGCCACCGGCTGGGGCGGCGTCTTCGTGCCCAACGGCACGCCGCAGCCGATCATCGACAAGCTCGTGGCCACCATTGCCAAGGTGGTGACGCTGCCCGAAGCGAAAAAGCAATTCGAAGAGCAGGGCACCGAAGGCGCGAGCAGCACGCAGGCCGAGATGGCCGCTATCCTGCGCGACGACACCGAGCGACTCGGCGAGATCGCGAAGCGGCTCGGCCTCAAGGTGAACTGATATAATTCTTGTAGTGATCGACGCACTCTCCACGTCATGGCCGGGCTTGTCCCGGCCATCCACGTTTTTGATGCTGCACGGCTTTAAGGCGTGGATGCCCGCGACAAGCGCGGGCATGACGAGTCGAGAGCTTTGCGTCTTAGTTTGACGGTCTCTCGGCTTGTCCCGTTCAATGCGGTGTCTCGGTAAAATGCTTCAAGTCGATGACCGGCGGCGGCTGGTTCTTGCGGGTCGGCATCAGCTCGCCGTCGGGGGTCAGAAAATACGACTGGCCGCCGAGCGTGATCTGCGGGTTGGCTTCGGCGCAGTTGAACTCGAACCAGATCGCCTTGCGCTCGCGCTGATACTTGCGGGTCACGACCCAGGGCCGCGTGAGCGCGTTGTCGATGGTGGTGATCTCGTTGACGAGAACGTCCGGATTGGCCTTGTCGAGATAGATCCGCTCCTTGACCACGGTCTGGTTGTCCTTGTGGAACGGGATGCCGGTCGCTTCGTAGATCCGCGGCCCGCGGATGTTGCGGGTCTCGACCACGAGCGTGTCAAAGCGGCCGTCGCCGTCGGTATCCTGCCAGGTGCCGATCGAGGTGCCCGCGAAGGTCTTGTCGTCGCTCTGCGGCCAGGCGCGGCCATCGGTGTAGATGCGCCGCAGCGGATTGAGATATTCCATCAGCAGGTAGGTGACCTCGGGCGTGATCACGAGCTCCATCGGCTCGTAGGCGATCATCATCCGGGGCATGCCGCCCGGCAGGCAGCGCGCCTGCGGGTTGTATTCCTGCGAGCCGGCGGCCTCGCTCGCGACGTTGGCGTCCCAGATCGCTTTGTATTCCTGGGTCAGCGGCGGGGCCTGGCCTCTGCCGCCGGGCTTGCCCGGATCGTACTGGCCGCCGCCGATCCGGACCCACTGGCCCTTCCAGTCGGGATATTTGCTGTCGCTTTGTGCCTCACTGATCGCCGCCGGCAGGCACAGCGCCAATGCCAGCATCATCGATCTGACCGCCCTGCGGCCCGTCATGCCCGTCCTCCCACCGTCTTTGTGCGCGCATGAAATAAAGCGCAAGTTGTTGGTATAGCCAAGATCGCTGGCGGTCGGGACTCACGCCCGGTTGCGCAGCACCATGCAGGGGGTGCCGCCCTTGCGCAGGCTTGCGCACAGCCGGTCGGCGGCGACCCGCGTGTCGGCCCCGATCCGCACCTGATAGAACGGCTGCGTGCCGCGCGAGCGCAGCGTCGTCTGCATGATGATCGGATCGAGCCCGGCGAGGCTTTCGCGATGGCGCTTCTCGATGTCCGAGTAGGACGCGAGCGCGCGCTCGCGCGAGAAGCCGGCGCCGACCTGCACGCCCCAGGGACTGGCCGCGCTTTTCTCGACCTGCTGCGTGAGCCGCGACAGATAGAGGCTCGGCTCCTGTCGCAGCATCGCCGTCATGGTGGCGCACGTCATCGCCCGCGAGCGCTGCTCGTCGGTTTCGTCAGGCTTTCCGGTTCCGGCCTTGGCCCAGTCCGCGGCAGAGCGGCCGGTGATGATCTCGACATAGCGCTGGGTCTCGGCCGGCAGGCCACCGCTGCCGTTGAGCCAGTCCCGCACGCGGCGCGGGCCGGCGTTGTAGGCTGCCGCCGCCAAGCCGAGGTTGCCGAATTCGTTGAAGAGCTGGCGCAGGAACTCGGCCGACTTCGGCAGCGCCTGCACCGGATCGTGTGGATCGAGCAGGCCGCGTTCGGACGCCGTGCGCGGCATGAACTGAGCGATGCCGCGCGCCCGCGCGCCGCTGCGCGTCACCGGACCGACCGCGTCCGGGCGGAACCGGCTTTCCTGCCAGATCAGCCGCGCGAAGAACTCGAACGGCAACCCGTTGGCGTTGGCGGCGGCTTCCGCCATCAGGCAGATCGAGGTGGCGGTGTCGGGCCGCGCGGGAGGCTCGTCCTCCTGCGCCACGGCGCTGCGGCCGCACAGGACCGCAAGCGCCACGCCTATCAACAGTGCGACTGCGTTTTTTCGCCTGGCCATGGCAGCGCTTCGTTCGGCAGCAGTCCCCTGCCGGGGAGCGATCGTGTAACATGGAGAGCGGTACAAAAGTTTGGCGCGGGTATTCAGGGAACCCCGCGATGGTCGGGTCGCGTACGAGTAGTCAGGCGCGCGGGCGTGCAGCAGCGTGGCGGCGAGGAGCCGACGCGCCCGCATGGGTCTGGCCCGACAGCCTCGGCGGTTTCGCCGGCGGCGCCGCACGGCGCCTCACCGCATGGGCCATGGCGGATGTCGGCCCGGGGCGGCTGGTGCCTTGGCTCGCGGTGTCGTTCGGCTTCGGCATCGTTCTCTATTTCGCAGCCGAGCAGGAACCAACGGCCTGGGCCGTGGTGGCGCTCGCGATCGGTCTGGTGATCGCGGCAGTGCTGGTGCGGCAGCGGGCGGTTGGCTTCCCGCTGATGGTGGCGGCCGCGGCGATCGCGGCGGGCTTTGCGACCGCGACCATCAAGCGCGCCGTCATCGCGCATCCGGTGCTGCCGGCGGCCGCCTGGAATGCCGAGATCACGGGCTTTGTCGAGGTGCGCGAGGAGCGCGAGCGCTCCGACCGCATCGTGGTGCGCGTCCATCACATCGAGGCGCCGCGGCTTGAGGAGAAGCTTGAGCGCGTGCGCGTCTCGGTGCGCAAAGGCACGGCGCCGGCGGTCGGCAGCTTTGTGACGTTCAAGGCCCGCCTGACGCCGCCGCTCGCGCCGCTCATTCCCGGCGGCTACGACTTCGCGCGCGCCATGTACTTCCAGGGCATCGGTGCCTCGGGCTTCGTGCTCGGCGCGATCCGCACCGCGCCGGCGCCCGGCGCCGCCAACGCCTCGCTGCGCTATGCCATGGTGATCGACGGCATGCGTGACGCGATCGACAAGCGCATCCGCGCGGTGCTCACGGGCGATCAGGCCGCGATCGCGTCGGCGCTGATCACCGGCAAGCGCGACGCCATCTCGACGGCGGTGAACGACGCGATGTTCATCTCCGGCATCGGCCACGTGCTCTCGATCTCGGGCTATCACATGGTGGTGGTGAGCGGCATCGTGTTCTTCGTGCTGCGCGCGCTGCTCGCACTGATGCCACCCGGTCGCATCAGGATCAAAAAGTGGGCGGCGCTGGCAGCGCTCGGCGCGGCGACGTTCTACCTGCTCCTGTCGGGCGCCGAGGTCGCGACCCAGCGCTCCTATATCATGGTGGCGATCGTGCTGATCGGCGTGATGGTGGATCGCCCGACGCTGACGCTGCGGACACTCACAGTCGCGGCGCTCGCCGTCCTCCTGCTGGCGCCCGAGGCGATCGTACATCCAAGCTTCCAGATGTCGTTCGCGGCGACGCTCGCGATCGTCGCGGGCTACCAGGGCGGCCTCGCCTTCATGAGCGCGGGCGCCGATACGCCACTCGGTGCCCGGCTCGCGCTCATCGGTGCACGCGAGGTCGTGGCTCTCGTGCTGATCTCGCTGCTCGCCGGCCTCGCCACCACGCTCTACAGCGCCTATCACTTCCATCGCCTCACGCCCTATGGCGTGCTCACCAATCTGCTCGCCATGCCGATCGTGTCGTTTTGGGTGATGCCGATGGGGATTTTTGGCGTGGTCGCGCTGCCGTTCGGCTTCGATGGCATTTTTTGGCGGCTGATGGGCGCAGGCATCGAATGGATGGTGGCGGTGTCGGTCTGGGTCGCGAGCCTGCCCGGCGCGGTCGGGCGCATCGCCGCCTTCGGCACCGGCCCGCTCCTTCTCGGCAGCGCGGGCCTGATCGTGCTCGGCCTCCTGCGATCGCCGCTGCGATTGACGGGCGCGCTCTTGCTTGCGCTCGCAAGCCTATGGGCGATCCGCACGCCTTTGCCCGATGTGCTGATCGCGCCCGATGGCGCAAGCTTTGCGGTGCGCACGGTGAGCGGCCGCCTCTCGATCCTGAAGACCGGCAGCGACTCGTTCGCCATCCAGCAATGGCTCGCCGCGGACGCCGACGCGCGCAGCGCCAAGGACAAGGATCTCAGCGAGGGCATCGCCTGTGATGAAGCGGGCTGCATCGGACGGCTTGCCGACGGCGCGATCGTGGCGATCGCGCGCAGGCCTGAGGCCTTCGCGGAGGACTGTCAGCGCGCCGCCGTGGTGGTGAGCCCGCGCTCAGCGCCGCCCGATTGCGCCGCGCTGGTGATCGACCGCACGACATGGCAGCGCGGCGGCGCGATCGCGCTGCGTCGCGTCGGAACCGGATGGGAGGTCACCGAGGCCCGGCCGCCGGGCTACGATCGGCCCTGGGCCCGCGCGCGGCCGGCGCCAGAAGAGCCGTCTTCATCGGCGGCACCACAACGCCGCGAGCCGCGCGATGCCACGCCGCGGCCTGAGGACTTGCAGCCGGACGATTGATGGTTTCGCGCCGGTCAGTAGCGCCGGAACAGACCCACCAGCTTTCCTTGGATCTTGACCTTGTCCTGCGGCAGGATCTTCGTCTCGTACGAGGAGTTGGCGGGTTCGAGCGCGATCGAGGCCCCGCGCCGGCGGAACCGTTTCAGCGTTGCCTCCTCGTCACCGATCACCGCCACCACGATGTCGCCGGTGTCGGCAACCTCGGTTTTCTTGATCAGGGCGGTGTCGCCTTCGAGGATGCCGGCGTCGATCATCGAATCGCCGCGCACTTCGAGCGCGAAGTGCTCACCCGAGCTCAAGAGCTCCGGCGGCATGTTGACGACGTGGGTCCTGGTCTGGATCGCTTCAATCGGCGTGCCGGCCGCGATGCGGCCCATCACCGGCACCGCCACCGGCCGGCCGCCATCCTCCTCGGACGACGTGCGCACGCGCCCGAGATTGCCCTCGATCACGCTCGGGGTGAAGCCGCGGGCGCGCGTGGCACCGACGCCCTGCGCGACTGATTCGGGAAGCTTGATCACCTCAATCGCGCGCGCGCGATTCGGCAGGCGGCGAATGAAGCCGCGCTCCTCGAGCGCGGTGATCAGGCGATGGATGCCCGACTTCGACCGCAGGTCGAGCGCATCCTTCATTTCATCGAAAGACGGCGGCACACCGGTTTCCTTCAGGCGCTCGTGGATGAAGCGCAGAAGCTCGAATTGCTTGCGGGTCAGCATTGTTCTTATCCCCCGGATGCGGCCGGTCCCAAGGATGCATGCTTTGGCATACGTCTATGTGACCCGTCCGAAACAAATCATGAACAGACACTATCTGTTCCATATGTGTTCCGCAAGC
>DAIUEP010000029.1:0-14502 GCA_036845065.1 Xanthobacteraceae bacterium | reverse complement strand
CCGTCCGAAACAAATCATGAACAGACACTATCTGTTCCATATGTGTTCCGCAAGCCCTTAATTTCAGGTGAAGAAGTCGAAAGTTCGCCAAAAGGCTAGCGCCCCGTTTCCAAAGCTCGTGATACGTCGCAGCACCCTCTGACACGAGCTTCGGAAACAAAGGGGCACTAGCAACACTATGATTCTAGTGCCGCTTTTCGATTTGAAGTTCCTGATCGAGCTTGCTGCAGGTGCTGTAGGAACTTCAAATCGGCGGCACTAGGCTTAAGCATCGAGCTTAAGGATGCTGCAGCGGCTGCCGGCCCTGGCGGCGGGCGCGTGCGGCTCACGGATGAGCAGGCAATCGGCCTTGGCGAGCGGCGCCAGCATGGAGCTATCCTGCGCCGGGCAGGGGGTGGCGACCGGGAGGCCATCCGGGCCGGCCGCGAGCGTCGCCCGCAGGTAGTCGGCCCGCTCGTCATTCTCCGGCAGGTCGCAGCCGAGCCGTGCGTACCCGAGTTGCGGCTCGCAGTCCGCCCGCCCGGTGAGCCGCCTGATCAGCGGAATAAGGAACAGCACCCCGCAGACATAGGACGACACCGGGTTGCCCGGCAGCCCGAGCACATGCATCCGCCCGAGCCGGCCATGCATCATCGGGCGGCCGGGCCGCAGCGCGACCTTCCAGAACGAGAGCGCGAGGCCCTCGGTCGCGAGCGCCTTCTGCACCAGGTCGTAGTCGCCGACCGAGGCGCCACCGGAGGTGACCAGGATGTCGGCCTGCGCGTCGCGCGCGCGCCGCACCGCCGCGACGGTTTCCGGCAGCCGGTCGGGCGCGATGCCGAGGTCGACGACGTCGCAGCCTTCGCGGCGCGCAAGCGCCATGGTGGCGAAGCCGTTGGAATAGACGATCTCGCCGACGCCCGGGCTCGTGCCCGGCATCACCAGCTCGTCGCCGGTTGCGAGCACCGCGAGCTTGGGCTTGCGATAGACGGGGAGCGCCGCGTGATTCATCGCCGCCGCGAGCGCGAGATCACGATCGTTGAGCCGCCGCCCTTTTGAAAGCAGCACGGCGCCCGCCGCGAAATCGAGACCCGCCCGGCGGATGTGGCGGCCGGTGCCGCTCGCCTGGTTGATGACGACAACGTCACCGTCGCGCGTGGTGTTTTCGCGTGTCGTGTTTTCCTGGATCACGATCGTATCGGCGCCTGGCGGCACCACGCCGCCGGTGAAGATGCGCGCGGCTTGCCCCGCGCCGACCGTGCCTTCGAACGGATGGCCGGCCGCGACCTCGCCGATCAGGCGCAGCCGCGCGGGCGCGCTGGTGACGTCGGCTCCGCGCACCGCATAGCCGTCCATCGCCGAGACGTCGACTGGCGGCTGCGTGCGCTGCGCCGTGAGATCAGCCGCCAGCACCCGGCCATAGCCGTCCGCGAGCGGCACGGTCTCGGTCGACAGCGGGGCTGCGTGCTCCAGCACCTGCCGCAGCGCTTGCGCGACCGACATCAGCGCCACGGCCTACTCCTTCGCGCGATAGCGGCCGGACTTGCCACCGCTTTTCTCGATGAGCCTGATGCCCTCGATGCGCATGCCGCGCTCGACCGCCTTCACCATGTCGTAGATGGTGAGGCAGGCGACCGCGACGGCGGTGAGCGCCTCCATCTCGACGCCGGTCTGCCCGGTGACCTTGGCGGTCGCGCGCACGATCAGCCCCGGCAGGTCTTGGTCCGGCTCGATGTCGACCGCGATCTTGGAGAGCGCGAGCGGATGACAGAGCGGAATGAGCTCGTGCGTCTTCTTGCCCGCCATAATGCCGGCGATGCGCGCGGCGCCAAGCACGTCGCCTTTCTTGGCGTCGCCCCTGAGCACGAGATCGAGCGTCGCAGCCGTCATCACCACGCGGCCTTCGGCGACCGCCACGCGCTCGGTCGCAGCCTTCGCCGACACGTCGACCATGCGCGCTTCGCCGCTCTTGCCGAGATGGGTGAGCTTGCCGGCCATCCCGTTACTCCGCCGCGCCGGCGAGCCGCTGCGGGCGGCCGAGCAGGGCGCGGGTGGCGCGCTCGACGTCGGCCTGGCGCATCAGGCTCTCGCCCACCAGGAAGGTGCGGATGCCGACGCTGCCGAGATCCTCGAGATCGGTCGCCGTGAAGATCCCACTTTCCGATACCCCGATGCGGCCCGCCGGAAGCTTTGGCGCGAGCCGCTTGGTGGTCGCGAGCGTCGTCTCGAAAGTGCGCAGGTCGCGGTTGTTGATGCCGACGAGCCGCGAGCGCAGCTGGAGCGCGCGCGCGAGCTCGGCGTCGTCGTGCACTTCGAGGAGCACGTCCATGCCGTAGGCGATGGCGGCTGCTTCGAGCTCCTGCGCGAGCGCGTCGGAAACGCCCGCCATGATGATCAGGATGCAGTCGGCGCCCCAGGCGCGCGCTTCCACGACCTGATAGGGGTCGTACATGAAATCCTTGCGCAGCACCGGGAGCTCGGTCGCGGCGCGCGCGGCCTTGAGGTGCTCAGGCGCGCCCTGGAACGAGGGCGTGTCGGTGAGCACCGAGAGGCAGGCGGCGCCGCCCGCCGCATAGGCGCGCGCCAGCGCAGGCGGATCGAAATCGGCGCGGATGAGGCCCTTGGACGGGCTCGCCTTCTTGACCTCGGCGATCAGGGCGTGGCCGCCCGCGGCGTGCTTGAGCTCGATCGCGCGAATGAAGCCGCGCGGCGCTGGCATGGCCTTGGCGTCGGCCTCGAGCGCGGCGAGCGGGCGCGCGCGCTTGGCGGCCGCGATCTCCTCGCGCTTATAGGCTTCAATCTTGGCCAGGATGTCCGCCATCGCGCGCCTCACGCATCATCGTTCGATACGGCGATCAGCCGGTCGAGCCGCCCTTCGGCTTCGCCTGAGTCGATCGATTTTACGGCAAGCGCAAAGCCCTGCTTGAGGTCCTTGGCGCGACCCGCCACGATGAGGCCCGCGGCCGCGTTCATGAGCGCGACGTCGCGGAACGCGCCCTTCTTGCCTTTAAGCACATCCATCAGCGCGCGCGCATTCTCATCGGCGTCGCCGCCGCGCAGCGCCTCCGGCTTCGCGCGCGCTAGCCCCACATCCTCCGGCGCGACCTCGAAGGTGCGCACCGCGCCGTTCTCCAGCGCGGCCACATAGGTCGGCCCCGCGATCGTGATCTCGTCGAGGCCGTCGGAGCCGTGCACCACCCAGGCGCTCTCGGATCCGAGATTGCCGAGCACATGCGCGAGCGGCTCGATCCACTGGCGCGAGAACACGCCGACCATCTGGCGCTTGACGCCGGCCGGATTGGAGAGCGGGCCGAGCAGATTGAAAATCGTGCGGGTGCCGAGCTCGACGCGGGTCGGGCCGACGTTCTTCATCGCCGGATGGTGCGCGGGCGCGAACATGAAGCCGATGCCGGCCTTGGCGATGCAGCGGCCGACCGCGTCGGGCGCAAGCTCGATCCTGACGCCGAGCGCGGCAAGCACGTCGGCGGCGCCCGAGCGCGAGGACAGCGCCCGGTTGCCGTGCTTGGCGACCGGGACGCCAGCGCCCGCCACGATGAACGCCGCGCAGGTCGAGATGTTGTAGGAGCCGGACGCATCGCCGCCGGTGCCGACCACGTCGATCGCGTCGGGCGGCGCGGACACGCGCAGCATCTTCTCGCGCATCACCGTCACGGCGCCAGTGATCTCCTCGACCGTCTCGCCGCGCACCCGCAGCGCCATCAGGAGGCCACCCATCTGCGAGGGCGTCGCCTCGCCCGACATCATGCGGTCGAAGCCGCGCGCGGCTTCCTCGCGGGTGAGCGAAGCGCCGGTCGCGGCCTTGGCAATAAGCGCCTTGAAGTCGTCGGTCACAGGTGGCCCTCAATGTGCCGCGCGACCGCGCGCCTTGCGCCGCGGCCGCCGATTGGTGATGGCGTTCCAGGCCGCGGCCAGGTCGAGGAAGTTCTTCAGAATGACATGGCCGTGCTCGGACGCGATGCTTTCCGGATGGAATTGCACGCCGTGCACCGGCAAGGTCCTGTGCGCGAGCCCCATGACCAGCTTGTCATCTGTCTCAGCCACGGTCGTCAGTTCGTCGGGCATGGAGGCGCGATCGACCACCAGCGAGTGGTAGCGCGTGGCCTGGAACGGGCCGTTGATGCCGCGGAAGACGCCGCCGCCCTGGTGCTTGATCGTCGACAGCTTGCCATGGACCGGGACGGGCGCCCGCACCACCTTGCCACCGAACACCTGGCCGATCGCCTGATGGCCGAGGCAGACGCCGAACAACGGGATGGTCGCGCTTGCCGCCCTGATCAGGTCGAGGCAGATGCCGGCATCGTCCGGGGTGCAGGGGCCGGGCGACAGCACGATCGCCTCGGGGTCGGACGCCACCACCTCGGCTGCCGTCACCTTGTCGTTGCGATGCACAGCCACCTCCGCGCCCAATTCACCCAGATAGTGAAACAGGTTGAAGGTGAAGCTGTCGTAATTGTCGATCAGGACGATCATGGTTCTCTTGCCCGCTCAGGGTCTTAGAGCATTTTTCAGGGAAGGGGAAACGGGTTTTCGTCGCGAAAATATGCCCCCGGCACCGAGTTCAGCGGTGACCGAGACGGCGAGGCCAATTTACAGCACATTGCCTCGGTAACTACACTCGCAAGAAAAGCCACCGGGAGGAGTAACGCCATGACGATGGGAGCGCTAGTCGCGAAGCTTGCCGCCGTGAGCGCCGTGATGCTGAGCGGGATCGCCAACGCCGCCGAGATCAAGGTCATCGGCTCGCCCGGCACGCGGGAGCCGTACACGCTGCTCGTGCCTGGCTTCGAGAAGGCGACCGGCCACAAGGTGACGACCAACTGGGGCGGCGTCGCCGCGGTCGCCAAGCGCGTCGCCGATGGCGAGGTCGCCGACGTCGTCATGCTGCCGGCGGCGCAGATCGACGACCTCATCAAGCAGGGCAAGCTGATCGCCGACAGTCGCGTCAATGTGGCGAGCTCCGGCATCGGCGTGGCGATCCGCGCCGGCGCGCCGAAAATCGACGCCACATCGTCGGAGGGCATCCGCAAGGCGCTGCTCGCCGCCAAGACGATTGCGTATTCGGCAGGGCCAAGCGGCATTCACATGGAGCGCCTGATCGCGAAGTGGGGGCTGACCGAGCAGCTCAAGGCCAAGATCGTCCCGCCGATCCCCAATGTGCCGATCGGCGAGGTGGTCGCGCGCGGCGACGCCGAGATCGGCTTCCAGCAGGTGAGCGAGCTCCTGCCTGTGAAAGGGATCGACTATCTCGGACCGCTGCCGGCCGACATCCAGGATGTGACGATGTTCTGTGCCGCCGTGCACCAGGCCGCCGGGCCTGCCGACGCCGCTCGTGCACTCTTGAAATTCCTCACCGCACCTGAGGCGGCGCCCATCATCCGCAAGACCGGGATGGAGCCGGGGTGAGGAGCTCATCGCGCGGCGGTTGCCCGGGTGGAACGAGCGACTTTCGCGATCGTCGCTTAAGCATCCGCACTCGAACGCTTCATCCCCAGCGTCAGGATGCGCTGCAACAGCTCGTCATACGGGATGCCGTCGTGCTTGGCGGCGGTGGCGAATTCCTGGCTCTCGGCGATCTCGGGGTTTGGATTCGCCTCGATGAAATAGGGAATGCCTTTCTCGGACAGCCGGAAATCGATGCGGGCGTAGCCGTCGAGCCCAAGCGTGCGGTAGATGCGCTTGGCCATCTGGTGGATGCGCGAATAGACCTCGGGCGCGATGTCCTGCGCCGGGCCGTGCAGGATGCCGCGCCGCTCCTGGTAGTTGGTGTCGTGCTTCATCTTTTCGGTCGCGATCGGCCATGAGCCCTCGGCGAGCTGGGTGAATCTCAGCTCCCACACCGGCAGCGCGGTCAAGCGGTCGTTACCGAGCACGCCGACGTAGATCTCGCGCCCGGGAATGTATTGCTCCGCGATGGCGGCGGTGCCGATCCGCTCGTGGATGAAGACCACGCGCTCGGCGAGCTTCTCGTCGGTGTCGACCACCGATTGCTGCGAGATGCCCCAGGATGCGTCCTCGCTGATGCTCTTGACGATCAGCGGCATCGCCAGCCGCCGCGGCCGCTTGACCTTGCGGCCGATCGGAAACACCGCGAAGGCCGGCACCGGAACGCGATGATAGTGCACCAGCGTCTTCGACAGGTCCTTGCCGCGCGCCAGCATCAGGCCGCGCGGGTTGCAGCCCGTATAGGGCACGCGCATCAGCTCGAGATAGCTCGCGACGTTCTGGTCGTAGATCGCCTCGCCGTGGAACTGCTCAAGCAAGGTGAACACGACGTCCGGCTTCCAGCCCTCAATCTCGTCACGAATCGGCTTGAGCTCGTCATGCACGCCGAGCGGCTTGACGTCGTGGCCGGCCGCGCGCAGCGTGCTCACGACATCGTATTCGGTTTTCCAAACGTTGGCTTCCTGCTCACTGAACCCCTGGCTCGATTCCGGAGGGATGAGGTCCGGGTGCATGAGGACCAGGACGCGAAGCTTGCTCATAGCGCGATCCATTTTCGCCGCGATGGACCGAACAATGCGTGCATCGTCTTGGCAGTCAACAGCACCGTGAAATCTGCCACCAACTTTCGCTCCGAGCCGACCGCGCGCAAATTGAGCTCGCGGCAACGCAGGATCATATCATCGACCACGGCGTCGAGGGTGAGCTGATATTCGCCGGTCCACTTTGCCACCAATTCCCTGATTCGGGAGCGGTGACGCCGGATGAATTGCGAAGCCGGCATCAGGCGGCGGTGCCTCGGATCGGCCGAGAACAGCCGCTGCAGGTCGCGGTCGTAGCTGGTCGGCGAGTCGAAGGCATAGAGCGCCTGCTTCTTGCGGTAGTGCTCCGCCAGCGTCTCCGTCAGTTGGCTGATCGGCTCGACCACCTCGCGGCCCGTCAGCACCGGCTTTTGCGTCGCGATCTCGCCCATCAGCTCGTCGACATATTCAAGCTTCTTGAGCGCCGGCCATCCCGCGTAACGCGCCCGCCAGTGCGAGCGCGGCCGCAGCCAGACCGCGAAGGTCTCGGCGAAGTCCTCATCCGGATGGCTTTGCGCGTACCACAGGCGCAGGTGCTGGACGAAATGCCGGCTGGCGGGATTCGGCCGATAGTAGCGCGGATAGCGCCTCGACGACGGCCCGAACAGCTGCTGCCAGCGCCGCCGGCGATGCAGCTGATAGGAATGCTGCACCACATGGCCGGCTTCGTGCCGCAGGATGCTCATGCACTCCGACCAGGTCCCGCCCTCGACGTCGATGATCATCTTGCGCTCGAGCTGCATCAGCCGGGGATGAGCGAGATAGAACGGGATCGCGATCCCGGGCGAGTCGTCCGGGCTGAACCACTCGTTCGAGATCCAGGCATGCGGCCGCACTCGCAGGTCCCGCTCGGCGAGCTCCTCATGGAGCTTTTCGAGACAGTCCTCGAGCCAGGTGCCCTCGACCGTGACCTTCAGATCCTTGAGGCGAAGGCGCAGCAACTGCTCGTCGGGCAGCGATGACCAGGCAAATTTCCGACGCGGCATGGGGCCTCAAAAACTCAGATTCGTCCCATAATCAAGGGATCGTTGCATAATGGTGTCACGGGCAGCTACCGCCCACAACCGCGCCGGCCGCCGCTGGGGGTGGCCCGGTGGGGGAGGAGGCTAGAGATTGATTCTATAGCTAAAAATCGGCCGGGCCGATCCAGCCCGCCTGTGGCATCAATCGCCGTTCAATCACCGCCGGTGAAAATATTGGGTGCGGCGCACAATGGAATCCGCGTGTCGGCGGGGGGCCAGGTGGCAGTGGTCGGGGACAGGCCGCGGCCGACAAGAACAGGCGACAAGAATACACGGCAACCGCGAAAGATCGATTGACGACCCGCAACGGATGGAAGTTCCATTCCCACGCTTATTCGCGATCCGCCGCGGGGCCGCGGAGCAGCACGGCCATGAGGACTGCCAGGAGCAGCGGGCCCGTGGACAAGCAAGCCATCAGCCACCCGATAAGCGTTGCGATCGCGTTCATCGTTGCCCCCGTTGGGTGTGGGACGCGGACTTGGTCTGTTGCTGCGTTTTCTCGCTTTGCGCTGTGCCGTGCTCGCGCTGTGCAACGAAGGCATAGACGACAAGCGACGCGGCAACGAAGGCCCATGCGACAAGCACGCGTCGCGACCAGACCGCAACGGTGGCACGATCGGCAGGCGAAAGCGGAACATGAATCCACGGTCTCATCGGGGCTCTCCCAATCCAAGGTCAATCCAAGGGGCTAGTCTCGCGCCCCATGTCCCGTAGGACGCATGAGCAAGCGCCGCGGTTTGTCTGCCGATCGAAAATAATCTCGAGCCCGAGCGAGCCGCATCGTACCGCCGGGCTGCCAACGCATTCGTGGGCCAAAACCTAAGTCTCTGATCCGAAATGGGTATCAGGTGACGTCGTCATTGAGCCCGGGGAGGGCTTTCGGCGCGCCGCGGCCAAAAATTTTCGTTCTGCCACAAACCAAACGCATCGTTGGTGCGTCGAAGCTGTTGGCGGCTTCAAATAGCGACAAGCCATGGACAGGCTTATTGCAGACAACGAACTTATCGCGCGGGTTGCCGGAGCGGATTCGGTCGCTCTTGAGACTCTCTATATGCGGCATCAGAACCGCATTTTCGGATTCATTGCGCGGATCGTCCGTGATGAGGCGGTCGCGGAGGAGCTCACCAACGAGGTGTTCGTCGATGTCTGGAAGCATGCAGGCGGATATCAGGGGCGATCCGCGGCCACCACCTGGCTGTTGTCGATCGCACACAATCGGGCGGTCAGCGCGCTCCGGAAGCGGCGCGAGGAGCCATGGGACGACGATAAGGCAGCCAGTCTCCTCGACGATGCCGACGATTCAGAGGTCGCCGCGCAAAAAGCCGACAAGAGCCGGCTGCTGCGCCGCTGTATCGATGCGCTTCGCACCGAATACCGCGAGATTGTCGATCTCGTCTATTTTCACGAGTTGTCGGTCGGCGAGGCAAGCGCGGTCTTGGGCATTCCGGAAGGCACGGTCAAGACCAGATTGTTCAATGCCCGCAAGCAACTCTCGGAGCTTCTGAAGGACGTTGGCGTGGATCGAGGATGGCCATGAGCGAAGAGAACAAGACGGCTTCTTCCAATCGAGAAGACATCGAGATGCTGCTCCCGTTCTACGTCACGGGACGGCTCGATCATGCCGATGCCGACCAGATCGGCGACCATCTCAAGCGTCATCCTGATATCGTGAGCCAGCTCGATCTCATCCGTGACGAGCGCGACAGCACGGTCGCAGCCAACGCGATCTACGCCAATCGCCCGGTCCGCAGCTTCGACCAGGTTGCGGCCATGATCGGCAAGGCACCGGTGCAGCCCGCGCGGCCTGCCGGTCGCGCGCTCGATTGGGTCAGGCGGCTTTTCGACATGCCCTCGTCGCCTGCGCTGGGATGGATCGGGGCCGCGGCCGCGATCGTGATCGTGCTGCAGGCCGCCACCATTGGAACGCTGGTGGTCGCGCAATATCCCGGCATTTTCATCGGGGCATCTGGCGGCAACGGGGCGGCCGAAACCGGAACGACCGTGGTCGTCCGTTTTGCCGACGATGCCACGTCATCGGCGGTTGCCGATGCGCTCGCCGGCCTCGGCTTGAAGATTGTCGACGGCCCTCGCGGCGGCAGACTGTTCACGGTGCGGCTTGGCCCCAAGAACATGAATGCCGGCGAGCGCGACCGATTGATCGCCGCCCTGCGGGCGCGCGGCGACGTGGTGGTGTTCGTGACGCAGATGCCTTAAGCGCGCGCATGCTCCATGTCGAGGCAATGGCCATTTAAGAACGGGAGTGTTTGATGTTTTCATGGTTCCACAGCCATCGCAGAGTTAGCGCCACCCGGTCACTTGCTGGCGGATCGGTCAGTCTTCCAGCGATGCTGGTCCTGGCATGTCTGCTGTTCATGGCCTGCGAATTTGGACGCGCAGAGGCTTTGCCGCTTCGACCGATCGCGGGTGTGGACATGGCACCTGACCTTTCGCTCGTCAGGCAACGCGGCGGACGGCACCTCAGGGGAATGAAAGAGCGGCGGGCAGGCGTGCGTCGCCACGGGAAGACGTCGGACGACCATGCGGGCAACCATCAGAACCATCACAATCCGCAAAACCACACCGGGACCCCCGACGACAACCGGCCGCCGCCTCACACCAACGATGGCAAGCCTTCGCACGATGGCAAGCCTTCACACGATGGCAAACCTTCACACGATGGCAAGCCTTTGCCGTTTCCCGGTGGCCAAGGAAAGAATCCCCCGTCAATCCATATTGTCTGCATCGCAGGACGTGTTGACGCGGGCCGCTGCCATTGCGGCCCCCGGGAGGGTCGGCAAGACCTGGGCGGCAGCGTATTTGCCTGCGCTAGCGCGCCGCGAGGACGGCCGGCTGCACCGATCGCGCTCGCAGGAGGTGGTGGAGGGAGGCCTCTTCCGCCAACGCAAGGCGCTCCGCAAGCGCCTGCGAACCAGCCGCCTCCAGCCCCGGCTCAGCAGCCGCTGACGACAAGCGGCCAGTTTGTGCCGGACGAGGTTGTCATCGGCATTGCGCGGGCAACACCGGAAGCGGTCGACGATGCGGTCGGCCAAACCCATGGCCTGCAGCTACTTGAGCGCAGCACCCTCGAGTTGCTCGGTGTTCGCCTGGTACGCTATCGCGTCCTCAACAACCGGCCTCTGGCGGCCGCATTGACGGCGCTGCAGGGAGACCCCCGCGTGCTCGCTCCGCAACTGAACTACTCCTACCGCCATCTCCAGGGGGGCGCGGATCCGAGCAACGGCCTTCAATATGCATTGGTCAAGCTGGATGTGGCACGCGCGCAGGCCGTTGCCCGCGGCGGCGGGACGCTGATCGCGGTGATCGATTCCGGTGTCGATCAGACTCACCCCGATCTGCGTGGCTCCGTCACGGAGGTGTTTTCGGGTGCCGCCGCCGCCGGCAACGACCCGCACGGCACCGAGATCTCCGGAATCATTTCCGCCCACGGCATCGTGCGCGGCGTCGCGCCGGAAGCAAAGTTGCTCGACGTGCGAGTGTTTGCAAGCGAGCGCGGTCGTCCGTCGACGGCGACGACGTTCAATCTGGTGCGCGGCATCGACTGGGCGCTATCGAAGCGCGCGCGGGTGCTCAACATGAGCTTTACCGGTCCAAGCGATTCACTGCTGGAGGCGAGCATCAAGGCTGCCAGCGCCAAGGGGGCGATTGTAGTCGCGGCCGCCGGCAATGGCGGCCCGCAGGCGGCACCGGCTTATCCGGCAGCGTATCCGGGGGTCATTGCAGTAACGGCCACCGACGTCGCCGACCGGCTCTACTCGCTCGCCAATCGCGGTAGCTACATTGCGGTGGCTGCACCGGGTGTCGACGTGCTTGCTCCGTCCGGCAATCATGCGCATCAGATTGTCTCCGGCACGTCCTACGCGGCCGCGCATGTCAGCGGCATCGTGGCGCTGATGATCGAACGCTATCCCGCGCTCGACGCGGATACGGCGCGTCTCGCGCTCACGTCGGCCGCTGTCGATCTTGGACTACCCGGCCCGGATGATCAGTTCGGCGCCGGACGCGTCAATGCCTTCGCAACGCTGCGCGCGGTCGCGGGGCAGTAAGGCCGCCGACGCCGGATGACGCAGCCGATCAGTCGCGCCTCATGCTCGAGAGGCGCGCTTTTTTCTTGTGCCGTATTTGCATCTGCACCGACGTTTGTTCTGCAAAACCATTGCGCCGCTCGCTGCGTCTACCTGAATGCGATGACCGATGGTCGGCATCGACAGTCCAGGAGACACCCCACAATGAAAATCCAACTCATCACTGCCATGATGCTCACGAGCATCGTCGCAGGTTCCGCGTCCGCTGGCCCGCTGGAGAATGCGTGGAATCGGCAGCAGGTCAGCATCAGCCGAGGCATTGCCGACGGATCGCTGACGCCGCGCGAAGTCGTTCGCCTTGAGCGGCGGGCCATCAACATCCGCAACGAGGCGGCCTTCCTGCGATCCACCGGCGGCGGCCTCGGTCCGATTGAGCGAGCCTATATCGGCGCGCGCCTGATCGGTGCGCGGGCGTCGATCTACTACCACCGGCACAACTGATGCCGCAGGCTTACATCGCTCACCCCCCCAATTGCTCATCCGCCCCCTCAAGGAGCTCGCCATGTTGAAACACTCTGCACTGCTTGCAATCGCCGCTTCGGCCACCGTCGGCCTCACCATGCTCGCGCCGACTGATGCCACCGCCCGCCCCGGCGGCGGCTATGGCAACCACGCCCGCGTCGCCCACGTCGGCCGCATCGCAGGCAGCCACGTCCACGCGCGCGTCCACAATCAACGCTTTTTCCACAATAGCCGTGTCTTCTACAACAACCGCTTCTTCGCCTATCGGACCAATTTCTTCCGCTACAATTCGCGATCGGCGTGGCATCCGGGTTTCTGTTGGCGGCATCCTTGGTACTGCCGCACACAGGTCGGAGCGTATCGTTACGGTGTCGTGCCGGTGATCCAGCCGGCTCCGGTCATCGCAGCGCCGGTGGCGCCGTTCGGGCGCTGCCTGAGGCAGATACGACTCGCGGACGGGAGCTCGTTGTTCCGCAACCTGTGCACCAACGAGGCGGCGATCACGTCCAATGTGCCGGACGGCGAGCCGCCGGTGCCGCTCAAGTAGGAGGCCATCACCGGCGCAAGAGCGAAACCCCGGCGCAAGCCGGGGTTTTATTTCGACGTCCGCCTCAGAGCCTCGCATTCCGCCTCAGAGCTTCGCATATAGTCACAGCCGAGTTCGACAGGCGCGACATTCCGTTGCTAGGGTGATCGGCGATTCAACCATTCCCCAGGCCGCCGTGCTGATCGATCTCCTGCTCTGGCCCCTGATTGCCATTCCGGCTGTTCTCATCGGCCTGCGGCTGATGCCGCTGATCGGGCTCGCAGGAGCATTCCGAAGGCCCGTCGACGGCACTTTCTTCGCGCTGTGGCTCGGCCTCCTGGTGATTGCCGATCTGCTGTTTGCGGCCGCGCTGCTTGGTCCATTGACGCCCTCGCTCATTGTCGCGCTCGCAGTCGCGCTCTCGATCGTCGCGCTCGCTCATGCCGACGTGCGCGTCCAGGCTCTTGGAGCGATCCGTGCGCTCACCGTCAACGGGCGGCGGCTTGCCGTCATCGCGGCACTGGCGGTCGCGGCCGCGCTGGTCGCGTCGCAGCCGATCTATTGGGAAGATTCCGGGCTCTATCATATCCAGGCGATCAAGTGGCTGGCCTCGACCGGGACCGTGCCAGGCGTGGCGCTGATCCACGGCCGCTTCGGCTTCGTGTCGTCCTGGTTCGCGATTCCCGCGGCGCTCAATCATGGGATCCTGGCAGGACGCACCGGCGCGCTGCTCAATGGCTTCGCCCTGTTCACGATGGCGAGCTTTCTGTTCGTCACACTGCGGCGCTGGTGGTTCGGCCGGTATGATCGCGCCGACATCGTCTTTGCGGCTGCTGCCACGATCGTCCTCTTGTTCTGCATGCAATACGGTATCGCGAATTCGCCGTCTCCGGATTTACCGATTGCGGTGCTGACGATCCTCGCCGCCTGGAGCTATCTGGCGATCCGCGACGACGCCAATCCCATCGCGCCTTTCGTCTTGATGCTGGGCGCGGTGACCGTGAAGCTCAGCGCGGCGGCGCTGCTGATCGCGGCGGCCGCCCTGGTGTTCTTCAAGCTCGACCTGAAGCAGAAGATCTATCTTGCCGCCGGCGCTGCCGTGGCGCTCGCGCCCGTGGTTGCCCACTCGCTGTTGGCGACCGGCTGTCTTCTGTTCCCGTTGCCAATGAGCTGCGCCGATCCAGACTGGTCGGTCGGTGCGGAGGTTGCCCGCAGCACGATGCAGGGCATTGCCGAGTTCGGCCACTGGGGGCCGACTGTGCCGCCCGATGCCACGGCATGGAACTGGATCCCGAGCTGGCCGCTGCGCCGGATGTCCAACATGATGTTCAGCGGGCTGCTCCTCCTGTCGCTCGCGTTGGCGGTCGTAAAGCGACGATCGATTCTCTCGCATCCGGGCTCAAGCTACGCCGCAATCCTGGCGTTCGCGGGAATTGCCTACGTGCTCGCGAGCGCGCCCGATCTTCGCTTCGTGGTCGGCGCGCTCGCGATCGTTCCGGCACTCTGGCTTGCCGAGCTCGCTGACGCAGGCCAGAGCCGTCGGCCGTCACCCGGCCTTGTTGTCGCAACGGTGGTCGCGGCCTTCGTTGTCGCGGCAGGCGTGAACACCATCCGGTTGGCCCGCGAGCCGATCAAATCCGGTCTCGAACCGGACGTTCGCGTGGCGCCGCGTCTGATGCTGCCGTCGCTCGCAGCGCGGCTCGGTACGCCGGTCGCACCCGACCCGGCTTTCAGTCAGGCGGAAATCATGCAGGGCTTTGCCGCGCGCCGCACAGGCGACGTCGCCTACAACATCCCGGTTCCCATCGGCCTGTGCTGGGACGTGCCGCTCCCGTGCGCGACCGAGACGCTCGATGTCATACTCAGGC
>DAIUEP010000028.1:4126-30816 GCA_036845065.1 Xanthobacteraceae bacterium | reverse complement strand
CAATCGTCCCGACGTTGCAGTGCGGCTTCGTTCGTTCAAACTTCTGTTTGGCCATGGGACTCTCCGTTCGTCCTCTGGTGATTATCTCTAGCTCTGGCTCAGGCGAACTTCGCCTGAATCTCGGCGGCGACCGCCGAGGGAACCTGTTCGTAGTGATCGAATTGCATCGTGAAGGTGGCGCGCCCTTGCGACATGGAGCGCAGGTTGCTGACATAGCCGAACATGTTGGCAAGCGGTACCATGGCGTTGATCACGTTGGCGTTGCCGCGCATGTCCTGGCCATGGATCTGGCCGCGTCGTGAATTGAGGTCGCCGATCACCGACCCCGTATAGTCCTCCGGGGTCACCACTTCGACCTTCATGATCGGCTCGAGCAGCACCGAGCCGCCCTTCTGCAGCGCTTCACGCAGCGCCATGCGCCCCGCGATCTCGAACGCGAGCGCCGACGAATCGACGTCGTGATAGTCGCCGTCGACCAGCGTGACCTTGAGGTCAACCACCGGGAACCCAGCCAGCACGCCGGACCCGAGAACGGATTCAAGCCCTTTCTCGACGCCGGGGACGTACTCCTTCGGGACCGACCCGCCGACGACCTCGTTCTCGAACACGAAGCCCTCGCCCGGTGGCAGCGGTTCAACCACGACCTCGATCTTCGCGTACTGTCCGGTGCCGCCGGTCTGCTTCTTGTGCAGATAGGTCACGGTCACCTTCTTGGTGATCTTCTCGCGATAGGCCACCTGCGGCGCGCCGATATTGGCTTCGACCTTGTAGGTGCGCTTGAGGATGTCGACCTTGATGTCGAGATGGAGCTCGCCCATGCCCTTGAGGATGGTCTGCCCGGACTCCTGGTCGGTGTGAACGCGGAACGAGGGGTCCTCGGCCACGAGCTTAGCCAGCGCGACGCCGAGCTTCTCCTGGTCGGCCTTCGACTTCGGCTCGATCGCGATCTCGATCACCGGATCGGGGAATTCCATCTTCTCCAGGATCACGGACTTCTGCGCGTCGCACAGCGTGTCGCCGGTACGGACCTCCTTGAGGCCCGCAAGCGCGACGATGTCGCCCGCATAGGCTTCCTTGATGTCCTCGCGATTGTTCGCGTGCATCAAAAGCATGCGGCCAATACGCTCCTTGCGATCCTTGGTGGAGTTGATCACGCCGGTGCCGCTCTCGAGGCGACCGGAGTAGATCCGGCAGAACGTGATGGTGCCGACGAACGGATCGTCCATGATCTTGAACGCAAGCATCGCCAGCGGCTCGGTGTCGGACGGGTTGCGCACGACCTCGTTGCCCTTGCTGTCGATGCCTTTAATGGGCGGCACATCGAGCGGCGACGGCAGATAGTCGACGACCGCGTCGAGCAGCGGCTGCACGCCCTTGTTCTTGAAGGCGGAGCCGGCGAGCACAGGGAAGAACGCACCGGTGATCACCGCCTTGCGGATGAGCCGCTTGAGCGTCGCCTCGTCGGGTTCCTTGCCCTCGAGGTAGCCAGTCATGGCGTCGTCATCGAGATCGACCGCGGCCTCAACCAGCTTCTCGCGATGCTCCTTGGCCAACTCGACCATGTCGGCGGGGATGTCGACGTCATGATACTTGGCGCCGAGCGTCTCCTCGTCCCACACCACGCCCTTCATGCGGACCAGGTCGACGATGCCCTTGAACTGCTGCTCGGCGCCGATCGGAAGCTGAATGGCAATCGGCTTGGCGCCGAGCCGGTCGACGATATCCTTGAGGCACTGGTAGAAGTCCGCGCCGATCTTGTCCATCTTGTTGCAGAAGACGATGCGCGGGACCTTGTACTTGTCGCCCTGACGCCAGACCGTCTCGGTCTGCGGCTCGACGCCCTGGTTCGAATCGAGCACGCAGACGGCGCCGTCGAGCACGCGCAGCGAGCGCTCCACCTCGATGGTGAAGTCGACGTGGCCGGGCGTATCGATGATGTTCAGACGATGCTTCTTGGAGTCGGGTGGCCAGAACGCCGTCGTCGCGGCTGACGTGATGGTGATGCCGCGCTCCTGCTCCTGCTCCATGAAGTCCATGGTCGCGGCGCCCTCGTGCACCTCGCCCATCTTGTGGCTCTTGCCGGTGTAATAGAGGATCCGCTCAGTCGTCGTCGTCTTCCCGGCATCGATGTGGGCCATGATGCCGAAATTGCGATAGTCCTCGATCTGGTGGCTGCGGGGCATGAGCGATGAGATCCTTGTCGAGTTGGCTGTCCGTCACCAGCGATAATGTGAGAACGCGCGGTTGGCTTCCGCCATCTTGTGCGTGTCCTCGCGCTTCTTGACGGCGCTCCCCCGGTTGTTCGACGCATCGAGCAGCTCGGCGGAGAGCCGCTCGGTCATGGTTTTTTCGTTGCGCTCGCGCGCGGCGGAAATAATCCAACGAATGCCGAGCGCCTGGCGTCGCGACATGCGCACTTCCACCGGCACCTGGTAGGTGGCGCCGCCGACGCGGCGCGAGCGCACCTCGATCGACGGCATGACGTTGTCGAGCGCCTGCTCGAACACAGTCACCGGGCTCTGCTTGGTCTTGCCCTCGATGATCTCGAAGGCGCCGTAGACGATCGTCTCGGCGACCGACTTCTTGCCTTCGTACATCACCGAATTCATGAACTTGGAAACAACGAGGTTCCCGTATTTCGGATCGGGCTGAATTTCGCGCTTCTCGGCGGAGTGACGGCGGGACATGATTTGAGCTCTGCTTTTCCTTCGTCATGGCCGGGCTTGTCCCGGCCATCCACGTCTTTCCTTTTCCATTCGCCGGCTCGCCCGGCCTCACGATAGTCGCCCTTGATCCCGGATCGCGCTCGGCTTCGCCTCGCCTGTCCGGGATGACCCTCGCTACGCTCGGGTCACTTCGGCCGCTTGGCGCCGTACTTCGAACGGCGCTGCTTGCGGTTCTTGACGCCCTGCGTATCGAGGACGCCGCGCAGAATGTGGTAGCGCACGCCCGGCAGGTCCTTCACGCGGCCACCGCGGATCATGACCACCGAGTGTTCCTGCAGGTTGTGGCCTTCGCCGGGAATGTAGCCGATGACCTCGAAGCCGTTTGTGAGGCGCACCTTCGCAACCTTGCGCAGCGCCGAATTCGGCTTCTTGGGCGTCGTCGTATAGACGCGCGTGCACACGCCCCGCTTCTGCGGCGACTGCTGCAGGGCCGGGACGGTATTGCGCGCCCGTTCCCGCACCCGCGGCTTGCGGATCAACTGGTTGATGGTCGGCATCGCTTCGCCTTCATCCTTCGTTGCCCAGCGGCCATTAAGCCACGGGACAGGGGGTTGTCCGAACGCGCAAAACGGAAGAGCGCCATCCGCTTCCCGGTGCGGAAGGGCGCTTTCCCGTTCCCAGAGAATCGCGTTGCGCTAGCCGCCGCGCGACCATCCCTTTCGTCTGACAGACGTCAGAGGCAGCGTTTGAGCGTCATCCATCGAGGCTTTAGGCAGTCCCGGGGAGCCACAAGAGACTAGTTATCTCAAAGACTTATCTGGAACCGCCGCCGTACCGACGAGGCGAAGCTCACCGCCTGCCGAAAAGTCGCGCACATGTATCGACGGACCGCGACCAAGTCAAGCTGCGGGATATCAAAACAGCGCGATAGGGCAACGACATCCGCCCTTTCCCGGCGCGCCCTGGCTGAAAAGGAGCTTCGCCGCCTCTGGCCTCAGCCCCGCTCCAAGATCGCGGCGATCGCCTTGACCTGGTTGCGGGCATAAATCGGCAGGCCGGCACTCAGGGAACGCCCGGAATTGAAGCTGCTCTTGCCGGCAAGAACCTGGGCCGGCACCAGGTTCCGCAGCACCGGCACCTGGGCATATTCCCTGCGTTTTACCAGGACGTTCGATTCCACCGCCAGCGACATCAATACGGTAACAATGGTCTTGCTCGGGTCAGCCGGATGCTGCTGGAAAATCGCGATGAGCTTGCCGAACTGCATGACCTGGTTGACGTAGAAAATGCTCTGTTCGATCGCGCCGGCCGACGGGGCATCGAGGCCGGTCAGCTTGGTGAGCCCTCGCTCGCCCACCTCCGCCGGCGAGAGCACGGTCAGCTCCCCCTCGAACTCGAGCGTGTCTGAGATCTGGCGCCCGCCCTCGCGGATCTTGTTGGCAAGCGCGATGCCGACCGGCAGCCGCCCCTCCAGCTTGTAGGTCGAGTGGAGACAGATTGTGGCCGGGCGGCCTTCGCACCAGCGACGCTGCGGATTTTGGTTGTGGACCGACTTCGCCTCCTTCGGCCGCATCACGTCGGCCGCCGCGACCACCCGGTGCTTGATCGCCGGATCGAGCTGCTGGGCGAATGGCAGGGTCGCAAGCTTGGCCAGTTCGATTGAGCCCTGCGGCTTCGCCAGGATGAAGCGCGCCTCAGCGACATACATATGAAGCTTCTCGCTGTAGCGCCGCTTCGTCCCGTCCACGATGATGTCAAGGTTGGGCTCGGTGTAGCCGGGGTAGAGGCTGAGGAACTGCTGTTGCAGCGGCTTCGACTTGGCCCACTCTTCATAGGTAATGAAGACCTCGTCCCGGGTGGCCCCAGGCTGGTCGGCGAAGACGATGGTCTTCGGCTTGAGCGCGGCGATCGGCACTGCGGTCAGCGAAGCCTGTTCCTGGACCTGGAATTCCTGGGCGTTGCCGCGCGCGGGCAGGAAAGCCAATCCCACCAGCAGGTAGAACAACGGGCGCACTTGCATCATGTGAGCTTTCAGTAGCGGGGGACGTTCCGATCGGAGCGATACCGCTGCGGATTGCGCGGATCGTCGTAACGCTGCGCCGGCGGTTGCGGCTGCTGCCAGCCAAAAAAGCCGCCCCATGGCTGCTGTTGCTGCGGCTGCTGTTGTCTCGCCGCCGGCTGTGAATCCCAGCGCCGGCCACCCCAGGGCGCCCAGGGCTCGAACGGCCCCCCATCATTGGGATTGGGTTCCTGGGCGGAGCTCACCTCTGCGCGCGAGACGAGCTGATACTGGGTGTCGCTGATCCTGCCGCTCGGGTCGCGGCGGAAGTACTCGACCAGGCTCTTGGGCGCGGTTGCCGGATCGTCGCCGGCCTCGACATCGATCTTGCGCGTCACCAGGTTGCGCCTCGCCTCCGGTGACGGCGGGCTGAGCGCCGCTTTAGGCACATGGTGCGCCCAAACAGCTTCCATGATCGGCTGGAACACCGGAATTGCAACGCTTGCCCCGGTCTGGCCGCTCCCCAGCGTGCGCCGCTTGCCATCGGCGTTGTCATAGCCGACCCACACCGCCACCGTGACGTCGTTGGTGAAGCCGACAAACCAGGCGTCGTTCTCGCCATCGGTGGTGCCGGTCTTGCCCGCCACGTAGGGCGCCAGGCTAGCAATCCCGCGGGCGGTTCCGCGCTGCAGCACGCCCTGGAGCATGGTCTTGAGCTGGTAGAACGAGACCCGGTCAGCCGAGCCGATCTGCGTCAGCGACGGGCTGTGCCGGTAAACCGGGCGCCCGCGCAGCTCGATCGATTCGATCGCGTAGGGCGCCGGCCGAGCGCCTTCGTTGGCGATCGCGGCATAGAAGGCGGCGAGGTCGATCGGCCGGACCGGCTGCGCGCCCAGCACGAATGGGTAATAGCGCACGCAGTCCTTGTAGATTTGCGCCTCGACCGCCAGCGCACAGATGCGATCGAGACTCAGGGACGGTGTCATGTCCACCCCGCCATCGAGCAGATTGACGGTTGCGAGGTTCTTCGAATTCTCCAGCGCGCGACGGAGCGTGACGATGCCGGAGGAGCCGCCGTCATAGTTCTTCGGCGTCCAATAGTCCTCGCGGCGCGCGCTGTTACCGCTGAGCGGGGGCAAGGTGATCGACTCGTCGCGCACGAAGGTATTCGGCTGCAGGCCCTTCTGCAGAGCCGCCAGATAGGTCAGCGGCTTGAGCGCGGAGCCGGGCTGGCGCTGCGACTGGCTAGCGCGATTGAGCTGGCTCAGCGGGTAGGAGAACCCGCCGGCCATCGCCAGGATCCGGCCGGTCTTGTTCTCGAGCACGACGGCGGCGCCCTGCACAGTCGGACGCACCCGCAGCTCCGCGCGCGGGCTTTTGCCCTTGGCATCGATCAGGCGGACCAGAACCACGTCGTGAAGGTTGAGGCCGCGCAGGATCGAGGCGCGGGGAACAGATAGCGGCAGAATGCGGCCATCGGCCATGCCGACCCGCAACGTCTCTCCGCCGCCCCGCGCCGACGCCTTCTCGATGATCACGGCCGCCGGCCAATGCACGTCGTAGAGCGGCAGTCTCGTCCCCTCGAGCGCCTGCTGCCAGGCCGGCTTGCCCGGCTTCTGCTCGGTCTCGATGCGGCGGATCGCATCGGCCAGGTTGGCCTCGGGCGCCTGAAACTGCACGCGGCCCTGCTCCTTTTCGTAGAGCGCGAGCCCGTCCTGCAGGGCCGTCTCCGTCGCCCGCTGCAGCGCCGGATTGATGGTCGAGCGCACTGTGTAGGAATCGGAGGTCAACCCGCCCGCCACTGCCTTGGCCTCACGTGCGAGGTAGTCGACGAAATGGAACCCGGTCTCGCGCCGCGGCCGGTCAAACGCCGCAAGGCGTGGCATGCCGGCGAGTTGCCGTGCTTCAGTCTCACCAATCGCCCCGTCCTCCTTCATCCGGCCGACCACATAGGCCAAGCGATCCTTGGCGCGCTCCGGATAGCGATCGGGGTTGAAGTAGCTCGGTCCCTTGGTCAAAGCGGCCAGCAGAGCGCCCTCGCCGACACTCAGCGACTGCACGGGCTTGCCGAAGTAGCTGCGCGCCGCCATGCCGACGCCCCAGGAGGAGCGGCCGAGATAGGTGGAATTGAGGTAGAGCTCCAGAATCTCGTCCTTGCTCAGCGTCTGCTCGATGCGCGCGGCCAGGATCATCTCGCGCATCTTGCGTTCGTAGGTGACGTCCTCGCCCACGATCAGGTTCTTCACCGTCTGCTGGGTGATGGTCGAGCCGCCCTGCGGACGCCCTGATTGCGCGAGATTGCCGATGAACGCCCGGATCAGGGCGCGCTCGTCGATCCCCTTGTGCTGGTAGAAACGCTTGTCCTCGGCGGCGACAAAGGCCCGGCGCACATGGAGGGGAATGTCGGCGAGATCCACCCAGACGCGCCGTTGGTCGGGCTCATGCACTTCGGCAAAACGTACGCCCTTGAGATCGAGCACCTCGCTCATGCCCGGCAGCCGCATGCCCTTCAGGCGGGCATGGTCGGGCAGATCGGCCAGCGTCCGGTTGTAGAACTCGATCACCTCTCCCACGTCGACCGGGGAATCGGCAACTGTCTCGTTCTTGCAGAACTGGCGATAGGAGACGTGCAGGTCCCTGATATTGATGCCCCGGAAGGCAACGTGGCCACCTGACACAGTGTCGGGATCATCCATCGCAGTTGCAATAAGATCGTCGACATTCAAGTCCTCAATGTCGAAAGCCTTGCGCATCTGCGCACAACCCCCGCGTAGCAGGCCGACAACCTGCTGGCGGTCTTGAATTGGGTCAAACTCGGTCTTGAGCTGATCCGGCGCGGTCGCAACCTGACTGAAGGCCAGCGCGGTCGCAAAAATCTTGATGAGGAGAGCATCCATCGAAACGCCGGCCTGACCTGAGAGCGACTCTTCTGTTCCACGTTCTTAACACGGCTTTTTGTCAAAACCGGCTCCCGATAGCGGCAAAAATGGTCTGCCGGTCGAAAAACCGAATTCCCAACAAAGCCTTGCCGTGCCCGCCCCCCTTGGCCACGGAACCCCATGCGGGGCTCGGGTCGTCAACTGACCTTACGCAGAAAAGGACCGCCCAGCTTAGCTGGACGGCCCTCATTTTTTCGTGAAGGCGCCGTTGCGGGCGCGTATCTACTCCGCGGCCGGCAACTGCTCCGGCTGCGGGGCCTGCGCGGCCTGCGCAGCCGCTTTGGCGGCCTCTTCCTTGGCGACGGCTTCCTTCTCGCGTTCCTCGAGAATGAGCGCGTCGCGCTTGCCGGCCACCTCGCGCACCAGGTTCATCATGGCGCCGGTTCCGGCCGGAATGAGCCGGCCGACGATGACGTTTTCCTTGAGACCCTCGAGCGTGTCGACCTTGCCGTTGACGGCCGCTTCGGTCAGCACGCGGGTGGTCTCCTGGAACGACGCCGCCGAGATGAACGAGCGGGTCTGCAGCGAGGCCTTGGTGATGCCGAGCAGCACCGGATGGGCGACCGCCGGCTTCTTGCCCTCGTCGACGGTGCGGGCGTTGATCTCATCGAGCTCGATCCTGTCGATCTGCTCGCCCTGGATCAGGTCGGTCTCGCCGGCGTCGTCGATCTCCACCTTCTGCAGCATCTGGCGCACGATCACTTCGATATGCTTGTCGTTGATCGCGACGCCCTGCAGCCGGTAGACCTCCTGGATTTCGTTGACCAGGTAGCCCGCCAGCTCCTCGACGCCTTTGATCGCCAGGATGTCGTGCGGGGCGGGATTGCCCTCGACGATGAAGTCGCCCTTCTCGATCAGGTCGCCATCCTGCAAATGGATGTGCTTGCCCTTCGGGATCAGGTACTCCCTCGGCTCCTCGTCCTTGATGGCAGGCTCGATGATCACGCGGCGCTTGTTCTTGTAGTCCTTGCCGAAGCGAATCGTGCCCGAGATCTCGGCAATGATCGCCGCCTCCTTCGGCCGGCGCGCCTCGAACAGCTCCGCCACCCGCGGCAAGCCGCCGGTGATGTCACGGGTCTTGGCACTTTCGGTCGGGATACGCGCGATGACGTCGCCCGCACTGACCTTGGAGCCGGGCTCGACCGAGATGATGGCATCGACGGCGAGCTGATAGCGCGCCTCCGCGCCGCGGCCGAGCTTGAGGATCTTGTTGTCCTTCTTGATCACGATCGCCGGCCGCAGGTCCTGCTGATTACGGCCGGAGCCGGTCCGCCAGTCGATGACCACGCGCTTGGCGATGCCGGTGGACTCGTCGAGCGTCTCCGACATCGACTGGCCTTCGACCAGGTCCTCGAAGCCGATGATGCCCTCGACCTCGGTCAGGATCGGCCGGGTATAGGGGTCCCACTCAGCAATGCGCTGACCGCGCTTGATCTGCACACCGTCCTCGATCAGCATCCGCGCGCCGTATTGGATACGGTGCGTAGCGCGTTCGGTGCCATCGGGATCGAGCACGGCAACGACCATGTTGCGAACCATCGCGACATTCTGGCCGTCCGAGTTCTTCACGATGTTCTTGTTCTTGATCTTCACCTTGCCGTCGAAGTTCGACTCGACGAACGACTGCTCAGAAATCTGGGCGGCGCCGCCGATATGGAACGTGCGCATGGTCAGCTGCGTGCCGGGCTCGCCGATCGATTGCGCGGCAATGACACCGACCGCCTCACCCATGTTGACGGGCGTCCCGCGAGCCAGATCGCGGCCGTAGCACTTTCCGCACACGCCCGAGGTGGTCTCGCAGGTGAGCACGGAGCGGATACGCAGCTCCTGCACGCCGGCCGTGACGATCGCCTCGACCTGCGGTTCTTCCAGCAACGTGCCCTTCGGGACAATCACATTGTGCGACGACGGATCGCGCACATCCTCGGCCGTCGTGCGACCAAGAATTCGGATGCCGAGCGAGGCCACGACGGTGCCGGCGTCGATGATGGCGCGCACGTTGATGCCCGCCGTGGTTCCGCAATCTTCCGTCGTGATGATGCAGTCCTGTGCGACGTCGACCAGCCTGCGCGTCAGGTAGCCGGAGTTCGCCGTCTTGAGCGCGGTATCGGCGAGGCCCTTGCGGGCGCCGTGCGTCGAGTTGAAATACTCGAGCACGGAGAGACCTTCCTTGAAGTTGGAGATGATCGGGCTCTCGATGATCTCGCCCGATGGCTTCGCCATCAGGCCGCGCATGCCGGCAAGCTGGCGCATCTGCGCGGGCGAGCCGCGCGCGCCCGAATGCGCCATCATGTAGATCGAGTTGACCTGGGCGGTGTTGCCGTCCTTTCGCACCGCCGAGATCTCGCGCATCATCTCGTCGGCGATCTGTTCGGTGCACTTCGACCAGGCGTCGACCACCTTGTTGTACTTCTCGCCCTGGGTGATCAGGCCGTCGTTGTACTGCTGCTCGAATTCCTTGGCGAACTCGCGCGTCTTCTCGATGATCTTCCACTTGGACGCCGGAACCACCATGTCGTCCTTGCCGAACGAGATGCCGGCCTTGAACGCGTTGTGGAAGCCGAGCGCCATGATCCGGTCGCAGAAGATCACCGTCTCCTTCTGCCCGCAGTGGCGGTAGACCTGGTCGATCATGTTGGAGATTTCCCGCTTCGTCATGAGCTTGTTCACGACGTCGAAGGGAACCTTGCTGCTCCTGGGCAGCACGTTGCCGAGCATGACGCGGCCGGCCGTGGTGTCGTACCAACGGCGCGTTTCCTCGCCTTTTTCGTCGAGACCTTCCCAGCGGTACTTGATCTTGGTGTGCAGATCGATCGCCTTGGCGTGCAGGGCGTGCTCGATCTCGGCCATGTCGCCGAACAGCCGCGGCCGCTTGACGGGGGTCGGATCGTCGCGCACCAGCGAGAGGTAGTAGAGCCCGAGCACGATGTCCTGCGACGGCACGATGATCGGCGAGCCGTTGGCCGGGTGCAGGATGTTGTTGGTCGACATCATCAGCACGCGCGCTTCGAGCTGAGCCTCGAGCGACAGCGGCACGTGCACGGCCATCTGGTCGCCGTCGAAGTCGGCATTGAAGGCCGCGCAGACCAAGGGATGCAGCTGGATCGCCTTGCCCTCGATCAGCACCGGCTCGAACGCCTGGATACCGAGGCGGTGCAGCGTCGGAGCGCGATTGAGCAGCACCGGATGCTCGCGGATCACCTCGTCCAGAATGTCCCAAACCTCCGGCTTCTCCTTCTCCACGAGCTTCTTGGCCTGCTTCACCGTGGTGGAGAGGCCCTTGGCGTCGAGCCGCGAGTAGATGAACGGCTTGAACAGCTCAAGCGCCATCTTCTTCGGCAGGCCGCACTGGTGCAGCTTGAGCTCGGGACCGACCACGATCACGGAGCGGCCGGAATAGTCGACGCGCTTGCCGAGCAGGTTCTGCCGGAAGCGGCCCTGCTTGCCCTTGAGCATGTCGGCGAGCGACTTGAGCGGCCGCTTGTTGGCGCCGGTGATGACGCGGCCACGGCGGCCGTTGTCGAACAGCGCGTCGACCGCCTCCTGCAGCATCCGCTTCTCGTTACGGATGATGATGTCGGGCGCGCGCAGCTCGATCAGCCGCTTGAGGCGGTTGTTGCGGTTGATGACGCGCCGGTAGAGGTCGTTGAGATCGGACGTGGCGAAGCGCCCGCCGTCGAGCGGAACGAGCGGCCGCAGGTCCGGCGGGATCACCGGCACCTGCTTGAGGATCATCCATTCCGGCCGGTTGCCGGACTGCTGGAACGCCTCGACGATCTTGAGCCGCTTGGCGAGCTTCTTCTTCTTGGCGTCGGAATCGGATTCCCCAATCTCGGCGCGCAGATCGCCCTGCATCTTGTTGAGGTCGAGCTCGGCGAGCATGTCGCGGATCGCTTCCGCGCCGATCTTGGCGGTGAAGCTGTCGGCCCCGAGCTCCTCCTGCGCCTTGAGATACTCATCCTCGCTCAGGAGCTGGCGCATCTCGAGCGCGGTCGTGCCCGGCTCGAGCACGACGTAGTATTCGAAATAGAGAATCCGCTCGAGGTCCTTCAGCGTCATGTCGAGCAGAAGCCCGATGCGCGAGGGCAGCGACTTGAGGAACCAGATGTGGGCGACCGGCGCGGCCAGCTCGATGTGGCCCATACGCTCGCGCCGCACGCGCGAGAGCGTCACCTCGACCGAGCACTTCTCGCAGATGATGCCCTTGTACTTCATGCGCTTGTACTTGCCGCACAAGCACTCGTAGTCCTTGATCGGCCCGAAGATGCGCGCGCAGAACAGGCCGTCACGCTCGGGCTTGAAGGTGCGGTAGTTGATCGTCTCCGGCTTCTTGATCTCGCCGTACGACCAGGACAGAATCTTCTCCGGGCTCGCGATCGAAATCCGGATCTGGTCAAAGACCTGAGCCGGCACTTGCGGGCTGAAAAGGTTCATAATTTCTTGGTTCATTGTCGTCTCCGTTTGGAGTCTTGATCGGTTTCAAGCGGCGTATGGCGGACGGCGACGGTTGCCCGTCACCTTGTCCGCCACCGCAATTGGACCTCTGCCATCCGGCATTGAGACCCCTGGCTACTCGGCCGCCTCGGCCGTTCCCTCGGCACGCCCCTGCTTGGAATTGTGCAGGTCGACATTGAGGCCGAGGGACCGCATCTCCTTGACCAGCACGTTGAAGCTTTCCGGAATGCCCGCTTCGAACGTGTCGTCGCCGCGTACGATCGCCTCGTAGACCTTGGTGCGGCCGGCAACGTCGTCCGACTTCACGGTCAACATTTCCTGCAGCGTATAGGCGGCGCCGTAGGCTTCGAGCGCCCACACCTCCATTTCGCCGAAACGCTGGCCGCCGAACTGCGCCTTGCCGCCCAGCGGTTGCTGGGTGACGAGGCTGTAGGGGCCGATCGAACGCGCGTGGATCTTGTCGTCGACCAGGTGGTGCAGCTTGAGCATATAGATGTAGCCCACCGTCACTTTGCGATCGAAAGCGTCGCCCGTGCGGCCGTCGTGCAGAGTGACCTGGCCGGAGTGATCGAGCCCGGCAAGATCAAGCATCTTCTCGATGTCGGCTTCCTTGGCGCCGTCGAACACCGGTGTCGCGATCGGCACCCCGTGACGCAGATTGCCGCCCAGTTCGACCAGCTCCTGCTCGCCCAGCGACTTGATGGTCTCCTCGTCGCCGTACACCTTCTTCAGGATATCCTTGAGCGGGCGCAGGTCGCGCTTGCTGTTGTAGACATCGACCGCCTGACCGATCTTGAGCCCCAGGCCGGCGCAAGCCCAGCCCAGATGGGTCTCGAGGATCTGACCGACGTTCATCCGGCTCGGCACGCCGAGCGGGTTGAGCACGACGTCGACCGGCGTGCCGTCGGCGAGGAACGGCATGTCCTCCTGCGGCACGATCTTCGACACCACGCCCTTGTTGCCGTGGCGGCCGGCCATCTTGTCGCCGGGCTGGATCTTGCGCTTCACCGCGACGAAGACCTTGACCATCTTCATCACGCCGGGCGGCAGCTCGTCACCGCGCTGCAGCTTCTCGACCTTGTCGAGGAAGCGCTGCTCGAGCCGCTTCTTGCTCTCGTCGTACTGTTTGTGGATGGCCTCGATCTCGGCCATCAGCTTGTCGTTCGGCGAGGCAAACTGCCACCACTGGGCGCGCGGATACTCTTCCAGGATCGCGCGCGTGATCTTGGAGTCCTTCTTGAATCCCTTGGGGCCCGCGATGCCCTGCCGGTTCTCCAGCATCTCGGCGAGACGCCCGTAGACGTTGCGATCGAGGATCGCCTGCTCGTCGTCGCGGTCCTTGGCGAGCCGCTCGATCTCCTCGCGCTCGATGGCGAGCGCGCGCTCGTCCTTCTCGACGCCGTGGCGGTTGAACACCCGCACCTCGACGACGGTGCCCTGCACGCCGGGCGGCACCCGCAGCGAGGTGTCGCGCACGTCGGAGGCCTTCTCGCCGAAGATCGCGCGCAGGAGCTTCTCTTCCGGCGTCATCGGGCTCTCGCCCTTGGGCGTGATCTTGCCGCAGAGAATGTCGCCGGCGCGCACCTCGGCGCCAATATAGACGATACCCGCCTCGTCGAGGTTCTTGAGCGCCTCTTCCGACACGTTCGGGATGTCGCGGGTGATTTCCTCGGGCCCGAGCTTGGTGTCGCGCGCCATCACCTCGAACTCCTCGATATGGATCGAGGAGAAGACGTCGTCCTTGACGATACGCTCGGAGAGCAGGATCGAGTCCTCGAAGTTGTAGCCGTTCCACGGCATGAACGCGACCAGCACGTTGCGGCCGAGAGCGAGCTCGCCGAGCTCGGTTGACGGACCGTCCGCGATGATGTCGCCCTTCTTGACCGCGTCGCCGACCTTCACCAGCGGACGCTGGTTGATGCAGGTGTTCTGGTTCGAGCGCTGGAACTTCTGCAGCCGGTAGATGTCGACGCCCGACTTCGACGGATCGGCCTCCTCGGTCGCGCGCACCACGATGCGGGTGGCGTCGACCTGGTCGATGACGCCGGTGCGCCGTGCTCCGATGGCGGCGCCGGAGTCGCGCGCCACCACGCCTTCCATGCCGGTGCCGACGAACGGCGCCTCGGCTCGCACCAGCGGCACTGCCTGCCGCTGCATGTTGGAGCCCATCAGCGCGCGGTTGGCGTCGTCATTCTCCAGGAACGGAATCAACGCCGCCGCCACCGATACGAGCTGCTTCGGCGACACGTCCATGAAGTCGACCTTGTCGGGCGAGATCATCTCCACCTCACCGGCGTGGCGGCAGACGATCAGGTCCTCGGTGAGGCGGCCGCGGCTGTCGATCGGCGCGTTCGCCTGCGCCACCGTGTAGCGCGACTCCTCCATGGCGGAGAGATAGATCACCTCGTCCGTCACACGGCCGTCTTTAACCTTGCGATAGGGTGTCTCGACGAAGCCGTACTTGTTCACGCGCGCATAGGTCGCGAGCGAGTTGATCAGACCGATGTTCGGCCCTTCCGGCGTCTCAATCGGGCAGATGCGCCCGTAGTGGGTCAGATGCACGTCGCGCACCTCGAAGCCCGCGCGCTCGCGCGTGAGACCGCCCGGCCCCAGCGCCGAGAGCCGCCGCTTGTGCGTGATCTCGGAGAGCGGGTTGGTCTGGTCCATGAACTGCGAGAGCTGCGAGGAGCCGAAGAACTCGCGCACCGCCGCCGCCGCCGGCTTGGCGTTGATCAGGTCCTGCGGCATCACCGTGTCGATATCGACCGACGACATGCGCTCCTTGATCGCGCGCTCCATGCGCAGGAGGCCGATACGATATTGGTTCTCCATCAGCTCGCCGACCGAGCGCACACGCCGGTTGCCGAGGTGGTCGATATCGTCGATCTCGCCCTTGCCGTCGCGCAGATCGACCAGCGTCTTGACCACCGCGAGGATGTCGTCCTTGCGCAGCACCCGCATGGTGTCGGGCGCATCGAGCTCTAGCCGCATGTTCATCTTCACGCGGCCGACCGCGGACAGGTCGTAGCGCTCGGAATCGAAGAACAGCGATTGGAACATCGACTGCGCGGTGTCGAGCGTCGGCGGCTCGCCCGGCCGCATCACCCGGTAGATGTCGAACAGCGCGTCCTCGCGCGTCATGTTCTTGTCGACCGAGAGCGTGTTGCGGATGTAGGCGCCGATGTTGACGTGGTCGATGTCGAGGAGCGGCAGCTCCTTGTAACCGGCCTCGTTGAGGACCTTGAGATTCTTCTCGGTGATCTCCTCGCCGGCCTCCACGAAGATTTCGCCGGTCTTGGCGTTGACCAGGTCTTCGCCGATGTAGTGGCCGATCAGCTCCTGATCGGTCATGCGCAGCGCCTTGAGACCCTTCTCGGCGAGTTGGCGAGCCGACCGCACGGTCAGCTTCTTGCCAGCCTCGAGCACGACCTTGCCGCTGTCGGCGTCGACCAGATCGTTGATCGCCTTGTAGCCGCGGAAGCGGTTGGCGTCGAACGGCACGCGCCAGCCGTCCTTCTGCCGCTTGTAGGGGATCTTGCGGTAGAAGGTGTTGAGGATTTCCTCAGCGTCCATGCCGAGCGCATAGAGCAGCGACGACACCGGAATCTTCCGGCGTCGGTCGATGCGCGCGTAGACGATGTCCTTGGCGTCGAACTCGATGTCGAGCCACGAGCCGCGATACGGAATGATGCGCGCCGCAAACAGCAGCTTGCCGGAGGAGTGCGTCTTGCCCTTGTCGTGGTCGAAGAACACGCCGGGCGAGCGGTGCATCTGGCTGACGATCACCCGCTCGGTGCCGTTGACGATGAAGGTGCCGTTGTTGGTCATGAGCGGAATGTCGCCCATGTAGACATCCTGCTCCTTGATGTCCTTGACCGAACGCGCGCCGGTTTCCTCGTCGATATCGAACACGATCAGCCGCAGCGTGACCTTGAGCGGGGCCGCGAAGGTCATGCCGCGCTGACGGCACTCGTCGACGTCGTATTTCGGCGCTTCGAACTCGTACTTGACGAATTCGAGCATCGACGTGTTGGAGAAATCGGAGATCGGGAACACCGATTTGAAAACGGCCTGCAGGCCCTCGTCGGGCCGCCCGCCCACCGGCTCCTGCACCAGGAGAAACTGGTCATAGGATGCCTTCTGAACCTCGATGAGGTTCGGCATCTCTGCGACTTCCTGGATCTTCCCGAAAAACTTACGAACGCGCTTGCGACCTGTGAATGTCTGCGCTGCCATCTCGCCTCTCTCTGTCGGACCCGTCGGGACCGGGACGACTCTCCGGAAGGCCGCAATCCATCGCGACCGTCCGGACAGGCGTCGAAGTCTCCGCTCGTTTTACGCGATTCGAACTCTTGCCGAACCAACGCTAAGAACCCGCCGCAAGGCGGATAGAGTGGTGATTTCAGACGCATGTCCGAAATCACCAAGTTTTGTTTGGCCCCAAAACAGGCCCTGCTCGGCGCGCCTGCGTCACAACGGCCGCGACCGGCCGTCGCCGCCCCGAGCCGCTCATCCCTACTTGAGCTCGATCTTGGCGCCGACCTTCTCGAGGGCGGCTTTGATCTTCTCGGCCTCGTCCTTCGGAATGCCTTCCTTGACGGCCTTGGGCGCGGCTTCGACCAGGTCCTTGGCTTCCTTGAGGCCGAGACCAGTCGCGGCACGCACTTCCTTGATCACCTCGATCTTCTTGTCGCCGATCGCGGCGAGCATGACCGTAAACTCGGTCTTCTCCTCGACCGGCGCGGCGGCAGCGCCCGGAGCGGCCGCCACGGCAACCGCAGCCGCCGCCGACACGCCCCACTTCTCTTCCAGCATCTTCGCGAGCTCCGCCGCTTCCAGCACGGTGAGGCTCGAGAGATCAGTGACGATTTTTTGCAGATCAGCCATCGTTCATGTCCTATCGGTTCGAACCAGTCGAGTTTGCGAAGGGGCTTACGCCGCCTCGCCCTTGTTGGCATAGGCCGACACCACCCGAGCGACTTTCGCCGCCGGCGCGGTGATCACCTGGGCAATCTTGGTCGCCGGCGCCTGGATGAGGCCGACGATCTTGGCCCGCAACTCGTCGAGCGACGGCAGCGCGGCAAGCGCCTTGACGCCGTTCTGGTCGAGCGCGGTCTTGCCCATCGCCCCGCCCAGGATCACGAACTTCTCGTGCGCCTTGGCGAAGTCGGTGGCGACCTTCGGCGCAGCGATCGGATCGCCCGAATAGGCGATCACGGTCGGCCCCTTGAGCAAGGGGATGACCACGGCTGCGTCGGTGCCGTCGAGAGCGATCTTGGCGAGCCGGTTCTTCGTGACCTTCACGGCCGCGCCCGCCTGCTTCATCTGCTTGCGCAGGTTCTGCATCTGGGCCACGGTGAGGCCAGAATTTTGAGCGACGACCACGACATTGGTGCCCTTGAAGACACCGTTGAGCGTCGTGACGAGCTCTTTCTTAGCCGCTCGATCCACAGCAAGCTCTTTCCGGTTTGGCGGCCGCACAAAATGCGGAACCGCCGGTTGCGACCTGCCGCCTCGCCCCGACGAGCGGGTTGGGACGACGTTTCGACGCCCTGCCGTGAGATGCGCTCACGCACACCCGAGGTTCGAACCGGTCGCGCGGACAAGCTCCCGTCAAGGAAACGTGCCCGAAATCCGTGTCGACCCATCTATGCAGGAGATTAAGCCAGCGACCGAGGCCATTGAGGCCAAAGCCAGTGACGCCTGCAGTCTCGGACAGGACTATCCGGCTTGCGCCGGATCCTCGCGCACCGCCCCACCCAGCCATAAGTCTTTGCTCACCTTAGACTAATCCGCGAGGATGGGTTCTAAGGCTGGCCACCTTGGCTAATTGAGGGACGCGCAAAGGCGCGCCGACCAACTGCTTCGGCACGCCCTGAGGACCAGTATCTAGTGGGTTTGAGGGACTTTGCCAAGCCCCCGCCAAAATGGTGCTTTTTTACCGGTTGCGTCCAGCCGCCTCCCGCCCGGCGACCCGGCTGAAGACGACGTTGCGGGTCTGCCCGGTGTTGCCCGGATAATTGTGGAAGAACAGGCCGACGACATCCCCTGATGCATAGAGCCCCCGGATCGGGCTTCCGGCCGTGCTGAGCACCTCGGCCCGCGTGTTGATCTTCAGCCCGCCGAACGTGAAGGTGATCCCGCACACGATCGGATAGGCGCGGAACGGCGGCTTCTCGATCTTCACCGCCCAGTTCGACTTCCGGGGCGTGATCCCGACCGTGCACTTGCCGTCCATGTTGCCGGGATCAAACGCGACGTCCTCGCGGCAGGCGGCGTTGAACTCCTCGACGGTGTGGACCAGGACCTCCGGCGCAAGCCCGATCTTGCCGGCAAGCTCGGCGATCGTATTGGCCTCGAAGCCCTTGGCGTCGACATAGGCGCCTTCGCGGAACAGCCGGAAGCCGGTGTCGTCGAATATCTGATGGGCAAGCCCGCGCGGCTGCGCCAGCACGGCACGCCCGGTCTTGGCATAGGTGTAGGAGTGCTTGGTCTCGCCTTCGTCATAGAAGCGCTGGCCGAGCGTGTTCACTGAGATGCCGAACTTGTATTCGTAGCGGTTGGCCGAGTTGCCGTGGCCATCCGGGCGCAGCGGAATGGCGCCGTCCTGCGACTCCGCGCCGATCGGCGTCGCGTGCGCGCCCTGCCAGTGACCGGCCGTCATGGCGCCGAGCGCGATCAACATGTTGAGCACCTCACCGGTGTCGTGCTTGCTGCCGCGCACCCGCATCAGATCGCCGAACGGCCCGAGATAGCGCGCGCGCATCTCGGCGCTCGCCTGGAAGCCACCGCTGCAGCAGATCACCGCGCGGCCCAGCAGATCGTATTCGCCCTCCGGCGTAAGCACGCGCACGCCCTCGATGTGGCGCTCATTGCCGTGAAAGCCCGCAACCTTGGACTCGTAGCGGATCTCGATTCCCATGCGGGCTGCGATCTCGCGCCACTGCAGGAGCTGGCCGAGCCCGCCGCCGACGGTGTGGATCACCGCGCCCGGCTCGAAGTACTTCTTGCCTTTGACCGGGACCGGCTTCTCGTGCTCGAAACGAATGCCCTTCTCTCGCATCCAGCGCAGCGACTCGTTGGACTTGTCGACCAGGAACGTCGCCAGCTCCTGATCGATGCGGCCCTCGGTGACGCGGTTGAGGTCGGCGAGGAAGTTCTCGCGCGTATAGGGCGGCATCACGAAGGTGCTGAAGGTCGCGTCATCGATCTCGATGAAATGCCGGATCTCGCGGCCGCCGTCGTAGACGAAGCGAAAGCCGGTGTGAGAATAGCGCGCGTTGCCGCCAAACTCCGGTTCCGGCGCCTTCTCCAGCATGATGATCCGCTCGGCCCCGGCCTCGCGCGCCGCGACGGCGGCCTCATGCGCGGCGCTGCCGCCGCCGATGACAATGATGTCGCAATGCTCCTGCCGGGCCATTTCTTCAACTCCGTACGCACATGTTTTTCCGGCGCGGCCAGTGCCGCCGATTTGAAGTTCCTATAACAGTTGCGGCAAGCTCGGTTAGGAACTTCAAATCGAAAAAGCGGCACTGGACTCGTAGATTTGCTAGTGCCCCTTTGCTTCCGAAGTTCGTGTCAGAGTGGTGCTGCGACGTATCACGAACTTCGGACGCGGGGCACTAGCCCCGCGGCGGCCGCCTCCTCTCATTCGGGATGTGTCGGAAGGCTCAGACCGTCGCCGGTTCCTTGCGCGGTTTCGCGCTCACTTCCTCGGACCCGAAGCCTTTGACCGAGATGTCGAAGTTGTTGCCGTCGGGATCGGTCGCGCGGGTCTCCGCATAGGGCCGGTCGGCCGGCCGCTTGGCCGGGGTCTTTACGCCATTCTTCACCAGTCGGGTGGTGATCTCGTCGTGGTCCTCGACCTCAAAACCGAAATGATTGAGGCCGGACGGCTTGCCCTCGGACTTGTTCTCAAGCAGCGCCAGCGTGATGTAGCCGTCGGTCATGTAGATCGCTTTGCTTCCACTGGCTCCCTTGGCGGGCAGCCGGGTCATCTCGAAGGTCTGCTCGTAGAACTTGGCCAGGCGCTCGGGGTCGAGCGTGATGATGGCGAGATGGCGGATTTTCGGTCGCTTGGCCATGGCAGATCTCCCAGTTGCGGTTTCCTCGGTAACGCCGATTATCACAAATTCTGCTTATCGCTCATATCCTAGCCGCATGGCTCAGATGCCGCGAGGGCTGGAAAAGCAACGGGACCCGATGGGGTCCCGCAGCCACGGCATGTCAGATCAGCGGGCCCGGGCTCTTCCGGTAGCGGTTCACGATCGCGTCCGCCGTCATATAGGCCAGCGCCTGGATGGTGAGCGTCGGATTGAAGCTCGACTGCGACGGGAAGTTGGCGCTGCCCACGACGAACAGGTTGGGGATGTCCCAGCTTTGCCCGTATTTGTTGACGACCGAATTCTTCGGATCGCTGCCCATGCGGCAACCGCCCTCGTGGTGGCCGCCCGGCGCGCCCGAGCCCTCGGGCGTGCGCCACACATGCGTGGCCCCCGACGCGCGCGCCATCTCCTCCATCTTCTTGATGATGAATTCCGTGCGCTTGAGCTCGTTGGGCCTGCGCCAGTCGTAGGTCATGCGCGGCGCCGGCAGCCCCCAGGCGTCGCGCACATCCGGATCGAGATCGATGGTCTGGTGCGCATAGGGCAGATCTTCGATCTGCGCCGCGATGACAGTGTGGCGCGTGTAGTATTTCGCCAGGAAGTCGCGATAGGCGGCGCCCCATTGCGGCATGCCGGGCGGCGGCGGCATGCCCATGGCGGCCGCGATCGGCCCGCCTTCGAGCCCTGCGGGCCCAACCGAAATCTGCGAGCCGAGAATGAAGCCCAAGTCCTTGTGGTCGAAGTTGTCGCCGTTCCAGTCGTCGATGCTGTGCTTCTGCGCGCTCGGACCCATGTAGACATTGACGTGGCGGTCGTCGAACGCGACGAACACGCGCGCCCGGATGTGGGTCATCAGGTGCTTGCCGAGGTGGCCGCTGGAATTGGCAAGACCGTTGGGAAACTTCTCGGTCTTCGACAGCAGTAGCAGCCGCGTTGCGTCGTAGATGAAGGGCGAGACAATGACGATCTCGGCCTCGATCGTATTGTCGGAAGAGCCGTCGGGCCCATAGTAGGACACGCCGGTCGCCCGGCCGCTGTTGTCGGTGTTCACGCGATAGCACATCGCCCCGGTGATGAGCTTGAAGTTGCCGGTGGCGTCCGCCTCCGGCAGCTTGGTCACCAGGATCGAGGACTTGGCGCCGACGTGGCAGCCGAAGGCCTGGCAGAACCCGCAATAGCTGCAGGCCGGCCGGCCGTTGTAGGGCTGCGAGAGGATCGCGCGCGGCGTCGGGAACGGGTGCCAGCCGAGCTTGTTGGCGGCGGCATCGAACACCACGCCGGACTGATCGGCGATCAGCGGCGGCAGCGGAAACTCGCGCTTGCGCGGCGCCTCGAATACGTTGCCGCCTGCGATCTTGCGGCCCTGCAGATTGCCCGCCTTGCCGGAGACGCCAATCTCGTATTCGGCGCGGTCGTAGTAGGGCTCCAGCTCGGCGTAGCTCATCGGCCAGTCGATCAGCGAGGAATCCTCCGGGATCGCCGCTGCTCCGTAGCGCTCGATCGTCTTGGTGCGGGTGCGGAAATCGTCCTCGTGCAGGCGCCACGACACGGCGCCGTAGTGGACGGTGCCGCCGCCGGCCTGGTTGCCGTAGCTCATGGTCTGCAGCGGCCGCGAGCGCGTGTTCGGGTTCGCGCGCCAGGTGACTGGCTGGCGCTTGACGTCCGGGCGCAAGTCCTGGCGCTGGAAGTAGCGCAGCTCGTCTTGCGGCGCGAAGTCTGAGGTCTTCAAACGCGGGCCGCGCTCGAGCCCGATCACTTTCATGCCGGCCTTGCCGAGTTCGGCCGCGAGAACGCCGCCGGCCGCGCCGACGCCGACGATCACCACATCCGCTTTTTCGGTTGCCATTCCCGTGTCCTCCCCGGCTGCGACTCTTTTTTGCTCAGTAGCGAAACTCGGGGTGCTCCCGAGTTCCGCGGTCTTGCTTTGCAGGTTCGCTAGATCAGCTTGCCCGGATTCTTCTTGTATTTGTTCACGATCGCATCGGCAGTCAGGAAAGCGAGCGCCTGGATCGTGAGCGTCGGGTTGTAGCCAGCCGAGGTCGGAAAGTTCGCGCTGCCGATGACGAACAGATTGGGGATGTCCCAGGTCTGTGCGTATTTGTTGACAACCGACTCGCGCGGATTGCTGCCCATGCGCACGCCGCCCTGGTGATGCGAGCCGGGCGAGCCCGGACTGGCTGGCGCGGTCCACACCTGCGCAGCCCCCATCGCGCGGCCGATTTCCTGCAGCTTGGCGTTGATGAACTCGACCCGCTTCACCTCGTTCGGCCGCCGCCAGTCATAGGTCATGCGCGGCGCCGGCAGTCCAAAGGCGTCGCGGATGTTGGGATCGAGATCGATGGTCTGGTCGGCATAGGGCAGGTTCTCGGTCTGCCCGGTCAGAGCGAGGTGCCGCGTATAGTACTTGGCGAAGAAGTCGCGGTAGCCGGCGCCCCAGCGCGGAACGCCGGGAGGCGGCGGCATGTTCATGGCGCTGGCGATCGGTCCGCCTTCGAGGCCGGCGGGACCCGCGGAGATCTGCGCGCCGCGGATGAAGCCCAAATCCTTGTGATCGAAGTTGTCGGCGTTGAAGTCGTCGAGCGTGTGCTTCTGCGCGCTCGGCCCCATGTAGACGTTGACGTGGCGATCGTCGAACGCGGCGAACCCGCGCGTGCCGAGATGTGACATGATGTGCCGCCCGAGGTGCCCGCTCGAATTGGCGAGCCCGTTCGGAAAGCGGTCCGTCTTCGAGAGCAGCAACAGCCGCACCGCGTCGTAGATGAACGGTGCGACAATCACGATCTCGGCTTCGATCGTGTTGTCGGCGGAGCCGTCGGGCCCGTAGTACGACACGCCGGTCGCCCGGCCGCTGTTGTCGGTGTTCACGCGATAGCACATCGCGCCGGTGATAAGCTTGAAGTTGCCGGTCTTGTCGGCCTCCGGCAGCACCGACACCAGGATCGATGACTTGGCGCCGATGTGGCAGCCAAAGCCCTGGCAGAACCCGCAATAGCTGCAGGACGGCCGCCCCTTGTAGGGCTGCGAGAGGATCGCGCGCGGCGTCGAGAACGGGTGCAGGCCAAGCTTCTTGGCGGCCGCGTCGAAATTGAAGCCGACCTGATCCGCCTGCAGCGCCGGCAGCGGGAACTCCCGCTTGCGCGGCGCCTCGAACACGTTGCCGCCGTCGATCTTCTTGCCTTGCAGGTTGCCGGCCTTGCCCGAGACGCCAATCTCGTATTCGGCGCGGTCGTAGTAGGGCTCGAGCTCGGCGTAGCTCACCGGCCAGTCGATGACGGAGGAATCCTCCGGGATGGCCGACGCGCCATAGCGCTCAATCGTCTGCGAGCGCACTCGGAAGTCATCTTCATGGAAGCGCCATGAGACGGCGCCATAGTGGACCGTGCCGCCGCCCGCCTGATTGCCGTAGCTCTGGGTCGGGATCGGGGTCGCGCGCGCGCCCGTATTAGGCCGCCAGGTGATCGGCTGACGCTTCGGGTCTGGGCGCAGGTCCTGGCGCTGGAAGTAGCGCAGCTCGTCCTGCGGCGCGAAGTCCTCGGTCTTCAAGCGCAGCCCGCGCTCGAGACCAATCACTTTCATGCCGGCCTTGCCGAGCTCGGCCGCGAGAATGCCACCGGCGGCGCCGACGCCGACAATGACGACATCCGTTTTTTCCGTTGCCATGGCTCAGCTCCTCCTTACGGGGGCCTGGCCCTGCAAGCCGATGAGCACGCCGCCCGCGAAGGCGTCCTTGCTCGACATGTCGGCCGGCGTGAAAGCCGGGTGGGCGCCGGGGAAGCCGACAAGCCGCCAGCCGGCGAAGTCCTTGTTGCCGCCATAGACCGGGTCGGCGAACATGCCTTCGATGGTGTGCGTGCGCAGCGTGTTGAAGAAGGCCTGCGGGCTCGGCCAGGTGAAGCCGGTGGCCTTGCCCTGTTCGAGCGCGGTGATGACCTCGTCCTGGCGCGCAGGGGTCAGCTTTGCGAACGGCTCCTTGTAGGTCGCCTGGCAATAGGCCTCGAGCTGGGCGATGCCGCGCCGGTAGAAGTCGCGCTGGTCCGAATAAGCGCCGGCGAGCGCGAGGTCGATGTAGTTGAGCACGTTGGCGTCGGTCGCGCCCGGCTTGCCCGGCGCGCCCGGCATCAGCCGCTCGGCGAACGCCTTGATCGCCGCGGACTCATCGACGTTGAGCCATGCGCCATAGCCGCCCCCGGGCGCATGATCATGGCCGGGCGCCGCGGCGGTCGTCGCCGCCGGCTGCTGGGGTTGCTGTGCGAGCGCGTCAGGCACCAGCGCCGCGCTGGCCGCCGCCCCCGCCCCTACCGCCGCGCCAACCAGAAATGCACGGCGAGCTTCGTCATGCTTGCTCATGAGCGTGTCTCCTCCAATTGTTCCGTTGACCGGCATTCTCCGCACCGGCCCTGGAGAATAGATTGCTCCCGTTTGGGCGTTGCAGGCAAGTCCAATGCACTGCTCTGGGCGCCGCGCGATATATTGTCACGCGTAGGCGAACCGCCGACGCGGGCCAAGGTGGAAAGGCGGCGGCGTCTTCTCGCTGGCGTGCAGGTCTCTGTGGCCGGCGGGGCGGAGTGAGGTGCCCTGGACTTGAAGCTGTTTTCCGGGCGCCAACATCCCTACAATGTGAGCCATGAGGCACCCATGAATGTCCAACCGCGCGTGCCAATGGACAAAGAGGCGTTTCTGGCCTGGGCCAACGGGCGCGAGGGGCGATTCGAGCTGGTGGAGCGCCGCGTCATCATGATGGTTGGCGGATCCAAGACGCATGCGCTCATCGCCAGCCAGCTCATGCGCGCATTATGGGCGCGGATCGACGTGACAAGGTGGGTGGTTCTGGGCTCCGACCTCGCCGTTGATGTCGGACCTGGGAGCCTGCGCTATCCGGATGCCATTGTGGATTCCGTCGGCGGTCAGCGAGCGCTGACAGCCACGGCGCCGGTCCTGATCGCGGAAGTGCTTTCGCCCTCGTCGGCGACGCTCGACCTCGGCGACAAGGCTGCAGAGTATCTGCGGCTGCCGAGCCTCGCTGCCTATCTCGTTCTGTCGCAAGACGAGGTCAAGGCTTGGATCTACATCAAGGTCCCAGGACAACCTGGGCCCCAGGTGATCGCCGGCGCAAGCGCCGCGATCAGCCTTCCGTCGCTCGGCCTCGATCTTCCGCTTGCGGACATCTATGCCGGCATTGAATTCGGCTGAACGAACTTGCGCAAGCGGCCGGCGCGTCACCGCGCCGGCCGTCGATCATTTCAGCGATAAAGCGATCATCAGCCCTGCTGCGGGAACAGCGAGGCCGGCTCGACCTTCACGCCCGGGCCCATGGTCGAGGACACCGCCACGCGATTGATGAACGTGCCCTTGGCGCCCGCGGGCTTCGCCTTCTGCACCGCGTCGGCGAACGCCTTGATGTTCTGCACCAGCTTCTCGGCGGCGAACGACGCCTTGCCGACACCGGCCTGGACGATGCCGGCCTTCTCGACGCGGAACTCGACCGAGCCGCCCTTGGCGCCCTTGACCGCGCCGGTGACGTCCATGGTGACCGTCCCGACCTTGGGATTGGGCATCATGCCACGCGGGCCCAGCACCTTGCCGAGCCGACCGACCAGCGGCATGAGGTCGGGCGTCGCGATGCAGCGGTCGAAATCAATCGTGCCGCCCTGCACCTTTTCGACCAGATCCTCGGCGCCGACCACATCGGCGCCCGCCGCCCGCGCTTCGTCGGCCTTGGCGCCGCGCGCGAACACGCCCACTCGCACGCTGCGGCCGGAGCCGTTCGGCAGCAGCACCACGCCGCGCACCATCTGATCGGCGTGCCGCGGATCGACACCGAGATTCATCGCCACCTCGATGGTCTCGTCGAACTTCGCCTTGGCGCGTTCCTTGACCATCTTCACCGCGTCGTCGATCGAGTAGAGCTTCTCGCGGTCGACGCCTTCGCGGGCCTTGGCCGTCCTCTTTGCAAGCTTTGGCATGGCGATTACTCCCTGACCTCGATGCCCATCGAACGGGCGGACCCGGCGACCATCTTCATGGCCGATTCAATGGAATCGCAGTTGAGGTCCTTCATTTTCTGCTCGGCGATCTCGCGCACCTGCGTGGGCGTGATCGCGCCGGCCTTGTCGCGGCCGGGCGTCTTCGAGCCGCTTTCGAGCTTGGCCGCCTTCTTGATGAAGTACGACACCGGGGGTGTCTTCAGCTCGAAGGAGAAGGACCGGTCCGCATAGGTCGTGATCACGACCGGGATCGGCATCCCCTTTTCCATCTTGGCGGTCTGCGCATTGAACTGCTTGCAGAAGTCCATGATGGCGAGGCCGCGCTGGCCGAGCGCGGGACCGATCGGCGGCGAAGGGTTGGCCGAGCCGGCCGGCACCTGCAATTTTAGAAAACCAGTGACTTTCTTTGCCATGTCTCACTCCTCTTGTGGTGCGGATCTTGGCGGTTGGCGGCCGCCTCACCTCCCACGCGTTGCCGGACGGTTAGAGCTTCTCCACCTGTCCGAACTCCAGCTCGACCGGCGTCGGCCGGCCGAAAATGC
>DAIUEP010000028.1:0-4026 GCA_036845065.1 Xanthobacteraceae bacterium | reverse complement strand
AGCTTCTCCACCTGTCCGAACTCCAGCTCGACCGGCGTCGGCCGGCCGAAAATGCTCACCGCGACCTTGATGCGCGAGCGCGCGTCGTCGACTTCCTCCACGGTGCCGTTGAAGGAGGCGAACGGACCGTCCGAGACGCGGACCTGCTCGCCCACTTCGAACGAGACCGACGGCTTCGGCCGCTCGATGCCTTCCTGCACCTGATGCAGGATGCGCTGCGCTTCGGCGTCCGAGATCGGGAACGGCTTGTTGTCGGCGCCGAGGAAGCCGGTCACCTTGGGGGTGTTCTTGATCAGATGGTAGGCCTCGTCGGAGAGCTCCATCTTCACCAGCACGTAGCCGGGGAAGAACTTGCGCTCGGCATCGACTTTGCGGCCGCGCCGCACCTCGACCACCTTCTCCTTCGGCACCATGATCTCGTCGAACAGGTGCTCGAGGTGGCGCTGCTTGGCCTGCTCCCGGATCGACTCCGCGACCTTGTTCTCGAAGTTCGAGTAGGCCTGCACGATGTACCAGCGCTTGCTCATGGCCGTATCCGTTCGCCCGTTCATCCGCCGATACTCAGCACGAAGGTCACAACCATCCGCATGATTTGGTCCGCGAACAGAAAAAAGACCGCCGCAACCGCTGTCATGATGAAAACCATGGCGGTGGTGATCGCGGTTTCGCGCCGCGACGGCCAAGTGACCTTCTGGCCCTCGGCTCGCACCTCCTGCAAGAACTTGAACGGACTGACTTTCATGGATTCACTGACATGGGTGATTCACTGACATGGATTCGGCCGCCAAACGGCAATAAACCCCCGCCGCCCGGATCAGTTTTTCGACCCTACGGCAAAGAGCGTTAAGAGTTCTCGTGGTTTAGCCGGCCCGTCAACTGGCCCGGCCGGGCCCCTCGGAGCTTCAGATACGGTCTCCCTGCCCAATGGTCAAGATACCACGGGGCCGTGTCCCAGAGCCCGGGCCAAGATAAAGCTGTGTTTCGTTGATGTTGGCTCTTGCCCTGCCCTGGCAGGAGTGGAGGGACTCGAACCCCCAACCCCCGGTTTTGGAGACCGGTGCTCTAGCCAGTTGAGCTACACTCCTAAGCGTGCCGCGAGGCGGGCCACAGGTGCATGAACACGCGCCGCAATGCAAGTGCGCCGGCGTCAGTAAGCGTCAGCACCCGATCAGTTGGGAACCGGCGTCGCCACCACGGCGGTTCCGTAGGCCAGCACCTCGGTGATGCCGGCCGCCACCTCGTTCGCGTCATAACGCATCGCGATGACGGCGTTGGCGCCCATCTCCTGGGCATGCGCGACCATCAGCTCATAGGCATCCGCCCGCGCCTGCTCGCACAGCGACGTATAGAGCGTGATATTGCCGCCGAACAGCGCCTGGATCGAGGCGCCGACGTTGCCCACGATGCTGCGGGAGCGCACGACGATACCGCGCACGACGCCGAGATGACGGACGATCTTGTGGCCGGCGAGGTCGTTGGTGGTGGCGACGAGCATGGGACAAAGTCCTTTTCGGTCAGGAATCCTGCCCTATCAGTCGTTCCTGAGGCCCGCACGGTTCAACCCTACCGGCCTGCCATCATTTCACGCGCACCGGCTATGATCTCCGGCGGCAGCGCAAACGCCCGCTCGAACGCCTTGGCCATCTCCTCGCCGCGCACCGGGTCGACATGCAGGCTCCGGCGCTCGATATCGGCGCGAAACGCAGGATCCGCCATGGTGGCGTCGAAGGCCGCGCGCAGCTCCCTCACCCGCTCGACGGGCACGCCGGGCGGCAGCATCACCGGCCGGTCGAGGCCCTGCGTCAGCATGACGAGATCGAGCTGCTGGCGCGTCGGCTCGTCCTTGACGAACTCCATCACCGTCGGCGTATCGGGGAATTCCGGGCTGCGCTTGTGCGCGATCAGGATCGGGACCTGGATCTTGCGCTCGGTGAGCCAGTGCGGCCGCGTCGACTTGATCACGGTGAGCTGCCCGCCGCAGCGGCCATCGAGCTCGCCGCGCTCCATCGCGATATAGACCGCGACGCCATCCTTGTAGCCCGCGATCACCTTGATCTTGGTGCCGAACAGCTTGTTGAGGATCGCCGGATAGGTCTCCATCTGCGAGCCGGCGCCGGATGAACCGACCGTCATCTCCTTCGACAGCATGTCGGCCCAGGTCCGGATCGGCGAGGCCTGCCAGGAGATGCACATGCCGTCGACCCGGTCGAGACTGCCGAGCCAGTTGAACTTGAGGGTGTCGAAACGCACGCCCTTGCTGCCCCAGAGCGAAGCCAGCGGCACGCTCGAATGCACGATCCCGATCGTGGTGCCGTCCTGCGGCGCCTGCGTGTAGAGATAGTTCGCGGCCAGGAGCCCGCCTGCGCCCGGCATGCTCTGCACGATGAAATTCGGACCGCCCGCGATATGGCGCCCCATGTGCTCGGCGATGATGCGGGCATATTCGGCATAGCCGCCCGCGACGCCGGTCGAGATCACGATGCGGATGGTCTTGCCGCGGTAGAACGGCTCCTGCGCGTGGGCCGGAGCCAGGCTTGCAAGCCCAAGCGCGACAATGATCGAGGCAGGCCACATCATCTGGCGGCCTAGCCGACCTTGGCGGTCGTCGTAGCGGTGAAGTGCTCGGCGGTGTCGACCTTGAAGCGCTGCTCCGACACGTCGGTGCGGCCACTGGTCTTGCCGCCCTCGGCGAACGCCGACACCTGCAGGATTTCGAGGTCGTCGTCGCCGACGTTCTCGAACCAGTAGCGCGAATAGCGAGGCGTGATGGTGCCTTCGTGCGGACCGAATTCGCCGATCAGGACGTCGCCCGGCCCGTAGAAGCGCACGCGGCCCTTGAGCACCATCCAGAAGCTCGCCGACGTGGTGTGGTAGTGCAGATTGTTCTCGCCGCCGTGCTTCTTCACGACCTGCACCGCGCCGCGCACGATATCTTTGCGGCCGAGCGTGACGAAGCCCTTGCCGGCGTTGACGCCAGCGGGCTTGGCATAGCTGAAGGTGACGGGGTCCGCCTCCGCCGCCTCGTGCCGCTTGATCAGATCGGCGTCCTGCAGCTCTGCCATCGAATTCCTCCCGTGTATTGTTCTGTTCGACTACTTGCCGACCATCGTTTCCTTGGCGGCCGCCACCACATCAGGCGGCATCGCATAGGCCGCCGCGATGGTCTTGGCCACCTGCTCGCCCGCCACCCAGTCAAGCGTCAGCCGCAGCTTGTCGATGTCGGCGCGGAACGCCGAGTCCGCCATGGTGGCGTTGAAGGCGTCACGCAACAGCTTCACGCGCTCGGCCGGCACGCCGGGCGGCGCCAGCACCGGACGATCGAGATCCTGCGTCACGATCAGCAGGCGGACCTGCTGGCGCGTCGCCTCGTCGTTGGCAAACTCCATGACGGTCGGCGCGTCCGGAAAATCCCGGCTCCTGCGCTCGCTGACCATGATCGGGATCAGGATCTTGCGCTCGGTGAACCAATGCGGGCGCAGCGAGCGCAGCGCGGTGAGCTGCGGCCCGCAGCGGCCGTGAATCTCCTCGCGCTCCATGGCGTGGAAGATCGAGCCGCCATCCTTGTAGCCGCCGATCACCTTGATCTTGGTGCCGAACAGCTTGTTGAGCATGGCCGGGTAGATGTCCATCTGCGAGCCGACGCCGGATGAGCCGACGATGAACGGGGTCCGCAGCAGGTCGGCCCAGGTCTTGGCCGGCGAGGTGTGCCAGGCGGTGCACGGACCATCGGAGCGGTCCATGCTGCCGATCCATTGGAATTTCTGCGCCTCGAAGCGCGCACCCTGGGTGCCGAACAAGGGCGCGAGCGGCACGCTCGAATGGATGAGGCCAAGCGTGGTGCCGTCCTGCGGTGCCTGGGCGAACAGATAGTTGGTGGCGAGGAGCCCGCCCGCGCCCGGCATGCTCTGCACGATGAAATCCGGCTTGCCGGCGAGGTGATTGCCCATGTGGGCGGCCAGAAGCCGCGCATATTCGTTATAGCCGCCGGAGACGCCGGCGCTGATCACGATGCGGATCTGCTTGCCC
>DAIUEP010000027.1:0-31200 GCA_036845065.1 Xanthobacteraceae bacterium | reverse complement strand
TGGCCAAGCTGTTCGCGCAGGAAGTGCCGGAAATCTACGACGGCATCGTCGAGGTCAGGTCGGTCGCCCGCGATCCCGGTTCACGCGCCAAGATCGCGGTGATCTCGCGCGATTCCTCGGTCGACCCGGTCGGCGCCTGCGTCGGCATGCGCGGGTCGCGCGTGCAGGCCGTCGTCAACGAGCTGCAAGGCGAGAAGATCGACATCATTCCCTGGACCGCAGACCCGGCCAACTTCGTGGTCAACGCGCTCGCGCCCGCCGAGGTCGCCAAGGTCGTGCTCGACGAGGATCGCCATCGTATGGAGGTCGTCGTGCCCGATCAGCAGCTCTCGCTCGCGATTGGCCGGCGCGGCCAGAACGTGCGGCTGGCGTCGCAGCTGACGGGTTGGGACATCGACATCGTCACCGAGCAGGAAGAGTCGGAGCACCGGCAGGCCGAGTTCGAGAAGCGCACCAAGCTGTTTATCGAGGCGCTCAACGTCGACGAGGTCGTCGGCCAGTTGCTTGCCTCGGAGGGCTTCAAGTCGGTCGAGGAGCTGCTCATGGTCGACGAGAAGGAGCTCGCCGGCATCGAGGGCTTCGACGAGGACACCGCCCAAGAGCTGCAGTCGCGCGCGCGCGAATTCCTGGACAAGGAGGAAGGCGAGCTCGATGCCAAGCGCAAGGAGCTGGGCGTCGACGATGCGCTCAAGGAGGTTCCCGGCGTCACCACCAGGATGCTCGTGGATCTCGGCCAGGATGGCATCAAATCGGTCGAAGACCTGGCCGGCTGTGTCACCGACGACCTGATCGGCTGGAGCGAGCGCAAGGACGGCGAGACCGTCAAGCATGCCGGCATCCTCCATGACTTCGAGCTCACCCGCGAGGACGCCGAAGCTTTGATCATGCAGGCCCGCATCAAGGCCGGCTGGGTCAAGGAAGAGGATCTCGCGCCGCCGCCGGCCCCGGAAGCTCCCGCCGAGGCGGCGGAGGCGACCGAGGCGCAAGCCTGAGTCAAGCCTGAGGACACGCATGCAGCCGCCACCGCAAGATCAAGATAATGGACTGGACCAAGGTCCGCGCCGGATCCAACCCGGCGGCGAGCGGTTCTGCGCGGCAACCGGGGCGGTAACACCGGTCGCCGACATGATCCGCTTTGTGCTGGCCCCAGATGGCACCGTCGTCCCGGATCTCAAGCGGCGTTTGCCGGGACGCGGTATCTGGATCACGGCAACCCGGCCGGCATTGCGCAACGCGCTGGCCCGCAAGGCCTTCGCCCGAAGCTTCAAGCGCGAGGTACGGGCGGCGCCCGACCTTGTTGAATCGACCGAACGGCTGCTGGAGCGGGCGGCACTTGATGCGCTTGCAATGGCTCACAAGGCGGGACGGACGGTCACCGGCTTCGCCAAGGTCGAGGCGGCGCTGGTCCGCCAGGGCCGGGTCGCGGGCCTGATCCACGCCTCCGACGCCTCCCAAGATGGTGTTCGCAAGCTCGCCGCCACCCTGCGGCAACGGCCGGACGCTGAAAACATCGCTATCATAGGTACATTTGCTATCACGCAATTGGATTTGGCATTCGGGCGGGCAAATGTGGTACACGCAGTTCTGGTTGCGGGTTCCGAAAGCGAGGCATTTCTGGCGCGCGTAGCGCGCCTCGAATGCTTTCGAACCGGCATCATTAACCGTCCTGAAACCCCCGGGAATTGGCAGCGGAATGGCTGAAACGACGGAAAAGACTGGCGAAAAGAAGTTGAGCGTCGGCTCGACCAAGACGCTGTCGCTGAAGGCGCGCGGCGTCGAGCAGAGCGTCGTGCGCCAGAACTTCAGCCATGGCCGCACCAAGCAGGTGCTGGTCGAAAAGGTCAAAACCCGTGCGCCCGGCAAGGGCAAGCCCGAGCCGACAGTGACCGCCGCCCCGCTGGCGCCGCCCCCCAGCAAACGCCCCAGCGCGCCCACCCACACCGGCAGAGGCCAAGGGGCCTCTTCTGCGCCGGCCAAGCCCTCCGGGCTGGTGCTCAAGACCCTGACCGCCGAGGAGCAGCAGGCCCGGGTTCACGCGCTGGCCGACGCCCGCCTCAAGGACGCCGAAGAGCGCAAAATCGCCGAGGAGCAGGCGCGGATCCGCGAGCTGCGCGACGCCATCGAGCGCACCGAACGCGAGGCCGCCGAGGAGCGCAAGCGCGAGGAGGACGATCGGCGACGGCACGAAGAGGAAGCCAAGCGCAAGGCCGAGCAGGAGGCCAAGAAGCGCTTTGGCGGGGGCGAGGAGGAGATCAAGCCGAAGCTGACCCTCGGAGCGCTCGCGCGCACGCAGATCACAGAGCCCGAGGAAGAGGAAGCGCCGCGTCCACGCCGCCCTGGCAGCCCGGCGCGTCCCGCCACCCCCGCCAACAAGGCGCCGCGACCGGCCGGCGGCGAGAAGCGACGTCCGCGCTTGACGCTCGTGACCGCATTCAGCGCCGACGAAGTCCGCGAGCATTCCAAGGCGTCGTTCGTTCGCCGTACCAAGCGGCGGATGAAGGAGCTGGGCGGGAGCGAGCCCAAGGACAAGCTGACCCGTGAGGTCACGATCCCGGAATTCATCACCATCCAGGAACTCGCCAACCGCATGGCGGAACCGGCGCGCACCGTCATCGCGATGCTGATGAAGCAGGGCCAGATGCTCAAGATCACGGACGTCATCGACGCCGACTCGGCGCAGCTCATCGCCGAGGAGCTTGGCCACACCGTCAAGCGCGTCGCCGAATCCGACGTGGAGGAAGGATTGTTCGATACCGCCGACGATCCTGCCACGCTGGTGTCGCGGCCTCCGGTCGTGACCATCATGGGTCACGTCGACCACGGCAAGACCTCGCTCCTTGACGCCATCCGGTCGACCCAGGTGGCGGCGGGCGAGGCCGGCGGCATCACCCAGCACATCGGCGCCTATCAGGTCGCCTCGCCCTCGCACGGCCAGATCACCTTCATCGACACGCCCGGCCACGCGGCCTTCACCGCCATGCGGGCGCGCGGCGCCAAGGTGACGGACATCGTGGTGCTGGTGGTCGCGGCCGACGACGGCGTGATGCCGCAGACGGTCGAGGCGATCGCGCACGCCAAGTCGGCCAAGGTGCCGATGATCGTCGCCATCAACAAGATCGACAAGCCCGACGCCAAGCCCGAGCGCGTGCGCACGGAGCTGCTGCAGCACGAGATCCAGGTCGAGACGCTGGGCGGCGAGGTGCTCGACGTCGAAGTCTCGGCGACCAAGAAGCTCAATCTCGAGCGCCTGCTCGAGACCATCGGGTTGCAGGCTGAAATCCTCGAGCTCAAAGCCAATCCGCAGCGGCCCGCCGAAGGCACCGTGATCGAGGCCAAGCTCGACCGTGGCCGCGGTCCGGTCGCGACCGTGCTGGTGCAACGCGGCACGCTCAAGCCCGGCGACATCGTGGTGGCCGGCGCCGAATGGGGCCGCGTGCGCGCGCTCGTCTCCGACACCGGCATCCCGGTGATCGCGGCCGGGCCGTCGACGCCGGTCGAGGTGCTCGGCTTCAACGGCACGCCCGAGGCCGGCGACCGGCTTGCGGTGGTGGAAAACGAAGCGCGCGCCCGCGAGGTCACGGACTACCGCGCCCGCCAGAAGCGCGAGAAGTCGTCGGCACGGGCGTCCGGCGTACGCGGCTCGCTCGAGCAGATGATGGCGCAGGTCAAGACCGCGGGCCGCAAGGAGTTCCCGCTGCTGATCAAAGGCGATGTGCAGGGCTCGGTCGAGGCGATCATCGGATCGCTCGAGAAGCTCGGGACGTCGGAAGTCGGGGCCCGGGTCATTTTGGCAGGCGTCGGCGGCATCACCGAGTCCGATGTGCGGCTGGCCGAGACGTCGAACGCAGCGATCATCGGCTTCAACGTGCGCGCCAACAAGGAAGCGCGCGAGAGCGCCGAGCGCGCCGGCATCGAGATCCGCTACTACAACATCATCTACAACCTCGTGGATGACGTGAAGCAGGCGATGTCCGGCCTGCTCACCCCGACGCGGCGCGAGACCATGCTCGGCAACGCCACCATCCTGGAAATCTTCAAGGTGTCCAAGGTCGGCAACATCGCCGGCTGCCGCGTGACCGACGGGACCGTGGAACGCGGCGCCAACGTACGCCTCATCCGCGACAGCGTGGTGGTGCACGAAGGCAAGCTCAGCCAGCTCAAGCGCTTCAAGGACGACGCGCGCGAGGTGACCGCCGGCCAGGAATGCGGCATGGCCTTCGAGAACTACCAGGACATGAAGGCCGGCGACGTCATCGAGTGCTACCGGGTCGAGACGATCCAGCGCTCCCTGTAACGCAACCCTCGGACTAGTGCCCCGTTTCCGAAGTTCGTGATACGTCGCAGCACGGGCTATGCCCGCGTGTGACAAGGAACCAATCCATGGCACGCCATCAGCAGCGCGACCAACCGGGCAATGCCTCCCAGCGCCAGTTGCGCGTGGGCGAGCTGGTGCGCCATGCGCTTGCCGACATGCTGATCCGCGGCGAGGTGCACGACCCGGTGCTCGAAGGCCATATGATCACCGTGCCGGAGGTTCGCATGTCAGCAGACTTGCGCCTCGCCACCGTCTACGTCATGCCGCTCGGCGGCCGCGATAAGACCGAGGTGCTTGCCGCGCTCGAGCGCCACAAGAAATTCCTCCGCGGCGAGATCGCACATCGCGTTAACCTGAAATTCGCTCCTGACATCCGGTTTCGAATCGACGAGCGATTCGACGAAGCGGAACGGATCGAGAAACTATTGCGAACACCCGCAGTGCAACGCGACTTGAGCAAGCCGGACGACCAGGATGAGTGAGCGCATGATCCTGCCACCGCCGTCCGCGGACGATCCGTCGCAGCAGCAGCGCAAGCGCGAGAAGCGCGACGTGAACGGTTGGCTTATTCTCGACAAGCCGGTCGGCATGACCTCGACCCACGCGGTCAGCGTGGCGAAACGGCTCTACAGCGCCAAGCGCGCCGGCCATGCCGGCACGCTCGACCCGCTCGCTTCGGGCCTCCTGCCGATCGCGCTCGGGGAAGCCACCAAGACCGTCCCGTTCGTGATGGATGGACGAAAAATTTACCAATTCACCGTGCGCTGGGGCGAGGAGCGCGACACCGACGACGCCGAAGGGCGGGTGGCGGCAAGCAGCGCGGCGCGCCCGACCGCCGACGATATCCGCGCGCTGATCCCAAGCTTCTCCGGCACCATCGCGCAGGTGCCGCCACGCTTCTCGGCGATCAAGGTCGACGGCGAGCGCGCCTACGACCTCGCGCGCGAGGGCGAGGTGGTCGAGCTTGAGGCGCGCCCGGTCGAGATCCACCGCCTGAGCCTCGTCGACATCCCCGACCCCGATCACGCCGTGCTCAGCGCCGAGTGCGGCAAGGGCACCTATGTGCGTGCGCTCGCCCGCGACATGGGCCGCATCCTTGGCTGCTTCGGCCATGTCTCGGCGCTGCGACGCGCCGGCGTCGGCCCGTTTCGCGAGCCGGATGCGATAAGCCTCGATCGGCTGCAGGCAGCCGCCGGCGACGCCGCAGCGCTCACCGGCATGCTGCAGCCGGTCGCCGCCGGCCTGCAGGGCTTGCCGTCGCTCAGCGTGAGCCGCGCCGATGCCGCCCGTCTGGCACGCGGCCAGGCCGTGCTGCTGCGCGGGCGCGATGCGCCGATCGTGCAGGGCTTCGTGGCGGTCTCGACGCAGGGCGACCTGATCGCGCTCGCGGAAGCGGCCGAAGGCGAGCTGCGCCCACGCCGAATCTTCAACCTCAATGCGCAACCGCGCGGATGATGGCGCCTCGGAGCGCCGCGCCGGCGTCGCGGCCCCGCCGCCAACGAAGCGAAATCTGCTTGTGTTTACGGGGCTTAAGGCCTCCGACCTTGACCCGGCGGGCGGCTTCCTATATCCCGCCGGTGCGCGGGCCATAAGCCCGCGCGTCACAATTGCAGCGACCACGCTGGACGACATCCCGGCCCGGCCGCATCCGTTGAAGCATCGTACGAGAAAAGGAACACCCGATGTCGATTTCAACCGCACGCAAGGCGGAAGTCATCAAGACCTATGCGACCAAGGCCGGCGACACTGGATCGCCGGAGGTGCAGGTGGCCGTTCTTTCGGAACGCATCAACAATCTGACCGAGCACTTCAAGAGCCACGTCAAGGACAACCATTCCCGGCGTGGACTGCTCAAGCTCGTATCTCAGCGTCGCCAGTTGCTCGATTATCTCGCCCGCATCGACGAGGGGCGTTACAAGTCATTGATCGAGCGGCTGGGCATTCGCCGCTAGCTTTTGTAGCGCGCGGCTATTGCCGCGCGTTTTGTCGTGAGTGGATGCAGACACGTCTTTAGCAAGGGCGTCATCCGCTCACATCATCCGGCAGCAAGGTGCTGCCGAATTCCGTGACGGTGCGAATGATCGCCCGTCCGTCAACCGGAAAGGCCTGAAGGCCATGGCAGGATCGCTGGATGCTGATGCAGAGCGCGGTTTGGCGCGCGTCAGCCTCTCGCCGTCTTGCTCATGGCTTTCGCCACTTCCGCGAAACCGTGAGAGACCAAAGACATGTTCGATATCCATCGTGTTGAGCTCGACTGGGGAGGGCGCAAGCTCGTCCTAGAGACCGGCAAGATCGCCCGCCAGGCCGACGGCGCCGTCGTCGCCACCTATGGCGAAAGCAAGCTGCTGGCGACCGTGGTCGCCGCCAAGGAGCCGAAGGAAGGCATCGACTTCCTGCCGCTCACCTGCAACTACTTTGAAAAGTTCTACGCGGCCGGCCGCATTCCAGGTGGCTATTTCAAGCGCGAGGGCCGCCCCACCGAGCGCGAGACGCTCATCTCCCGCCTCATCGACCGTCCGATCCGGCCGCTGTTCGCGGACGGCTGGCGCTGCGACACCCAGGTGATCATCCACGTGCTGTCGCACGACCTCGAGAACGATCCCGACATCCTGGCGATGGTCGCCGCCTCGGCCGCGCTGACGCTCTCGGGCGCGCCGTTCATGGGCCCGATCGGCGCCGCGCGCGTCGGCTTCATCAACAACGAATACGTGCTCAATCCACAGCTCGACGAGATGCAGGAGAGCCAGCTCGATCTCGTCGTCGCCGGCACGCAGGACGCGGTGCTGATGGTCGAGTCGGAAGCCAAGGAGCTGAGCGAGGATATCATGCTCGGCGCCGTGATGTTCGGCCACCGCCACTTCCAGCCGGTGATCGAGGCCATCATCAAGCTCGCCGAGAAGGCCGCCAAGGAGCCGCGCGACCTCCCCGTCTCCGACACCGCCACGCTCGAAAAAGAGATGCTGGGGCTGATCGAGAAGAATCTGCGCTCCGCCTATGCGATCCCCGACAAGATGGCGCGCCACAAGGCGGTCGACGCCGCCAAGGCGACCGTGATGGCGCACTTCCTGCCTGAGGGCGTCGAGGAGCCGAAATATTCGAAGCAAAAAGTCGGCTCCGTCTTCAAGGAGCTCGAAGCCAAGATCGTGCGCTGGAACATTCTCGATACCGGCCGCCGCATCGATGGCCGCGACGTCAAGACCGTGCGCCCGATCGTGTCGGAGGTCGGCATACTGCCGCGCGCCCACGGCTCGGCGCTGTTCACCCGCGGCGAGACCCAGGCGCTGGTGATCGCCACGCTGGGCACCGGCGAGGACGAGCAATACATCGACGCGCTGCCGGGGACCTACAAGGAGCCGTTCCTCCTGCACTACAACTTCCCGCCGTTTTCGGTCGGCGAGACCGGCCGGCTCGGCGCGCCCGGCCGTCGCGAGATCGGCCACGGCAAGCTGGCCTGGCGTGCGATCCGTCCCATGCTGCCGGCGCACCACGACTTCCCCTACACGATCCGCGTCGTCTCCGAGATCACCGAGTCGAACGGCTCGTCCTCGATGGCGACCGTGTGCGGCTCGTCGCTTGCTCTGATGGACGCGGGCGTGCCGCTCAAGCGGCCGACCGCCGGCATCGCGATGGGGCTCATTCTCGAGGACAAGCGCTTCGCCGTTCTCTCTGACATCCTGGGTGACGAGGACCACCTCGGCGACATGGACTTCAAGGTCGCCGGCACCGACCAGGGCGTCACCTCGCTGCAGATGGACATCAAGATCGCCGGCATCACCGAGGAGATCATGCGGGTCGCGCTCGCGCAGGCGAAGGACGGCCGCATCCACATCCTCGGCGAAATGGCCCAGGCGTTGACGGCGGCGCGCGGCGAGCTCGGCGCCTACGCGCCGCGCATCGAGACCTTCAAGATCCCGACCGACAAGATCCGCGAGGTGATCGGCACGGGCGGCAAGGTGATCCGCGAGATCGTGGAGAAGACCGGCGCCAAGATCGACATCGCGGACGACGGCACCGTCAAGGTCGCGTCCGCCAATGGCGACGCCATGAAGGCGGCGATCAACTGGATCAAGTCGATCGCCTCCGAGCCTGAGCTCGGACATATCTACGAAGGCACAGTGGTGAAGGTGATGGACTTCGGCGCCTTCGTGAATTTCTTCGGCGCCAAAGACGGGCTCGTACATATCAGCCAGCTGGCTGCGCGGCGGGTGCAGAAGGTCACCGAGGTGGTCAAGGAAGGCGACAAGGTCAAGGTCAAGCTCCTAGGCTTCGACGACCGCGGCAAGGTGCGCCTGTCCATGAAGGTCGTCGACCAGGCGACCGGCGAGGACCTCGAAGCCAAGCAGAAGGCCGAAGGCGATCAACACGAGCAGCGCCAGGAAGCAGCCGGCGAGTAATCACGGCAGCGTTTGATCTGTTGTCGTCCCGGCCACGCGTGGCCGGGACGATTTTTTTCGAGTCAATTCTTTGCGCGCGGACCGACCAGGAAGAATGTTCTGGTCGCACCGATGCCTTTAATATCGGTCGCGCCGCGCTCCTCGAATGCGAACCGGTCGGCCGCCAGCTTGCAAAACGCCTCGCTCACCTGGATGCGGCCTGGCTCGCCATAGGACTCCATGCGCGAGGCCGTATTCACCGCATCGCCCCAGACGTCGTAGGAGAAGCGCGTATCGCCGATGACGCCGGCGGTCGCCGGCCCGCAATGGATGCCGATGCGCAGCCTGAGCTTGCGGCCGCCGAGCGGCGGCTGCCGCGCGATCTCCTCCATCATCGCCAGCGCCAGGCGCCCGATCGCGGCCGCGCCCTCGGCCTGGCGCCCATCGAAGCCGGACGCCGCCATGTAGCTGTCGCCGATGGTCTTGATCTTTTCTGCTCCGTATTCCTGGCAGAGCGTATCGCATGCCCGCACCAGGCCGTCGAGAAACTCGACCACTTTTTCCGGCGCGAGGTCATGCGCCGCCTCGGTGAAGCCCGCGAGATCGGCGAACATCACGCTGAGCACGTCGATGCGGTCGGCGATGCGGCTCTCACCTGATTTGAGCCGCTCGGCGATCGGACGCGGCATCAGAGTTTCGACCAGCGCCTCCGACAGCGCGTGCTGATCCTTCAGGTCGGTTTCGGCGCGCCGCAGCGCCGTCAGCGCATAAAACAGAATTGCTGCGTTGATCGCGATGGCGTTCACCATCGCCTGCATCGACAAATTGTCGCGAAACTTCTCATCGGTGGCGAGGATCAGTCCGTCGACCGGCGCGAAGTTGAGCGCGACCAGCAGCGCCGCGAGGAAGAGAACGAAGAACACCAGAAACACCCGCCAGTGTTGCACGCCCACCAGCAGTAGCAGGGCGCTCGGAGCAATCGTGTAGTAGACCTGCAAATCGCTCGCCAAGCCAAACGACCAGACCACAAATGAGTGCCCGAATAGAATCAGAAGCGCCAACGTGATGGCCGCCACGTTCTCACCGTAGCGATGCAGCCGGGGAATCAAGGGCGGCAGCACGAGCATAAAAACGTTGTAGATGTTGATGACGATCAGTCCCCAAAAGTCATGCAGGGCGTTAATCGCGAGGTGGTTGAGCGTGTTACCCACCGCTGCAAACACGACCACATTGACGCAGCGCTGGCGCCTGACAATGTCCGGATCGCTCGACACGATGCCGAGCGAGAGAATCCGGTCAAGCCACCGTGGCAGCTGCAGGCCCGGTTTGCGGGGCTGGCCGACGAGATCGCGAAGTCGCGCCATGCGGATTGAAAACCTGCTGCAATGATGCGCCGCCGACCCGGCGGGGCCATACGGCTTGAATGAGCCCACCCTATGACGCCGCCCGCCGCTCGGAAATAGCCCCGCAGGCCGCCACCGGGCATTCATTAGTGCCCGCACCACATATTACCGACCCGCAATATCGCCACGGGCACATTGCAACCGCCACAGGGCCACGTCATCCACCATTCGAGTGACGGCCATCACATCGGACGGCGACGGTTTGCGCCAGAGTGGGGACAGCTGGACGAGCGACAGCACGGGTCAACGTCTGCTGGTCTTCCCAACCCGCGCACGGCAGGCGTGAGGGGCCCGCCAGGGCGAGTTGGCCCTGGCGGGTTGCCCTCCTTCACCATGTTGACGGCATCACATCGACAGGCCCTTTAGGCTATGCTGCGCTGGCATCTCTGCGAGATAAACCAATGTCGAAGCCATCACCTACCACCGACCTCCTGAGCGCGCTCCCAACCGGGCTCTTCTCCGGGCTGTTCACCAAGGCCCGCCCCGCAACGCTCACGGCCGACCAGGTCCTGTTCCTGAGCGGCGACGAGGGCGACGGCTGCTATCGCGTCGACGACGGCCTGCTCAAGGTCAGCGTGGTGGCGCCGGCCGGCAGCGAACGCATTCTGGCCGTGCTCGGGCCAGGAGCGATGGTGGGCGAGCTATCCATGATCAGCGGAGCGCCCCGCTCGGCTTCGGTGACCGCAATCCGCGAGTCCAAGCTGAGCTTCGTGAGCCGCGCCACCTTCGATGCCTTCGCGCGCGACAATCCCGACCTCTACAAGCATGTGATGCGGATCCTGGCGAACCGCCTGATCGACACCAACATGGCGCTGGCGGCGACCACGTTCCTGTCATTGCAGGGCCGCGTGGCGCGCGCGCTGCTCAGCCTCGCCGACGGCTTCGGGCACGATGTCGGCGGCGGCCGCATCCTGGTGCGCCAAAAGATCACGCAGAGCGACCTCGCCGCCATGGCGGGCATCGCGCGCGAGAACGTCAGCCGCATCCTGAAGGAATGGACGCGCCAGTCGCGCGTCTCGCGCCTCGCCGGCTATTACTGCCTGGAAAACAAGGCCGCGCTTCAGCGCGAGGCCGAGTTGTAGAACGTACGTGCGCTAAGCCTCGGCCTTGTCACGCCTCTGCTTCGCGGGCTTTGGGCCGGCGCCAAGGGTCTCGGTCACGAGCTTTCCGAGCGCGATGAAGTCCACCTTGCGCGGTGAGGTCCGCCGCCAGGCCAACCCGACGGTGCGGCCGGGCGGCGGCGCCAGGCGCAACAGCTTGATCCGCTCGTCGCGCACCTCGACGTCGACCGCAATCTGCGGCAGCAGCGTCACGCCATAGCCGTTCGCCACCATCTGCATGACGGTCGCAAGACTGGTCGCGCCGAGCCCCATTGCGCCCGCATGCGCGGTGTTGCCGCAGTAGGCGAGCGCCTGGTCGCGCAGGCAATGGCCTTCCTCGAGCAGGATCAGCCGCTCCAGGTCGATGTCGTCGACGTTCACCCGCGCGGTCTCGGGGCGCGGATCGTCGGCCGGAACCGCCAGCACGAACGGATCGTCGAACAGCCGGATGGCCTCGAAATCGGTATCGGGAGCGGGCAACGCCAGCATCACAACGTCGAGCGCACCGCGCGCCAGCTCGTCACTCAGAACCTTAGTCTGCGTCTCCCGCAGCTCGACCTGCAATTCCGGGCACCGCCGTTGCAGGGCGGGTAGGATCCTGGGCAGCAGGTAGGGCGCGATGGTCGGGATCACGCCGAGCCGCAATCGCCCGGTGAGCGGCCGTCCGTGATGTCGGGCAAAATCAACGAGATCGCGCTCGGCCCTGAGGATGATCGTGCCCCGGCGGGCAATTTCGGCCCCGATTTCGGTGAGCAAGACCTCACCGGGCCGCCGTTCAACGACATCCACCCCCAGTTGCCTTTCCAACTGGCGAATCTGCATGGAAAGGGCAGGCTGCGAGACCGCACAGGCGTCTGCCGCACGGCCGAAATGGCGGTGCTCGGCGAGCGCCGACAGATAGCGCAACTGACGAATGGTGATCACCCCAATAAGGTAATTTGATCGAAATCAAAAGACAATCCGATTGGACCTTATCTAGTTCGGGGCGCTATGGGATAAGCCCAGGTCGGCGTCACCCCCGTCGCCGAAGCGGAGCGCGACCTGCGCGGCTTCGCTCTCAAGCTCGAGACCGAGGAAGGCAACTCGAATCTCGTCGCAACAACTGCCGGAAGTCATCGTCGTTCCAACCGGAACAACCCGAAGAAAATCACAGAACACGATCGGAGAAACACATGGACGCCAAGACTGACCAGAGCGCGGGCAAGTGCCCGGTCATGCACACGAATCGTGACTGGTGGCCGAACCAGTTGAACGTTCAGGTTCTTCACCAGAACTCCACCCTGTCCGATCCGATGGGCGAGGCGTTCGACTACGCCAAGGAATTCAAGAGCCTCGACCTGAATGCCTTGATCAAGGACCTCACTGCCTTGATGACGGATTCGCAGGAGTGGTGGCCGGCCGACTTTGGCCACTACGGGCCGTTCTTCATCCGCATGGCATGGCACAGCGCCGGCACGTACCGCATCGGCGACGGCCGCGGCGGCGCCGGAGCCGGCCAGCAGCGCTTCGCGCCACTCAACAGCTGGCCCGACAATGCCAACCTCGACAAGGCGCGCCGGCTGCTGTGGCCGATCAAGCAGAAATACGGCCGGAAAATCTCCTGGGCCGACCTGATGATTCTGGCCGGCAACGTCGCCCTCGACTCGATGGGGTTCAAGACGTTCGGCTTCGGCGGCGGGCGCGCCGACGTCTGGGAGCCCGAAGAGCTTAACTGGGGTCCTGAGGGCACGTGGCTGGCGGATGAGCGCTACAGCGGCGACCGCGATCTGCAGAATCCTCTCGCCGCCGTACAGATGGGTCTGATCTACGTCAATCCGGAAGGGCCGAACGGCAAGCCGGATCCCCTCGCGGCGGCGCGGGATATCCGCGAGACGTTCGCGCGCATGGCGATGAACGACGAGGAGACCGTCGCGCTGATTGCCGGCGGGCATACGTTCGGCAAAGCCCACGGTGCCGGCAATGCGAAGCTGGTGGGCTTGGAGCCCGAAGCGGCCCCGATCGAGGCGCAGGGCCTCGGCTGGGCGAGCAAACACGGCACGGGCAAAGGGCCTGACGCGATCACCGGCGGCCCGGAGGTCACCTGGTCGCAGACACCGACCAAGTGGAGCAACCACTTCTTCGATAACCTGTTCAACAACGAATGGGAGCTGACCAAGAGCCCGGCCGGTGCGCAGCAGTGGAAGGCGAAAGGCGGCGCCGCCACGATCCCGGACGCCTTCGACAAGTCGAAGAAACACGTGCCGACCATGCTGACCACGGACCTCTCGCTGCGGTTCGACCCGGCCTATGAAAAGATCTCGCGGCGCTTCCACCAGCATCCGGAGCAGTTCGCGGACGCGTTTGCCCGGGCGTGGTTCAAGCTGACGCACCGCGACATGGGCCCGATCGTACGTTATCTCGGCCCGCTCGTTCCGAAGGAGACGCTGATTTGGCAAGACCCGATCCCCGCCGTGAACCATCCGCTGATCGGTGAGCCGGACATTGCGGCCCTGAAGGCAAAAATCCTGGCGTCCGGCCTGTCCGTGTCCCAGTTGGTCTCGACCGCCTGGGCGTCGGCCTCGACGTTCCGCGGCTCCGACAAGCGCGGCGGTGCAAACGGCGCGCGCATTCGCCTTGCGCCGCAGAAGGACTGGGACGTCAACCAGCCCGCTCAGCTGGCGACGGTCCTGCAGAAGCTCGAAGCGATCCAGAAGGAGTTCAATGCCGGCGGCAAGAAAGTCTCGCTTGCCGACCTGATCGTTCTCGGCGGCGGCGCGGCGATCGAGAAAGCCGCGAAGGGCGCCGGGCAGGACGTGAAGGTCCCCTTCACGCCGGGGCGCATGGACGCGTCGCAGGAGCAGACCGACGTCGACTCATTCGCGCCGCTGGAGCCGACCGCTGACGGGTTCCGCAACTATCTCCGCGGCAAGCAGCGCCTGTCCCCTGAGGAGCTGTTGCTGGATAAGGCGCAGTTGCTGAAGCTGACGGCACCCCAAATGACGGCTCTGGTCGGCGGCCTGCGCGTCTTGGGCGCCAATGCCGGGCAGTCCGCGCACGGTGTCTTCACCAAGCGGCCAGAGACGCTGACGAATGACTTCTTCGTCAACCTGCTCGACATGAGCACGCAATGGCAGCCGGCCGGCTCCGAGGGCGTGTACGAGGGGCGCGACCGCAAGACCAACGAGATCAAGTGGACCGGCACGCGTGTCGACCTGATCTTCGGCTCGCACTCGCAGCTGCGCGCCTTCGCGGAAGTCTATGCGTGCGCGGACTCGAAGGAGAAGTTTGTGAAGGACTTCGTGGCGGCGTGGACCAAGGTGATGAACGCGGATCGCTTCGACCTCGCCTGATCTCAGCGGATAACAAATCAGGGCGGCGTTTCAAAACGACTTGAAACGCCGCCCTGACACGCGGACCCAGATGTCGCGCGTGACGGCTGCCCGGTGGTCGCGCTCGCGCTAGCTCGCTTTTGCCTTTGCGAGTGGCCTGGTAAGCTCGCGGGCGCAGTCGACGAACAGTTTCGCGACCGAGTTCAGCGTCCGGTCCCTCAGTGCAACGATCGCCACCGGCCTGGGTCGGATCGGCAGCTTCACCGGCAATGCCTTGACCGGCGAAGGAACGTCGCTGAAGTGCGACGGCGCGCCGACGGAGAGGTAGCGCCCGGTGGCGAGCAGCTGATTGCGTAGGTGAAGCGAGAACGAAATAATCCGGTGCTGCGGCAGCTGCAGGCCGCTCGACCGAAATGCCTCCGCCACCAGCGATCCCGGCAATTCATTCGGCGGAGCGAGGAGCCAAGGCTCGTCAACCAGCTCGGACAGCGCGATCTTGCGCCTCCGCGCCCAGGGGCTGCACACCCCCGCTATGACCTGCAGCTGCTCCTCGTACAGGACCTCCGCGTGTAGATCCTGCTCCAGGAACGGAGTCACGATCCGGCCCATCACCAGGTCGAGCCTGCGCTCGCGCAGCTCGCGAAATCTTGGCGTAGCGGTGATCGTCTGCTCGACGTGAAAAACGATCCGCGGGTGCCGTTGCAACAGCCGATCGATGATGATGGGGAGCAAACCGGCCGCGATCCACTCCGGACAGCCGATGCGCAGCTCGCCGACGGTGGGATCGGCCAGGAACTCGATCTCCCTCACGCCCTGCCGTAACGCATCGAAGGCAGCCAGGCCGTGGTCGAGGAGCGCACGGCCGTACATGGTCGGCTCGACGCCGCGCCGGGTGCGGTCGAGAAGCCGCACGCCGAGCGTCTGCTCCAGGCTGGCAACGGCCGCGGACACGACGGGTTGCGAGACGGAGAGATGGCGCGCCGCTTTCGCCATGCTGCCCCATTGCACGACCGCGAACAGCACATGCAGGTCGCGCAGCTTGAGGCGGCGTCCGATGCGATCCTCCCACTGCATGTTTGCCATAGCCAAAATCCTATGGAGCTATCGGAAGATCCAGCTTTATTCCTATCGCACGATCGGCGACGATTTCAATCGCAAATCGATCGGCGCATCCGGATACCCGGCCGGCGAGCCGCCAGGAGGTTGTCGATGAGCCACATCATTCGCCGTGCAGTGATCAATCGCCGAGACATGTTGGGCGGCGCACTCGCATCGCTGGCCGCATGCGGCGTCCGAACCGCGCGAGCGCAGGCGCGCTATCCAGACCGCAGCATTCGCGTGATCGTGCCGTTCGCGGCCGGCGGAGTGGGCGATTCGGTCATGCGGATTCTCGCTCCCAGGATGGAGCAGATGCTCGGTCAGAAGCTCATTATCGAATCGAAGCCGGGAGGGGCGGGAAATCTCGGAGCCAGGGAAGTGGCACGGGCGGAAGCCGATGGGCACACGATTCTCGTTGCGGCTTGCGGCAATTTCGTCATCAATCAGTTCCTGACGAAGATGCCGTTCGATCCGCTCGACGCCCTGACGCCGATCGCGAAGGTCGCGGAGGTGCCGATCGTGTTCTTCGCACATCCATCCGTGCCGGCTCGCAGCCTCGGTGAGTTCGTCGCGCACGCGCGGGCAAATCCCGGAAAACTAAACTACGGGTCACCCGGCAATGGCTCGATCAATCATCTCCTGGTCGAGCGCCTGAAGCAGACCGCCAATATCGATGTCATCCACGTTCCGTTTCGCGGCTCGCCGCCGGCGATGCTTGCGCTCCTCGCCAATCAAATCCAGCTGTTCCCGGTCGGCCTGGTGATCGGCGCGACCCATCTCCAGGACGGCAAGGTCGTCGCGTTTGCCGTCAGCACGGACAAGCGGATCCCGGCATTGCCCGACGTGCCGACCGCCGTCGAGGCCGGCCTGCCCGATCTCACGATTTCCAACTGGTGGGGGATGGCGGTTCCGAAGGGAACGCCCGAGCCCGTCATCCACCTGCTCGATCAGGCCACCACCGCGGCGCTGCGCGATCCGCATGTCGTCGAGCGCTTCACCGCATTGGGCCTGCTCGTGCCCATACAGACGCGGGAGCAATTCGTGGCGAGCCTGAAACCGGAAGCCGCCCTGTGGTCCGAGATCGTTCAGCGCGGAAAGATCATCGGAGAGTAGGGCCCGGGACATGATTGTCATGGTGATCGGCGGCGGCATCGGTGGGCTCACCGCCGCGCTCAGCCTGCACGCCGCCGGCATCGACGTGCGCGTCTACGAATCGGTCGCCGACATCAGGCGGTTCGGCGTCGGCATCAATCTGCAGCCGAACGCCGTGCGTGAGCTGATCGAGCTCGGCCTCGGCGGCGCCTTGGCTGCGACGGCGATCGAGACCGCGGAGCTCGGCTACTACAACAGGCACGGCCAGCTGATCTGGTCGGAGCCACGCGGGATCGCCGCCGGCTATGCCTGGCCGCAATACTCCATCGACCGCGGCGACCTGCAGATGATCCTGCTCGACGCCGTCAAGCAGCGGATCGGCGCCGCGAACATATTCACCGGCCATCACCTGGTCTCGTTCGAGCAGGACGGCCGGGGCGTCACGGCCCGGTTCATCGACCGCCGCGGCGGCCAACCGCTCCCACCGCGGACCGGCGACGTGCTCATCGGCTGCGACGGACTGCACTCGGCGACGCGCGCGCAGCTCCATCCGAAGGAGGGAGCGCCCGTGTGGAGCGGGCGCATCCAATGGCGCGGCGTCGTCGAGGCCGAGCCCTTTCTCGACGGCCGCACCCACGCGACGATGGGGTTCAGCGGGCGGCGCGTGGTGGTCTACCCCATCAGCAAGACAGCCGCCGATCGCGGCCGCTCGCGCATCAACTGGGTGACGACGCTCGCAGACCAATCCGCTGCCGGCGAGCGCGCAACCTGGGACCGTGTCACCTGGGATCGCGGCGTGTGCAAAGATCGCTTCGTCTACCGCTTCAAGGACTGGAACTTTGACTGGATCCGGTTCGCCGACCTCATCAGCCGCACCGACGACATCTACGAGTATCCGGTCTACGACCGCGACCCGTTGCCGCGCTGGAGCTTTGGCCGGGTTACGCTGCTCGGCGACGCGGCTCATCCGATGTGGGCGATCGGGGCGCAGGCCGGCAGCCAGGCGATCGTGGATGCCCGCGTGCTGGCGCTCGCGCTTGCTACCGCGCCCACGCCCGAGCGGGCGCTCGAGCAATACGAGGCGCAGCGGCGGCCTGTCATGAATGCGGTGACGCTGCAGAACCGGAAGTTCGGTCCGGCGATCGTGATGGAGCTGGCGGAGCAGCGCGCCCCGAACGGCTTCAAGCGCATCGAGGACGTGATCACACACCGCGAGCTCGCTGACATTGCCAGCGCCTATAAGGTCGCGGCCGGCTTCGACCCGGAGGAGCTCAACAGCAGGCCCTCGCTAAGCGTGCCGCGCCCGACCGCATGAGCTGGGGGACTGCGCCAGGGTCGGCCGGATCGGTCCACCGGGTTGAGTTCTGGGCATCTGCCTAAGGGCGCGACCGCAAGACCAACGAGGTCAAGTGGACCGGCACGCGTGTCGGCCTGACCTTCGGCTCGCACTCGCAGCTGCGCGCATTCGCGGAAGTCCATGCGTGCGCGGACTCGAAGGAGAAGTTCGTGAAGGACTTCGTGGCGGCATGGACCAAGGTGATGAACGCGGATCGCTTCGACCTCGCGTGATCTCCGCCTGGAGCTGAAGGAGATTCACGCGGCCGGGGCTGATTGCCCCGGCCGTTCCGTTTAGCGCATGTCCGGCCCTAAACGACCGCCAGCGAAATCGGCGGCGCGAGGCGCCATGAAGCGCCTTCCGTCGCGGGGCGCTCGGGTGGCGGCGCCTTGCGGCCCAGCTCAAGTCGGTAATTGATCCAGATCGCTGCGATGATGGCGAGAGCGATCAGCCCGGTGCCGATCCTCAGCCACGATGTGCGGATCCGGATATCGCGCATGATCGCTACTGCGCCGCATCCTTGGCGGCCGCGTCGCCGTTGTTGGCATCGTCGCCGTTCTTGAGCGCGCTCGGCTGCGGCATCGTGATGATGTTGTAGCCGGAATCGACGAACTCGATATTGCCGGTGACGCCGCTCGACAGATCGGACAGCAGATAGACCGCCGCGCCGCCGATCTCGTCGAGCGTCACCCCGCGCCGCAGCGGCGAGTGTCGCTGCTGGAAGGCAAACATCTGCCGCGCCTCCCCGATGCCGGCGCCCGCGAGCGTTCGGATCGGCCCGGCCGAGATCGCATTGACGCGGATCGCCGATGGCCCGAAGTCAACCGCGAGATAGCGCACGGAGGCTTCCAGCGCCGCTTTCGCCACGCCCATGACGTTGTAGTTCGGCATGGCGCGCTGGCCGCCATTGTAGGTAAGCGTCACCATGGCGCCGCCCCTCGGCATCAGCATGGCGGCACGCTTGGCCACTTCGGTGAAGGAGAAGCAGGAGATCACCATCGTGCGGATGAAGTTTTCGCGCGTGGTGTCGGCATAACGGCCCTTGAGCTCGTTCTTGTCGGAGAACGCGATGGCGTGGACCAGGAAGTCGAGCGAGCCCCACTGCTCGGCGAGCGTGGAAAAGACCGCGTCGACCGTATCGGTCTGCTCGACGTCGCATGGCAGCACCAGCGACGAGCCGACCGACTCCGCCAAAGGCTTCACCCGCCGGCCGAGCGCGTCGCCCTGATAGGTAAAGGCGAGCGCCGCCCCCTGGTTGGCGAGCATGCGGGCAATACCCCAGGCGATCGAGTGATCGTTGGCGACCCCCATCACCAGCCCGCGCTTGCCACTCATCACCCCTGGCATGTGATCCACCTGTCTGCGATTGCACGACCCTCGCCTCGCCCGGCGGCTTGCCGAGCGTCGACGTCCTGGCCTCGATGTTTCATTGTTGGGCTCACGCATCCAGCCGTTTGAACACGACCGACGCGTTGGTGCCGCCGAATCCAAACGAGTTCGACAGCACGCAGCCGAGTGTCACGCCGTCGCGCCGCTCGCGCACGATCGGCATGCCTGCGAAAGCCGGATCGAGAGACTCGATGTTGGCGCTCTCGCAAATGAAGCCATTGTTCATCATCAGGAGCGAGTAGATCGCCTCCTGGGCGCCGGCGGCGCCGAGCGAATGGCCGGTGAGTGATTTGGTCGCCGAGATCGGCGGGCACTTGTCGCCAAACACCTCCCGGATCGCCTCGATCTCCTTGAGGTCGCCGATTGGCGTCGAGGTCGCGTGCGGATTGATATAGTCGACCGACGGCTTGACGGTTTTGAGCGCCATGCGCATGCAGCGCACGGCGCCCTCGCCCGAGGGCGCCACCATGTCATGCCCGTCCGACGTCGCCCCATAGCCGGCCACCTCGGCGTAGATCCGCGCGCCGCGCGCCTTGGCGTGCTCAAGCTCCTCGAGCACCAACACGCCGGCGCCGCCCGCGATCACGAAGCCATCGCGGTCGACATCATAGGCACGCGACGCCTTGTCCGGGGTCTGGTTGTATTTCGACGACATCGCCCCCATGGCATCGAACAGCACCGACAACGTCCAGTCGAGCTCTTCGCAGCCGCCCGCAAAGATGATGTCCTGCTTGCCGATCTGAATCGTCTCGGTCGCGTTGCCGATGCAATGGTTGGACGTGGCGCAGGCCGAGGAGATCGAGTAGTTGACGCCCTTGATCTTGAACCAGGTGGCGAGCGTCGCCGAGGCAGTCGAGCTCATGGCCTTCGGCACCGCGAACGGCCCGACCCGCTTGGGTCCTTTGGTGCGAGCGATATCTGCGGCTTCAACGATGGCGCGGGTCGAGGGCCCGCCCGAGCCCATGATAATCCCGGTCATGTCGTTTGATATGTCGCGCTCGTCGAGCCCGGCGTCTCGGATCGCCTGCTCCATCGCGACGTGATTCCAGCCGGTGCCGCCGCCATGGAAACGCATGGCGCGGCGATCGACGACCTCTTGCGCATCAAGCGTGGGAGCGCCGTGCACCTGGCAGCGAAAGCCAAGCTCGGCGTATTTGTCGGCCCGCACGACGCCCGACTTCGCCTCGCGCAAGCTCGCCAGAACTTCCTGGGTATTGTTGCCAATGGATGAGACGATGCCCATCCCGGTGACGACGACCCGTCTCATCCCCGCCTCATCCGATCAATGACAGGCGCACCTCGTGCCCCGTTTCCGAAGTTCGTGATACGTCGCGCAACCCCTGACACGAACTTCGGAAACAAAGGGGCGGCACTCGTGCCGTCAGGCCCCGCTCGGCTGCATCGCATCTTCGTTGCGGAACAAGCCGACCTTGAGGTCCATGGCTCGATAGATGATCGACCCATCGGCCTTGAGCCAGCCGTCGGCGACGCCGAGCACGAGCTTGGAACGCATCACGCGCTTGATATCGATGCCGTAGATCACTTCCTTGACGTTGGGCAAAACCTGACCGGAGAACTTGATCTCACCGATGCCGAGCGCGCGCCCTTTGCCGGGCGAGCCGAGCCACCCCAGGAAAAATCCAAGCATCTGCCACAGCGCATCGATGCCGAGACAGCCCGGCATGACCGGATCGCCTTTGAAATGGCAGGGGAAGAACCACAGGTCTGGCTTGAGGTCGAGCACCGCCCGCACCAGCCCCTTGCCGTACTCGCCGCCCTTTTCCGCGATCTCGGAAATACGGTCGAACATCAGCATGGGTGGTAGCGGTAGCTGCGGACCCTCGCCGAACAGCTCGCCACGACCGCAAGCCAAGAGATCTTCATAGCTGAAGCTTGTGCGCCGGTTCTCCATTGAAATCCCATCGTTGACGCCGGACCCGAAAGCCCCTCGGGCGCAGCACTCCTAACATAGGCTGGCCGGCCGGCAAAACCAGCTATCCCCTGCCAACTACCGCCTCAGAAAATTGGCGAAGCGGGACGGCGCGCCACCTCACCAACCTCCGTGCGGACCTTCGGTCGTGACGCCAATAAGCCTTGCGCCGGCCCCGTGGGGGAACCCATGGACCATGGGCAACACAATGATTTTAAAGCCATTTATGGCGCCGAACCGACCCGACAAACGGGCGGGACCAAAGCCCAGCTTGGAATTGCCGTAACGTAATTGCGAGGCAGTTGCATCTTCGGCTCAATATGTTACAAATGAAACAATTTGGTGGGCCTGGAAGCAGGCCAATTCTTGGGTGTGTCATGACCTTACCGCGCACCATGGTGTTCACGAACGTCGCCGAGCCGACGGCAGAAGCCGCTATGGCGGCGGCTCGCACGGCCCGAACCGGCTGCCCCTGGCATGATGTCAAGGCGATGCTCCGGCAAGTCGGCCTGCGGCCGACACGCCAGCGCATGGCGCTCGGCTGGATCCTGTTCGGCAAAGGCGACCGCCATATCACGGCGGAGATGCTCTACGAGGAAGCCTCCAAGGCGAAGGTACCGGTGTCGCTCGCGACGGTGTACAACACGCTGCATCAATTCACCGACGTTGGACTCCTGCGCCAAGTCGCCGTTGACGGCTCGAAAACCTATTTCGACACCAACAACACCCAGCACCATCATTTCTTCGTCGAGGGCGAGAACGCGCTGCTCGACATCCCCGATTCCGGCGTGATCGTGGGCAAGTCGCCGATCCCGCCCGAGGGCTACGAGATCGCCCGCATCGACGTCGTGGTCCGCTTGCGCCGCAAAGGCCGCTGAGGCCCCTTACTCAACCTCGGCCGTGACGGCGCGGCGCTAGGCCGCTTGCGCGTTTCATCCGGGTGTCATCAACTGGGGCGAATGGATCGCAGCCCCGGAGACCCCTGATGGCCGCTCCCCTCGCTTGGTGTTCGCTCGCGCTCGCCGCCGCGTTCTCGCTTCCTGCCGGCTCGGCACTCGCGCAGGCGATCGAGAACCGTCTCGCCATCGTCACCTCCTTCTCCAAGGACGTGACCGAGCCTTTTGCTCAGGCTTTCCAGAAGAAATATCCCGGCACCCGCGTCGAGGTGCAGAACCGCAACACCAACGCCGCGGTGACCTTCATTCGCGAGACCCGCTCGAGCCCGCCCGACATCATGTGGGCGTCGGCGCCGGATGCGTTCGAGGTGCTCAAGAAGGACAAGCTACTGTTCAAGTATCAATCGAAGGCGCCCGGCCTCGCCCAGAAGGTCGGCAGCTACCCGATCAACGATCCCGACGGCTTCTTCACCGGCTTCGCGGCGTCCGGCTACGGCATCATGTTCAACACGCGCTATCTGCGCGCCAACAGCATCCCGTCGCCGAAGGAGTGGGACGATCTCAAGAAGCCCGTCTACTTCGGCCATGTCGGCATTTCGGCGCCGTCGCGCTCAGGCACCACGCATCTCACCGTCGAGACCATCCTGCAGGGCGAGGGCTGGGACAAAGGCTGGGCGACGCTCCTGGAGATCGGCGGCAACCTGGCGCAGGTGTCCGACCGCTCGTTCGGCGTGCCGGACGCGGTCAACAGCGGCCAATACGGCGTCGGCATCGTGATCGATTTCTTCGGCCTCTCGGCCAAGGCCTCGGGCTTCCCGGTCGAGTTCGTCTATCCGAGCGTAACCACGATCGTGCCCGCGAATGTCGGCATCATCGCCAACGCCAAGAACCCGAAGGCGGCGGAGGCCTTCGTGGAGTTTCTTCTGTCCGACGAGGGCCAGCAGATCCTGCTCGATCCCAAGATCCAGCGGCTGCCGGTTCGGCTTGCGACCTACGACAAGGCGCCGCCCGGCTATCCCAATCCGTTCAAGGACACCGCGATCGGGGCCAAGGTCAGCTTCAACGCGGAGCTGTCGGAAGCCCGCTACGAGCTTCTCAACTCGCTCTACGATCGCGTGGTGACATTCCGCCTCAAGGAGCTCAACGCCGCCTGGAAGGCGATCCACGAAGCCGACCGACGATTGGGAGCCGGCGCCAACGCGGCGGCCAAAGACCTCCTGGCGCAGGCCCGCAAGCTCGCCACCTCGGTGCCGATCACCGCCGCCGAAGCCGCCGACCCGGCAATCGCGGGCGCGTTCCAGGAGGTCAAGCCCGGCCAGAAGCCAGCCGGCCGGCAGGCCGAGTTCGAGGCGAAGTGGGATACCGCCGCGGTGAAGAGCTACGCCGACGCCAAGGCTTTGGCCGAGCGGGCGCTGACGGCAAGGTAAGCCTCCTACGGCCACTGACACGCTTAACTATTCCGAAATGCGGCTATGCTCGCTTCCGCTGAAAAGCGGAAAGAAGAGCATGGCTAGCCCGAAGCGAGTACTGGAGGCTGTCCTCACGGGACGCGGTACGATTAATTTCCGCGATTTCGAGCGACTTTTGGCGGCAATGGGGTTCCAACTTAGTCGCACCAGCGGAAGCCATCGCATATATATTCATTCCAGGGTCCCGCGGCCGCTGAGCGTGCAACCTTTTGGTAAGGACGCAAAGCCATACCAAGTCCGCCAGCTTCGCGATATGATCCGCGAGTTCGAACTGAGGCTTGAAGATTGAGCGCGAACCGCTACGCCATTGTGGTGTTTTGGTCCGAGGAGGACGCCGTCTGGGTCGCGGATGTCCCGGACCTGAAATCGTGCTCTGCCTTCGGCGACTCTCCCCAAGAGGCCCTCGCGGAAGTGCAAGTTGCGATGGACGCTTGGCTTGCTGCCGCGCGCGATGCCGGACTGGCCATTCCCAAACCACACTACCAGCCTCATACCGAAGCAGCGGAGTAGCCCAACCCTCCTCGGGCACAAGCCGTTCGGAACAGCGAGGCGCTATCCCGCGATCCTGAGCAACGATATTATCTCACCTGTGCCAGTGCTCTCGACGATAGCGGTCGCCCGGCCGAGACGGCGAATTGCGTGTGCGATGACGCTGCTGCTCGCCGTCATTGTCCCGATCGCTGCTTTCTATGGCTGGTTCGAGCGTCAGTCTCGCGCCACCGCGAGCCGCCATGCGCTTGATGCCGGATATGCCAATGCTTTGAAGCAAGCGGAGGCCGCGGCCACGCTCTATTCAACGTTACGATTTGTCGGTGTCAAAGCCCAAGCATCCGAGCAAATCGTCGTCGGACTTGGTATCATTAACGAGTACATCGAAATGTACGTCAAGCGCGGCAGCAAGGACACGACACTCGAGATGATGCATGATCTTCACAGCAATATGATCGGCATCAGTATCGCGCGGTGGCGCGACAGCACGGCAACACCGGATCGCCGAAGCCGCTCCGAGCAATTGGTCGCGCTCGCCAACGCTGGCGTGCTGATGCGGTCGGAGGATGACGTCAGCCTGTCACCCGAAGAGAGGCGACGCGCCAAGCAAAGCGCCGACCTCGATTGGGCGATAAGCTGGTTCGGCCAGAACAAAGTAACGATCGACAAGCAGGCCGTGCAGGCTCTGCAAGACACTCGCTACTAGACCCGATGTCAGCTCCTTTCCTCGCCCTTCCCCGCCACTCAAGCCTGACCGCCCGCTTTGCCGCCAGCCCGGCGCAGATCGCCGCCCTCGCCTTCGTGGCGCTCTTCCTCATCGCCTTCCTGGTCGTCCCGATCGTGCGGGTGATCTTCGTCGCCTTCGCGGATCGCGACGGCGGCTTCACGCTGGTCAATTTCCGGGATTTTCTCGCCACCGGCCTCCTGCGCGAGGCGTTCTGGAACTCGATCTACGTCGCCGCCATGACGGTGCTGCTGGCGAGCCTGATCGCGGTTCCGCTCGCCACCATCCTGGCGCGCTTTCAATTCAAGGGCGCGGCGCTCATTCACACGCTCGGCGTCATCCCGCTGGTGATGCCGCCCTTTGTGGGCGCGGTCGCGATGCAGCTCATCTACGGCCGCAATGGCGCGATCAACCTCCTGCTCAACGACTGGCTCGGCTTCCGCATCCCGTTCATGGAGGGGCTCAACGGCGTCATCTTCGTCGAGGCGCTGCACTACTTTCCCTTCATCCTGCTCAACCTCTCGGCCGCGCTCGCCAACATCGATTCGGCGATGGAGGAATCGGCGCAGAACCTCGGCGCGCACGGCTTCACGCTGTTCAGGCGCATCGTGTTCCCGCTCGCGCTGCCAGGCTACGTGGCCGGCGCGGCGCTCGTGTTCGTCAAGGTGTTCGACGACCTCGCCACCCCGCTCCTGCTCAACGTCACCGCGATGCTCGCCCCGCAGGCCTACCTCAAGATCACCTCGGTCGGGATCACCGACCCGATGGGCTATGTGATCTCGGTGATCATGATCCTGTGCTCGCTCGGCGCGATGGCGCTCTCAGCGCTCGCGTTGCGCGGCCGCGACTTCGCGACCCAGCAGCGCGGCGGCGGCGGGCTCGCACGCCGTACGCTGGGGCGTTCCGGCAACGCAATTGCGGCCATCTTCATCGTGCTCGTCCTCTTAGTCGTGCTGTCGCCCCACATCGGCATCTTCCTGCTCTCGATCGGGACCGTGTGGTCGTTCGCGGTGCTGCCCGACGGCTACACGCTGGCGCACTATGCAACGGTCGTGCGCGAGGCCCTGCCGCTCATCTCCAACACGGTTCTCTACTGCGGGCTCGCCGGGCTGATCGACATCGTGCTCGGCGCGACGCTCGCCTATATCGTGCTGCGCACACGCCTGCCGGGCCGCAAGCTTATCGAGCAGGTCGCCATGTCGGCCGTGGCGATGCCGGGCCTGGTGCTGGGCATCGGGCTGCTTCGCACCTACTACGACGTCAAGCTGCCGTTCTCGGGCGAATCGCTCGCGACGTTCTGGTTCATGCTGGTGATCGCCTACGCGGTGCGCCGCTTGCCCTATGCGCTCAGCGCCGCGACCGCCGCGCTCCAGCAGTTGCATGTGAGCCTCGAGGAAGCGGCCGAAAGCCTCGGCGCCCGCAAGTTCACGACGCTCCTGCGGATCGTAGTGCCGCTCATGACCGGCGGCCTGCTGGCCGGCTTCGTGACCAGCTTCGCCACCGCCGCGGTCGAGCTCTCCGCCACGCTGCTTCTGGTCACCCATGCGCCCGACGCGCCGCTCGCCTATGGCATCTATGTCTACATGCAATCGGCCGCCGGCCGCGGGCCGGGCGCGGCGCTCGGCGTTATCGCGGTGGTCGTGGTCGCGATCGCGACCTACCTCGCCTATCGGGTGGCCGAGCACGAGCGCGGCCTCAAGTCGCGCGGGGTGTTCTGATGGGCGAAGAGCGCGGCGTCACCATCGAGCACGTGTCGTTCGGCTACGGCGCGACCGCCGTGCTCGACGACATCAGCCTCGATGTCGCCAAGGGCGAGTTCTTCGCGTTCCTCGGGCCCTCGGGCTCCGGCAAGACCACGCTCCTGCGGCTGATCGCGGGTTTCGGCACGCCCGCCTCGGGCCGCATCCTGATCGGCGAACGCGACGTGACGTCGCTGCCGCCGTGGGATCGCAACGTCGGCATGGTGTTTCAGAACTACGCGCTGTGGCCGCACATGACAGTCGCCAAGAACGTCGCCTTCGGGCTCGAACGCCGCAAGCTCGCGCGCGCCGAGATTGCCCGAAAAGTCTCCGATGTGCTGGACCTTGTCGATCTTGCGCCGTTCGCGGAGCGCCGGCCGGCTCAGCTCTCCGGCGGCCAGCAGCAGCGGGTCGCGCTCGCGCGCACGCTCGTGATCGAGCCCGCGGTGCTGCTGCTTGACGAGCCGCTGTCGAACCTCGACGCCAGGCTGCGCGTCGAGATGCGCTCGGAGCTGCGCCGGTTGCAGCGCAAGCTCGGCATCACGGCGATCTACGTCACGCACGACCAGGAGGAAGCGAACGCCGTCGCCGACCGCATCGCGGTGCTCGACCAGGGCCGCATCCAGCAGATCGGCGCGCCGCTCGATCTCTATGACCGGCCCGCTAATCGTTTCGTGGCGACATTCCTGGGCACCGCCAACCTGATCGAAGGCGCGATTGATGGCGACGGCCACTTCGTCGCAGGGGGTTTTGTGCTCCCAGGTGTCGGCGGCGAGAGCGGTTCCGCTTGCATGTCGGTCCGCCCGCAAGACGTGGTCGTGGGGCAGCCGGGCAACGGGATCGACGCGGAGGTCGCCGAGCGCGAGTTCCTCGGCGGCCACACCCGTTACCGAATGCAGGCCGGCGAGCAGACGATCTTTGCCGATGTCCCGCACCGACGCGGCGCGGAGCCGCATGCGGTCGGCACGGCGGTTGGGCTCATGATCGATGCGAAGCAGGTGTCGGTGCTGCGGTAGGCGGCACAATGCGAACGGTCCGAACGCATCCCTTGGCCGCGCCCTCAATGTCGGTAGCCTTTGGCAGCCATCAATTCGGCGATCCGCTTGCGGGCATAGAACATCCTGGTCTTCACCGTATTCAGCGGCACACCGACAATCTCGGCAACCTCCTCGATCGTCTTCTCATGGTAGTAGACCAGGTCAACGATCTCGCGATGCGCTGCCGACAATTCGGCAAGGCAGTTGCGCAGCAGCGCGCCTGTCTCGCGTTTCGCAAGCGCCACCTCGGGATTGTCCGCCGGGTCTTCGATGAGCGCGGCGGCCGCCTCATCGAGCGCTTCGGTCGTGCGGCGGCGTAGCGCCGAGAGCGCCTTGTGGCGGGCGATCCCCATCAGCCAGGTCGACACTTGCGAGCGCCGCTCAAAGCGTTCGGCCTGCCGCCAAACGTCAAGGAACACCTCGCTCACCAGGTCCTCGGCACACGACGGGTCCTTCACCAGGCGCAGGAGAAAGCGGAACAGGCGCACGTGATGCCGCACATAGAGCGTGCGCAAGGCGCGCTTGTCGCCCGTGGCAATCGATGCCACGAGCGCCGCGTCCGGCGTTGACACGGAGATGCCGGTCCGACCGGTCGCAGCGATGGACAGCGGGTGACTATACGGCATGGGTCCCCTCCCTCGCGGCGAGCGCGTGTCGCCGTCTCCCCCTTGCTCCACGCCGATACGGTGGGAGCTGAAGGCCTGCCCCAAGGACGTGGGAGGAAATGGCGGCCCGACAGCGGGACGGACTTTTTTGCGGTTCCGACAGCAGCCCGGATTGAGCCACTCCGGCCTCCGATCGTTGGGCAACCGGGCCGCGGCATCGATGCCAAGGTCACCGAGAGTGCGAGTTCCTGGCGGGTCAACCAGCTACCGCATGCAGGCCGGCGAACATGCGAACATTCTCGATGTCCCACACCGACGCGGCGCGGAGCCGCATGCGGTCGGCACAGCGGTTGGGCTCATGATCGATGCGAAGCAAGTGTCGGTGCTGCGGTAGGCACCACAATACGCATGGCAATGCCCGCGAAAGCATCTGCTGGCCGCCAAGCTGGATGTTGGCAGGCGGCCCAAACGAAGTCTGGACTTACTGGCCGCCGTCGCATGGTAACCGCACGACCCGCGGACATCGCGCAACCGACGCGATTGACCCCAAGCTGCCTGAAACTCGCCAATTGCTGCACCCCATTGCGGACATCATCTGCGGCGCCGTGGTAGATTTAGGCCCCCTTTCGGCGCCGAGGCTTCAATGATCAGCTTTCTAAGCCAAATCATGGATTGATCGTTATCCGTGCTCCGATGCCAACTCATCAAGTATGGATAGTCCGGCACCGCCAACGGTAGCTTGAACAGGATGAGTCCTTGTTGGTGTGCAAACGCGGCCAAGCGGGACGGTAGCGACATGATGAGGTCGGTACCGTGAAGGGACGCGATGTTGGCGGCAAAGTTCGGTGTGACCATCGCTACGCTTCGCGTCTTTCCGATTTCAGCGAGCTTCGCGTCGATCGGGCTTTGTCGCGAATTGCGAAAGGTTACGGCGATGTGCGGATAGGCGAGGTAGTCCTTGATTGTCATAGTGCCCTGGCCGGCCTTGATGGCCAGCGGATGGCGCTGACAGACGAGCCCAACGAAGTGTTCGCGAAAAAGTTCGTGCGACACGAACGGACCATCGGGATGCGAAGCCCCGACGAATGCGATGTCCAACTCACGCTTCTCCAAGCGGGCGAGGAGGTCGGCGTCGACGTGCGACACGTCGATGCTGGCATGCGGGGCGACAGCACGCAGCTTCCGGACGACAGCCGGGATGGTCGTCATCATGGCATAGTCGCTGGCTCCGAATCGAAACGAACGGGCCGACGTTGCCGGGTCGAAGCCCTCGGCCGTCAGCACGCGACCGGCGGAAGCGAGCATGGCCTCGACGTCGGCGACGCAGTTTTCTGCGCGCGGCGTAAGCACGAGGCCATCACGCCCCCGCACGAATAGAGGATCACGCATGATTGTCCGCAACCGCTTCAAGGCGTGACTGACGGCCGGTTGACTAAGTGACAGCACGTCGGCCGCCATTGTGACCGAGCGCATTCGCGCCACCGCGTCGAATACGACAAGCAGGTTGAGGTCCGCACGACTTAAATTCTGGTTGTGCATGGTACTCATTCTATCAATTCATTCGACGCATGCGAGCGCTTTCGTCCAAGCTGGATGCAGAAATGTCCTCTGGAGAGCCCCCATGCAGCACTTCAACATCGACGATACTGCCATGATCCTGATCGACCATCAGGTCGGCACCAACACCTGGGCAGCAACGACACCGCTCGAGCTGCTCAAGCGCAATGTCACCATTCTCGCCAAGTTTGCGACCGGCACGGGAATGCCACTCGTTCTAACTTCCAGCCAGGAGACAAACGTCAACGTGCAAGGCCCACTGATGCCTGAGCTGGCGCAGATCGCTCCAAAGGCCTTCGAAGCGCGCGTCAAGAGGATCGGCGTCGTCAACGCATGGGACGACCCGGCATTTGCCGAAGCGTGCCGCTCAACCGCCAAACGCAACTTCGTCATGGCGGGCGTCACCACCGATGTCTGCATGGTCTCGCCCGCCATCAGCGCGCTAGAGGAAGGCTTCAATGTGCAGGTGGTGTGCGATGCCTGCGGCTCAACGAACCAGATCGCCGAGGAGATGTCGTGGCGCCGCATGGAAAGAGCTGGTATCCGCCTCACGAGCACCAACGCGATCGTCGCCGAGCTGGTAAAGAACTGGGCCTCGCCGGCCGGTGCAGTGGCGTTCCCGCTTTTGACCTGACACGATTGCCACGTGCACTACCGAGTACCGCATTTTGAGAGGGGCGACTCCATGATTGCCGGTCTACTGGCCCTTGCACTTGCTGCCGCGTTTGCGGGTGCCGAAGCCGAAGGACTCCAACTTTTGCCGAACAGAAGGCACTTGCATTGCAGAGCTGGTCATAGAAAAAATCGCGAACAAAATCCGGTCCCGGAGCAAGCGCTCCGGGACCGATGAAAGGTTCAGCCGGCACCAATCTTCTGACCTTGCATACATCGCTGACGGGCCGCACGTCGGGCTTTGCCTGTATACGCGCCCGGCGTTCGCTGATTGATCCGCGTGACCGCGACCTCACAGCACGCACGGTCACCCACGCGGCACCCGTCCGGTCCGATACCGCCGCCTCCCTTTTTGTCTTGCGCGAAGGTCGGCGATGAAATAGCTGCCGCAATGCACACGATCGCCATTGCGGCCAACTTGAAAGTACCCGTCAATATCCTCCATGTGTCAGAGAAGCGCTAATACCAACGTGCGTAATGACGAAACGCACTCTCCACGTCATGGCCGGGCTTGTCCCGGCCATCCACGTCTTTGATTCGACTCGTGAATTAAGACGTGGATGCCCGCGACAAGCGCGGGCATGACGAGTCAAACATTGTGCGCGTTGGTATAAGCTGCTCGCAACTCAGGCGCGGCAGCTGTTTGGAAATGCTCGCCGGCCGATGGC
>DAIUEP010000026.1:25558-31294 GCA_036845065.1 Xanthobacteraceae bacterium | reverse complement strand
TCAACGACTACAAGGCGAAGACCGAGCTCACCGCCGACAAGCTGTTCACCTCGCTCACGGCGTCATTGCGCAGCTATCAGCAGCTGCAGCGCATGGTGGAAACCCGGCGCGGCCTCGAAATGATCATCGAAGGCGCCGCCACGCTCTACGACCTCAAGTCGATGCAGAAGCTCGCCGAAGGCGTGCTGACCCAGATCGCATCGCTGCTTAATGTCGAATGCGGCGGCATCCTGGTGCTGCGGGAAGGCGGACCGCGTGAGCGGTTCTCGGTGCTGGCGGGGTCCGGCTCCTACAGCCGCTTTGCCGGGATGGCGGGCGCCGACAAGCTCGATCCGGTTCTGCGGCAGGCGGTGCAAAGCGCATTCGAGCGCCGCGCCCATGAGTTTCAGCCCAAGTTCCAGCCCAAGCTCTCGGTTCTCTACTTGCGCACCGCGACTGCCCGCGAGGTGGTGGTGGTGCTGGAGACGTCGCGCCCGCTCACCGCGACCGACCGTTCGCTGGTGGAGGTGTTCTGCAGCCGGCTCTCGGTCGCGTTCGACAATGTGATCCTCTACGAGGAGCTGCAGGAGGCCAACATCAGGCTCGAGGAGCGGGTGAGAGAGCGCACGCAGGCGCTCACCACCGCCAACGAGCGGCTCTCCGCGCAATGGTCGCGGCTGCGCCGCGCCAACGAGTTCAAGAGCGAGGTCCTCGGCACCGTTGCGCACGACCTCAAGAATCCGCTCGGCGTCATTCTCGGACGCGCCGAGATGCTCAATGAGCTCGCCGCCATGGAGCCGATTCCGCTTGCCAAGATCCAGGACCAGCTCGGCCACATTCGCAGTTCGGCCCGGCAATTGACCGCAATGGTCAACGAGCTGATCTCGGACGCCATGATGGATTCGCTGGACATCGCGATCCGGCATGAGCCGATCGATCTTGCCGCCATGCTGGCTGAAATCGTAGTCTCCAACCGGGCGCAGGCCGAGAAGAAGCAGCAGACCATTCATTTCGTGTCGCCGCCGCACCAGATCTGGAATTGCGATCCGGACCGGTTGCGCGAGGCGGTCGACAACCTGGTGAGCAACGCCATCAAGTACACGCCAGTCGGGGGCCGGATGGAGTTGACGATGAGCGTCGACGGCAGCGGCGTTGCGATCAGCGTCAAGAATGAGGGCGCCGGCCTCTCGAAGGACGACATGTCGCGCCTGTTCGGCCGCTTCCAGCGCCTGTCCGCCACCCCGACGGGCGGCGAGAGCTCGACCGGCCTCGGCTTGTCGATCGTCAAACGCATCGTCGAGCTGCATGGCGGCACCGTCGGGGCGGACAGCGCCGGCCCCGGCCAGGGCGCCACCTTCACGATCCGCCTGCCGGCGGCGGCCTCGTCATGAACACCCGCACCCAGCATATCGTCGTGGTCGACGACGAGGCCCCGGCCCGCGAGATGGTCGGGGACTATCTGCGCCTGCACGGCTTCGAGGTGACGCTGTGCGACGGCGGCAACAGCCTGCGCCAGTTGCTCGATCGGCAGGCGGCCGACCTGATCGTGCTCGACCTCAACATGCCGGAGGAGGACGGGCTCTCGATCGTGCGATGGATCAAGCAGCGCGTGGCCGTTCCGATCATCATGCTGACCGCGACCGCGAGCCCGATCGATCGCGTGGTCGGGCTCGAGCTCGGTGCCGACGACTACCTCGCCAAGCCCTGCGAATTGCGCGAGCTGTTGGCGCGCATCCGGGTGGTGCTGCGCCGCGGCACCGCCCCGGCGGCCGCTGCAACGCCCGCGCCGGCCGCGCGGCCGGCGATCCGGTTCGGCACCAAGTGGCTCGACGTCGACGCCAGGGTCCTGCGCGACGAGGGCGGCAACGAGCACCCGCTCGCGAGCTCCGAGTTTGCGCTGCTCAAGGCCTTCGCCGAGAACCCCAAGCGCGTGCTCACGCGCGAGCGGCTCCTCGACCTCGCCGAAGCCCGCGATCGCGAGGCTTTCGACCGCGCGATCGATGTGCGCATCACCCGCATCCGCAAGAAGATCGAGCCCGATCCGGCGCGGCCGTCGGTCATCCGCACGGTCCGCGGCGCCGGCTACCTGTTCTCGCCCGACGGCGCGGAGCCCGGTTGATGCTCGTGCTTGTGGCAGGTGGCTACGTGTCATAGCTTCCGGTTGATTCACTGGGCGACGCCATGGAACGCTCATTCAAGAAAGAAGTGGAGGCGCTGCGGCTGGGCGCAGGCGAGACCTTCCGTGGCGAAGGCATCCTGGCGGTCACCAAGGCGCTGTTGCAGTCGGGCGTGAGCTATGTCGGCGGCTATCAGGGCGCGCCCGTGTCCCACCTCCTCGACGTCATGGTGGAGGCCGAGGACCTGCTCGCCGATCTCGGCGTGCACGTCGAGACCTGCACCAACGAGGCGTCCGCCGCCGCCATGCTGGGAGCATCGATCAACTATCCGCTGCGCGGCGCGGTAACCTGGAAATCGATCGTCGGCACCAATGTGGCGGCTGACGCGCTGTCGAATCTCGCCTCGCCGGGCGTTCTTGGCGGCGCGCTCATCATCCTGGGTGAGGACTACGGCGAAGGCGCCAGCGTGATCCAGGAGCGCTCCTATGCCTACGCCATGAAATCGTCGATGTGGCTGATCGATCCGCGGCCCGATCTGCCGACCATCGTGGCCATGGTGGAGAAGGGCTTCGAGCTGTCGGAGGCGAGCCACGCTCCGGTCATGCTGGAGCTGCGCATCCGTGCCTGCCATGTGACCGGCGAGTTTCCCGCCAAGGATAACCGCCGCGCCGCCTTTTCGAGCCTCAATCGGATCGCCGGCCCGCCGCGCTTCGATTACGCCCGCCTCGCGCATCCGCCGCTGACCTTCGTGCAGGAGCGCCTGAAGATCGAGGACCGGCTGCCGGCGGCGCGCGCCTTCATCCGCGAGCAGGCGCTCAATCAGGAGCTGCCCGGACAGTACGATGACGTCGGCATCATCGTCATGGGCGGCCTCACCAACAACGTGCTGCGCGCACTCACGCGGCTCGAGCTCGCCGACGTCTATGGCGAGACCTTGATTCCGGTCTACGTGCTCAACGTCGTCTATCCGCTGGTGCCGGAGGAGGTGCGCGCGTTCTGCGCCAGCAAGCGCGCCGTGCTGGTGGTCGAGGAGGGCTCGCCCGACTACATCGAGCAGCAGATCAATGTCGAGCTGCGTCGCGCCGACATCAGGACGCGGGTGTTCGGCAAGGGCCCGCTGCCGGCGACCGGCGAGTACAATTCCGAGGTGCTGATCGGCGGCATCGCGGCGTTTCTGGTCGAAACGCGGCCCGCCGGCCTCGACATCACGGCGGTGGCCGGCATGGCGCTGGCGGCCGTGGATCACAAGGGCGCCGCCGCCCAGGCGGTCGGTGAGCTGCCGGCGCGCCCGCCGACCTTCTGCACCGGCTGCCCCGAGCGGCCGGTGTTCGCCGCCATCAAGCTGATGCAGCGCGAGCTCGGGCCGACCCACATCTCGGCCGACATCGGCTGCCATGCGTTTGCGACCTTCGCGCCCTTCAGCATGGGCAATTCGATCCTCGGCTACGGCATGTCGCTCGCGAGCGCCGCCGCGGTCGGCCCCAACCTCGACCGGCGTCCGATCGCCGTGATGGGCGACGGCGGCTTCTGGCACAACGGCCTGATCACCGGCGTGACCTCGAACTTGTTCAACAAGGGCGACGGCGTGCTGATCGTGATGCAGAACGGCTACACCTCGGCGACCGGGCTGCAATACATGCCGTCGAGCAAGGCCAGCCGCCAGGGCGCCGCGCCCGGCATGGATGTCGAGCAGACGCTGCGCTCGCTCGGCGTCAAATGGCTGCGCAAGGTGCGCACCTACTCGGTCGGCACCATGACGAAGACGCTCAAGGAGGCGATGCGCACCGCCGAGCGCGGCCTCAAGGTGATCATCGCGGACGGCGAATGCCAGCTGGCGCGCCAGCGCCGCGTGCGCGCGCAAGATGCCGAGCGGCTGGCGCGCGGTGCGCGCGTCGCGCGCGCCCGCTTCGGCGTCGACGACGACATCTGCACCGGCGACCATTCCTGCATCCGGCTCTCCGGCTGCCCTTCGCTGACCGTCAAGCCCAATCCCGACCCGCTGCGCACCGATCCGGTTGCGACCGTGATCGAGAACTGCGTCGGCTGCGGCTTGTGCGGCGAGGTCGCGCATGCGGCCGTGCTGTGCCCGTCGTTCTACCGCGCCGAGCTGGTGCGCAACCCGCATCTCGGGGAGCGCCTGATGCACTGGCTGCGCCGCCTTGTGATCGGCCGGCTGGGCGGGCGTGCCGAGGCCGTATCATGAGGGCACTTGTGTCCCGGGCGCGGCGCACCGCGGCCTGTGCGCAGTCGTTGGAGCCGCGGCGCACACCCGCGGGGCGCTGCAGACCCGGGACCGCTACGGACTCGGCGTTTGGAACGATCCCGGATCAGCGGTGCAGCACTCTGTGCTGCACCGCGTCCGGGACACAAGGGGCCGTGTCATGAGCCCGCCCGATCGGCCCTTCACCATCCTGATCGCCGCGCTCGGCGGCGAGGGCGGCGGCGTGCTCGCCAACTGGATCGTGGCCGCGGCCGAGCAGTACGATTTTCCGGTGCAATCGACGTCGATCCCGGGCGTGGCGCAGCGCACCGGCGCGACCACCTACTATATCGAGATTCTGCCCGCTTCGCGGCGCGAGCTTGCCGGCCGGCGGCCGGTGCTCTCCCTCGTTCCCGGCGTCGGCGACATCGATCTGCTGGTGGCGAGCGAGCTGATGGAAGCCGCTCGCATGGTGGCGGCGGGCTTCGTTACGACCAACCGCACGCTGACGGTCGCATCGACCTCGCGCTTCTATGTCATCGGCGAGAAGATCGCGATGGGCGACGGGCGCCATGATTCCGCGAGGCTGACGCGGGCCATCGAGCTGCACTCGCGGCGCCACCTCCTGTTCGACATGGAGGAGATCGCGCGCCGCACCGGAGCCTTCATCAACGCGGTGATGCTCGGCGCCATCGCGGGCTGCGACCGGCTGCCCATGCCGGTCGAGGCATTCGAGCGCGCGATCCGCGCCGACGGCAAGGCCGTGGAGGCCAACCTGCGCGGCTTCCGCGCCGGCCTCGAGGCGGCCGCGCAGGCCAGCGCCGCCCGGCGCGCCCCGGAGAGCCGCAAGCGCAGCCCCGCCACCGCGCTCGCGGATCTCGAGCGCGAGATCATTGCGGTGATGTCGACCGCCGCCCGCGATATGATCCAGGAAGGCGCGCGCAGGCTCGTCAGCTATCAGGACATCGCCTATGCGCAGCTTTACATCGACCGGCTCGCGCCGATCCGGCTCGCCGACGAAGCGGCGGGCGCCGGCGGCCTCTTGCTGCGCGAGGTCGGCCGTCACCTGGCGGTGCGGATGTCCTACGAGGACGTGATCCGGGTGGCGCAAGCCAAGATCGATCCCGGCCGCCGCGCCCGCATCGCGGCCGAGATGGGCGCCAAGCCGGGCGAGCCGCTCCACATCACCGAGTTCCTCAAGCCGGGCATCGATGAACTCTGCTCGCTCTTGCCGCCACGCATCGCTCGTTCGCTGCTCGCGATTGCCGGGCGGCGCGGCTGGACGTTCCAGCGCGGCATGCAGATCAACAGCCAGACGATCTCCGGATTTCTGCGGCTATGGCTCCTCGCCAAGCTCAGGCCGCGGCGGCGCAAGACCTACCGCTACGAGGAGGAGCAGCGCGCGATCGAGGCCTGGCTCGCCCTCATCGTCGAGGCCGC
>DAIUEP010000026.1:0-25458 GCA_036845065.1 Xanthobacteraceae bacterium | reverse complement strand
CCGTCTCGCCCATCGACCCGCCTGCCCGCATGTCGCAGATCGTCGTCGAGAATGTTCAGCATACCTACCGGCCGCCGCGCGGCCGGCCGGTGCTCGCGCTCGACAACGTGTCGCTCACGGTGCATATGCGCGAATTCCTGGCGCTGCTCGGCCCGTCGGGCTGCGGCAAGTCGACGCTTCTCTATCTGATCGGAGGATTTCTGCCGATCGAGGGCGGCCGCATCCTGGTCGAAGGCAAGCCGGTCGCCGCGCCGGGGCCGGACCGCGGCATCGTGTTTCAGCACTTCGCGCTGTTTCCCTGGAAGACGGTGCGCGCCAACATCCTCTATGGGCTCGAGCGACAGGGGATGCCGCGCGCCGAGCGCGAGGAACGAGCGCAGACCTTCATCGAGCTGGTCGGCCTCAAGGGTTTCGAGGACAGCTTTCCGTCCCAGCTCTCCGGCGGCATGAAGCAGCGCACCGCGATTGCGCGCACGCTCGCGTTCGATCCCGCGATCCTGCTCATGGACGAGCCGTTCGGCGCGCTCGACGCGCAGACCCGCAGCCTGATGCAGGACGAGCTGCTGCGCATCTGGCGGCGCACGCCCAAGACCGTGATCTTCGTCACCCACGACGTGCGCGAAGCCGTGCATCTCGCCGACCGCGTCGCCGTGATGTCGGCACGGCCGGGCCGCGTCAAGGCGATCGTCGACACCGCCTTCGACAAGGCTGATCCGAATCTCTTCAAGTCCAAGGCCTTCGTCGACAAGGTCGACGAGATCTGGAACCTGGTGCGCGACGAGGCGATCAAGGCGCAGGAGACGCGCGCGCCATGATATCTGCGTTCACCCGATCAGCGCTCATCCGCTATCTCCCGCTGCTGCTGATCGCGCTCATGTGGGAGATTGCGCCGCGGGTCGGGCTGGTCTCGCCGCTGGCGCTGCCGCCCTTGAGCGCCGTGCTGGTCGCCTGGGCGGAGCTTCTGCGCGACGGCGAGCTCATCACCAACGGTGCCTCCTCGCTCTATCGCGCCGGCGTTGGCCTCGCGCTCGCGGTCGTGATCGGGGCCGCGCTCGGCATCGTCATGGCATGGTTCAGGCCGGTCAATGCGTTCCTCAGCCCGCTGGTCGAACTGTTCTACCCGATGCCGAAATCGGCGCTCATCCCGGTGACCGTGCTGTGGCTCGGCTTCGGCGACGGCTCCAAGATTCTGCTGATCTTCCTCGGCTGCATGCTGCCGGTCACGCTCGGCGCCTTCAACGGCGCGCGCGGCAGCGAGCGCGTGCTGGTCTGGTCGGCGCGCAGCATGGGCGCCTCGCGGCTGCGCGTTCTGTGGGACGTGGTGCTGCCGAGCGCCATGCCGGAGCTGCTCAATGGCATCCGCACCGCGATCGCGCTCGCGTTCATCCTCCTGGTGAGCTCCGAGCTGATCGTGGCGCGGCAAGGTTTCGGCTACCTGATCGGCTTTCTGGGCGCCAACGGCTCCTACGAGGGCATGTTCGCGGTCGTGCTCACGGTCGCGCTCATCGGCTTTCTGGCCGACCGGCTCTATCAACTTCTGATGCAACGCGTGCTGCAATGGCGCGAGTGACGCACATGACCCCGCCATGGCTGCCGCGCCTCGGCTGGGGCGCCCTGCGCCTCCTTCCCATCGTGCTGCTCGCCGCCGGCTGGGAGCTCCTGGCCAGCTCCGGACAGGTGACGCCGTTCATGCTGCCGCGCCTGAGCGCGGTCATTGTGCGCATCTATGACGATGCGCTCACCGGCGAGCTGTTCCTCAACGTCGGGCTGACGCTCTACCGCGCCCTTGTTGGATTCATGATCGCCGCAGTCGGCGGCGTCCTGCTTGGCGCCGCCATGGCGCGCAGCGTCTCGGTCCGCTGGTTCTTCGATCCGATCATCTCGGTCGGCTTCCCGATGCCGAAGATTGCGTTCCTGCCAATCATGATCCTGTGGCTGGGGCTGTTCGACCTGTCGAAGATCGCCATGATCGTGCTCGATGCGATCTTCCCGGTGGTGACAGCGACCGTCGCGGGGCTCAACAGCGTCGAGCGCGAGCTGATCTGGTCGGCGCGCAACATGGGGGCGAGCGAGCGCGAGCTGATGTGGCAGGTCATGCTGCCGGCCGCGCTGCCGCAGATCCTGACCGGCTTGCAGGTGTCGCTGCCGCTCAGCCTGATCGTCGCGGTCGTCGCCGAGATGGCGATGGGCGGCTATGGCCTCGGCGGCGCCATGATGACCGCCTCGGGGTTCGCGGATTCGCGCGGGGTCTTCGCCGGCATCGTGGAGATCGCAGCCGTCGGATACGGCCTGATCAAGCTGATGTCGTTCCTGCGCCGGCGGCTCCTCCTGTGGCATCAGGAAGCACTCGAGCCGAGCACGGCGTGACTTGCCAAAGAGGCCTCCTTGGCCGCAAAATTGCCCGCGATTGCGCCATCGTGAGCGCCAAAACCACACTCAGAGCACCGGAGGACGCCATGCGTTGGTTGAAACCTGCCCTGATCGGCTGCGTCGCCCTGTTCGGCGCCAGCGCCGTGCAGGCCCAGCAGCCGGTCAAGATCCGCGCCTCCTGGGTGGCGCCGGTCGCCAACTGGGCATCGATCCTGGCGGAAAAGCCGGACCTGGCCCGCCACGCCGGCAAGTCCTACGTGTTTGAGTCGGTCCGCTTCGCCGGCACGCCGCCGATGATCACCGCGCTCGCCAACAACGAGCTCGAGGTTGCGAGCCTTGCTTATTCCTCGCTCGCGATCGCGATCCAGAATGCCGGGATGGACGACCTGCGCGTCATCGCGGACGAGTTCCGCGACGGCGTCGAGGGCTACTACTCGCAGGAATACATGGTGCTCGCCGACGGCCCGATCAAAAAGGTCGAGGACCTCAAGGGCAAGGTGGTCGCCACCAACGCGGCCGGCAGCGCAGTCGATGTCGCCACCCGCGCGATGCTGCGCAAGTTCGGGCTCGAGGACAAGCGCGACTACACCGTGGTCGAGGCGCCGTTCCCGACGTTGCGCGCCATGCTGGCGGAAAAGAAAGTGGACCTCATTCCCGCCGTGCTGCCGTTCGCGCTCGATCCCGAGCTGCGCAAGATCTCCCGCACCCTGTTCGTCCAGCGCGACGCCATCGGGGTGACCCAGATGATCGCGTGGGCGGCGCGCAAGCCGTTCATCGACAAGAATCGCGCGGCGCTGGTCGATTTCATGGAAGACACGGTGCGCATCGTGCGCTGGTACCTCGATCCTGCCAACCATAACGAGGTCATGCAGATCGCGGCGCGCGTCACCAAGCAGCCGCCCGAGCGGTTCGAATGGGTGTTCACCAAGAAGGACGCCTACCGCGACCCCAACATGCTGCCGGACCTCGCCGCGCTGCAACGCAACGTCGACATGACGCGCGATCTTGGCTTCGTACGCGGAACGATCGACATCAAGAAGCACACCGATCTCAGCCTGGTGGAAGAGGCGGCGAAGCGGCTGCGCTAGCAGTCGCCACGCCTGCGGGTGCCGGACCACGTTCCACGCTCCCGCCGCCGATTTAGCGCGGCGGGACTGATTGCGCGGCATTTTGACGCCCGAATTGTCAACACCCGGCAGAGGCGGCAACGAACCCTCGCATTGGCTGCCCGGCCCGTGCGGTGATAGAATGTTCGTTTTCCTGCATTGAAGCACACAAAGGATCCGGCCTTGGACGCGACAACGACCCCTTCCTCGAAATTCACGCTCGGCGCGCTCGTGACCGAGGGCAAGACCAAGAAGATCCACCGGCTTACAGGCTCAGCCGACCTGGTGGCGCTGGTCTCCAAGGACGACATCACGGCCGGCGACGGCGCCAAGCACGATGTCATCTCCGACAAGGGCCGGCTCGCCAACGCCACCACCTGCAACGTGTTCCGCCTGCTTAAGGCCTGCGGGCTGCCGGTGGCGTTCGAGGAGCAGGACTCCGCCACGTCATTCATCGCGCCGCTCTGCGAGATGCTGCCCTACGAGGTGGTGGTGCGGCGCGAGGCGCATGGCTCCTATCTCAAGCGCCATCCGCATCTCTCGCGCGGCGAGCTGTTCGCGAAGCTGATCGTCGAGCTCTATCTCAAGACCAAGGACAAGACCTGGAAAGGCAAGCCGCTCGTCGCCGACGATCCGCTGATGCACCACGCCGCCGACGCCGGGCAGATCAAGCTGTTCAATCCGGCCAAGCCGATCCAGGGCCAGGAGCCGTTCCTGGTGCTGGCGCAGTCGGAGGTGTTCAGCAAGCCGGACGAGGCCAAGACCTTTCCCGAAATGCGCGCGATCGCGTGCCGCGCCTTCCTGGCGCTGGAGAAGGCCTGGCAGCTGGCGGGCGGCACGCTGGTCGATCTCAAGGTCGAGTTCGGCTACGACCCCAAGGGACGCCTGCTGCTCGCCGACGTGATCGACAACGATTCCTGGCGCGTGGTCGAGAGCGGCGCCTATCTCGACAAGCAGGTCTATCGCGACGGCGGCGCGCTCGACGACGTGGCCGAAAAATATCGCCGCGTGGCCGAGATCACCGGCCACTTCCGCATCCCGCGCCAGCGCATCGTGCTGTGGCGCGGCTCGGAAACCGACAAGACCGAGCCGTTCGCCGACGCGCTCGGCGATGCCAAGGACTTGATGACGGTGGTCACCTGCTCTGTGCACAAGCAGCCGGTGCTGGCCGCCCGCACGCTGCAGCGCCTGTTGCAGGACGTGCCCGACACGGTCGTGATCGCCAATATCGGCCGCTCGAACGGCGCCGGCCCCACGCTGTCGGCGCTCTCGCCCGTGCCGGTCATCACGGTGCCGGCGAGCGTTAAGGATTTTCCCGAGGACGTCTGGTCGTCATTGCGCGCGCCCAGCAACGTGCCGGTGATGACGGTGCTCGAGCCCGCCAACGCGGTGCTCGCCGCGCTGCAGATCCTCGCGGCGCGCAACCCGCGCCTCTATGCCCGCGTGCGCGGGGAGATCGAAGCACGGGCCATCAATGTGATCGAGGTGGTTTAGTCTTACGCGTCAGAACACCCGGCGCCTTTGTATTTGAGCCCTCTCCCGCAAGGGGGAGAGGGCGCAATAACATCAGCTGCGACTTGCGACTACGCTGTCATTGGCTGGATGCGCCGCCTTTCCAAGGCGGTACGCCTGCTCAGCGGCTGCCGGCGCGGCCGACGCACACCGCCCAGGCCGGGTAGGAGCTCGTTGCGCTCTGCTCGCCGCCGACGCAGCCCTTGCCGGTCTTCCACCACTCCACGGCCTTGGAGTCGAACCCCGCCTGCGCGGCGGTGCCGAGGAACGAGGCGAGCACAAGCGCGGCGCAAGCCGCCGTCGCGGTCTTGGTGAACATGGTCATGTCTCCTGCTAATTGCTGCTGCACCCCAGTCGGTGCGTTGCATTGAGGTTCGCGGAAGACGGCCGACAGGTTACCCTGCCGATGGGCGTGACGGGCCGCGACGCGCATAGCCGATCGAGATCAGATTTGTGGCGCCCGGAATTGTCTTGTACAGGATCAGCCTCACTCGAAGGGCTCAACACGATCGGAACGACGACCATGACCGAGGCAAGCTCAGGCGAGACAGCCGCGATCGGCACCACCCTCCTCGACATTCGCCGCGCGCTGGCGCCGACTGCCGAGGAAATCCGCGCGCTGCGGCTCGGCTCGAACAAGGAGATCGCCAGCACGCTGCTGGGCGGGCGAGGAACCCGTGCGCTGGATATCGGCTGCGGTGACGGCAAGTTCACCCGCGTCCTCGCGTCGATGTTCAAGACCGTCGAAGGCATCGACGTCAATGCGCGCAAGATCGGCGAGGCCCAAGCGGCCGCTGACGCCAGCGGCCTGGCGATCACGTTTCGGACCGCCAGCGGGGAAGCGCTGCCCTATCCGGACGGAAGCTTCGACGTCGTCGCGTTCTCCAACAGCCTGCATCACATTCCCGACATGGACCTCGGCGTGCGCGAGGCCTGGCGCGTGCTGGTGCCGAACGGGCTCCTGTACGTCATGGAGCCGGTGCCGGCGGGCAACTATTTCGAAGCCACCAAGCTGGTGAACGACGAGACCGAGGTGCGAACCGTGGCCTACCGCGCGATCGGGAACGCCTTGCGAGACCAATTTATTCCGGTCACCGAGATCATCTACCGGGCGCACCGGGACTTCGCCGACTTCGCCGAATGGCGCGACGAGCAGATCGAGCGCGGCGAAAGCCGCCGCCGCGTCCTGGAGACGCGGGGCGACGAAGCGCGCCGGATTTTCGAGCAGCATGCCCATCGTGCCAATGGTCGCCTGGGCTTCGACCAGGTGTTTCGCGTCAACCTGCTGCGCAAGCGGTAGTGCCCCGTTTCCGAAGTTCGTGAGACATTGCAGCAACCTCTGACACGAACTTCGGAAACAAAGGGGCACTAGCAACTTTATGATTCTAGTGCCGCCTTTCGATTTGAAGTTCGAGCTTGCTGCAGGTGGTGCAGGAACTTCAAATCGGCGGCACTAGTCTGTCGTCCGAACCGGCGCGCGATGCTGCGACGACACACCGGGGTATCGCCTCTGCGTCGCATTGGCATGTTACACTGGCATGTTATAGAGCGAGCCCTCAGCACGAGGGGCCGATGATCGTCTGGGGCAGCCGGGTCACCCACAAGGTCATTGCGACCGGACAATTCTATTGTCCCGGCTGCACGCAGCATTGCTCCTACCGGCTGATCCGGCCGAAGAAATGGGGCTGCGTGTATTGGATGCCGATCGTGCCGCTGCAGGACTTCGAGCCTTTTGTCGTGTGCGGCTCCTGCAACCAAGCCTATCCCGAGACCGCGCTCCAGCAGGATGCGGCCAGCGCGCAGCGGCAATTCCAGGCGCAGCGTGAAGCGGAGGGCAACCTGGCGCGGATGCTCTGCGAGGTCATGGCGCTGATGGCGGGCGAGAAGACCAACCCAAGCCCACGGCTGTTCGACCTGATCGCCAATGCCGGGCGCCGCCTTCTCAAGATCAACATGGCGCCAGCCGACATCTACGCCGCAATCACATCCGGCCCGGACGATCCCGAGGCCGTGCTGCGCGACGTCGAGCAGCAGGCGGGCTCACTCACCGATCGCGGCAAGGAGCTCGTCCTGCGCGCGGCCATCGTGGCAGCGCCCAAGCCGCTCACGCAAAGCAAGCTCGCGCTTGCCGTCGAGATCGGCCGGCGCTTGGGCATGACGGCGGAGCAGGTGAACGGGACGATTGCCGATTTCGCGAACAAATGAGTCGATGCGCGGGGCGTTCTGAAGATCGTGGATCAGCCGTCGTTGCATCATCTCATCGCCGAAAGACCGTCGCGCGCTCAGCCTCCTTGGCGGCCTGCTCGAACTCGCCCTCCAGCCATGCGGACGCTCCCCTCAGGCCCTTCGCGACATCGCCGGCCCATTCGACGTATTCAAGCCGCCGCTTCACCGACCAATCCGGCGGCGCGCTCGCCGCGATCGCCCTGAGGTTGCTGGTCTTGTCGGCAAGCTTGAGGATCTTCGCACGATGGGACTTCTTGGCGGAGTGCTCGACCTGAGCCCGCTTTCGATCGTGCTGCGCAAGACTTTTGTCGTCCGTCACCTCAGCGACAAGCGCAGCCACGTCGTCGCCGAAAGCGTCGGCAATCACGGTGCGCGGAACCTCCTGATCTTCCATCGCGTCGTGGAGCAACGCCGCAATGACCAGATTGGGGTCCTTGCCGTCGGTCGCCTCGGCAACCAGCATGGCGACCTCGAGCAGGTGATTGACATAAGGCTCCTGGGCGGCGCCCTTTCGGCGCTGGTGCACGTGCCACCGCGCGGCGGCATCGGCAGCCTTGAGAACTGCAATCCATTCCTTGGCCATGTGGCCCTCCTTTGGTTTCACAATAGGTCGCTGTCGAAATTTCCCCCAGGCTGCGATCCCGACCGGTCGCATGGCGTCGTGAGCCGCCGCCTCAACGGCCGCTGCAGCCGATTGCCAGGCCAGGCAATCCGAACGCGTCCCGATGACGGCGCCGGTCACGCGAAAGCGGCGCCGGGGTCGAGGTGCAATTGTTGTATGGCCTCGAACAGCCGGCGGCGGACGAGCGCCAATTCGTCGCGCGCATCCAGCGGCGCGCGGTGCCTCATGGTGAGAGCGCACAGGCGAGATAGCGCTCCTCGCGCGCGTCGCGCAATGCAATCTCCGCGACGTTGCTGGGAGGAGGAGGAACCTATTCTTTGCCCATGCCTGATGGGTACTGCGGGGCGCGCGCCTCAACAAGCGACCGGCGTGGATTTCCCGAGAGGAACAAAGCCGGCGGTTAATTACTTCATCCCATCACACGGCGTCCACCGGGCGGCCAGATGAACATGCGATGAATGAGCTGTCCATATTCCATTCCAAATCGTGCAGTTAGGCTTCATGCTGGCGAAGCCGGAGTCGGCAACGCCTGGAATGTAACCAAAGGAGGCGATGATGCGCGCAATCTTGTTAGCAGGTCTGGTGACCCTGGGCATTGGCCTAGTGGGCACATCGGGCGCTTCCGCCACGCCCGCGGTGGGACTTGGGTTCCTCTACGCAGGGGCCGATGAATCAGCCACCACCCCGGTCCACTGCCGCAGATACACGCATACGCACAGGTGGCACCGTCGATCGACCCGAGTCATCCGCTACAGGCATCGCTGCGGATAGCACTTTTCGGGATCGATTCCCGAATATGGGCTGGGCGCAATCGCGCGGCTGGCCTTTTCTGCTTTGGAAAATGAGCAATCGGCCCGTGAGACATGCCGTCGATGTCCGACGAATTTGGTGCGTTGAAATGCGCCTATTTTTTCCGGGACCTCGGAGCGGCCTTGTTCACGACCCGGCTGTCCGCATCGAAGTCGAAGCAGCGATAGTAATCTGCGGCGCGGGCCGCTTTGGTCGTCGCGCAACGGTGCGCAACATAGAGATCGCTTTCCTTCCGATAGAGCATATAGGGGTGGATGGCGTACCGTCCGGAGCCGTCTGAAGAAAATCCAAGACGATCGATCTTGCCTTTGACGGTCGGATCCGTGTCTATGATCGTGTCCCGCAGCGCGTCGCCCTCGATGAAATTCTCGGGCAGCTGATCGAAGGGCCCATCAAAATAATTGTTCATGAGGGAATTCAATTCGAAGGCGCCGATCAAAATTTTTCGATCGAGCCGGTGGTCGCGGTAGACGGCAAAGCCGGTGCGCCGGCCGATCAGAATGCGATCCGTGTGTGTGGACTTGATCCAATCCTCCGGCAGCCTGGCGGTCTCGTCGAGGACGTAGTGAAAAAGCTTCAGCCTGGAATTGTAGATGAGGAAGAAGCGGATCGCAGACTCGTCGAAAACCGGTCCCAAGAATTTTTCGTCAGGTCCGCGCGCCCCCGGCGGCGGCTTGACCTGCGACAGATCGTTAAGCATGAAAGTGACGCTCTTGCCGTCGTAGCTCACGCGATAGGCAAGCGCCTCAAGCTTTTCGACCGTCACGTTGTGCGACCCGTCGAAATCGGCCTCGATCGCGGGCACCTCGGCTTCCGCGGTGATATTCATCCACTCCGATAGGTCCCGGTAGTAGGCGAATTGCACTTTGCCGCGGTCGCGATCGCGCGGGTCGAGCCTGATGTTCCCGGCATACCGCGTGCCCTGATGGAGAAATCTGAAATAGTAATAGTTCTCCGTCGGATAAACTTTCACCCGCTCGGGAAGCGACTTGAGGACGAACGAAAAGACACTCAGCGGGTCGCTGATCGCAAGAGTCGACTCTCGCGTCAGCTCCTCGACGTAGGCCTCGTTCGTCTCCAGCCGCGGGACTTGCGCAACCTGAGACTTCGCGGTCGTGCCGGCGAGGGCCACGACGATTCCGATGAGAAGTGCCTTCGATGGTGTCATGGGTGCACCGATGTGACACGGAGCCGCAGCGTCGATTTGTTCAACGCGATGCATACCGCCCCAGACAGCGATGAACAAGCAATGAATGGCGTGAACAATCCGCTGGTCCGCGAAGTGCGCGGCCGAGGCCTGTTCGCCGGGATCGAACTCGACGCGAGGAGGGTTCGTGCCGGCCTGGTTGCTGAACGGCTCCTGCGCGCCGGGGTACTCACCAAGGATACCCACCGGAACACGAATCGCTTTGCGCCTCCCTTCATCATCGAAGAATCGGAGATCGACTGGGCCATCGACCGGGTCGCCGAGTGCTGGCCGAGATGTCCGAGGACATCGTCGAGCGGCTCGCCCCGCGCTGACGGATGGCCGTCAGCATCAGGTATCAGCCGATGTCGAACCGGACGCCCTGCTGGGCGAGGGGGAGTTCGCGGCCGAAATTGATGGTGTTGGTGACGCGGCGCATATAGGCCTTCCATGCATCCGAGCCGGCCTCGCGGCCGCCGCCAGTCTACTTCTCGCCGCCGAACGCGCCGCCAATCTCAGCGCCCGACGGTCCGATATTGACATTGACGATCCCGCAATCGGAGTCCGCCGCGGCGAGAAATCGTTCGACCTCGCGCACGTCGTTGGAAAAGATCGATGAGGCAAGGCCCTGAGGGACACCGTTATGCAGCTCCGGCGCCTGATCGAAGTCCGTATACGTCATCACATAGAGCAGCGGCGCGAAGGTCTCGCGCAGCACTGGTCCCGTTTGGTCCGGCATCTTGACCAAAGTCGGCGTCACATAGTAGGCCGCAGGATAGCGTTCGGCATCGCGCCGCTCGCCGCCGGTGATCTGCACGTCATGCGCGCGAACCTCTGCCAGTGTCGCCTGCATCCCGGAAAAAGCCGCCTCGTCGATCAGTGGGCCGACCAAGATGGAATCGTTTACGAGCGGACTGCCGATCGGAACCGCGGCATAGACCTGCTTCAAACGATCGACCAGGACACCGTCGATCTCGCGATGGACGAAGCGCAGGAGCGGCCTCCACGTCATTTAGACTTGATTTCCACTTTAAGGGCGTTGAGCGTGCCGGGGTCAAACTTGCCTTCATAGCGGTGGCCCTGATCGTTGATAGCATGGACCTCGTAGCAGCCGTCATCGGTCTTAATCCGAGTGATCGTCGTATCGGGGGGGAGAACCGGCCTCAGGGGCGCGGTTCACGGACACGCACGCAGCAATGTGGTGTCGTGGCAAAGCTTGGCCCCGTTGGGGGGCGTGCATGCTGACCCAATGCTGACCTTAGTGGCGCCCAATAATACCACTAACTAAGCCATTGTTTAATGGTGCCGCAAACAGGATTCGAACCTGTGACCCCGTCATTACGAATGACGTGCTCTACCGGCTGAGCTATTGCGGCGACGGTCCTGAGATATCCCCTGGCGGGGGGCTTGGCAAGGAACGCCTGCGCCAAGGTGCGCCAAGCCGGCCGCCCCTTACCGGAACATTCCGCGCAGCCGCCGCCAGGCGTCCGGTGGCGGCTCGGGCTCCGGGCCCGGATCGTCGGGGACCTGCACCAGCGGGATCACCGCCGGCGGCGAGCCGGCGGTCCTGCGCTGGCCGAGCCGCGGCTGGTCGACCAGCGCGACCTCGTCCGGCTTGCGCTCGGCAGCCGCCGGCCGCTGCTCCAGCCGGGCCTCGAAACGCTCGGAAAGCCGCTCCTTGGTCTCGGCCTCGACCACCGCGCCGCCAGCCGGGCCACTACCGAGCGCCGCGAGCGGGTCGCGCCACTGGAAGGCATCGAGCCGGCCGGACACCGGCGACACCGGCATCCAGCGCTCGGCAATGAGCCCGTCGGCGGTCCAGGCCGGATCGCGACGCGCGTGCACGGCGCGCGTCATCCACTCGCGCGCGCGGCCGAGGTCGCCGTGCTCGGTCTCCTCGAGCTCGGCCATCAGCATGGCGACGCGCTGGGTCGGCGCGCCCAGAAGCGGCGCGAGCGCCGCGCGCGCGGCCGCGAATTCCTGCGCGTCAAGCGCGGCGCGCGCCACCGCCAGCGCGCCTTCGACATGGCCGGGCGCCATCTGCGCCAGCGTCTCGACGCGCGCGAGCCGCTCGCGCGCCGAATCGCCGGGCCGCAAATGAGCGTAGGTGTCGGCGAGATCGGGATGCGGATTGGCTTTCCAGGCGGCTTCGACGATGCGCGCGGCGCGGCGCAGATCGCCAAGCTCGCCCAGGAGCCGGCCGGCGAGCGCCGCCGCCGGAATGAGCGTCGGCGCCAGCCGCACCGCCTCGAGCGCGAGCGCGCGGGCGCTCGCGGGATCGTGCACATCGGCCGCCTGGGCGCGGGTGGTAAGCAGCACGGCCCGCTGGCGCTGATAGGCGGCGCGGTCGACCAGGCCCGCCTTCATGTTGCGGTCGAGCTGCGCCAGCGCGCCATTCCAATCGCCGCCGGCGCAGCGGGCATCGAACACCGCCTGCCCGGCCCAGGCCGGCGCCGGCGCGCTCTTGGCGGCCTCCTCGGCGTAAAGCCGCGCCGCCGTCATGTCGTCGCGCCGCTGCGCCTCGATGAACAGGCCGTGCAGGCCGAGGAGCCTCGTGTCGTCGCGGCGCGCCATGGCCTGGAACGTGTGCTCGGCGGTCGCGCGATCTCCGATCAGCTGCGAGGCCTGGGCGCTGAGCAGAAGCGTCAGCGGCTCGCTCGGCGCAATCCGCAGCGCCTCGTCGGCAAATCGGCGCGCCGCGCGCGCGTCGCCGGTGCCGACCGCGATCAGCCCGCGCGACACCGCGAGATAGCCGCGCACGCCGCGCCGCGTGCGCAGATAGAGCCACAGCGTGTCGGGCGCCCGCAGGATGGCGCGCACCACGCTCCACAGCACGGAGAACAGCATCGCCACGGTCACGATGCCGACCGCGAGCACCATGACGGACATCTCGATCCGACGGTTCTGCCAAGTGATCAGCACGTCGCCCGGCCGGTCGGCGAGCCAGACTGCGCCGAATGCGAGGACCCCGACAGCCACCAGATAGATGACGACGCGAATCATCGGGCCTCTGGCATCTTGCCGAGCGCGGCAAACGCATCGGTGGCGAAGCGACGGCTCGCCGTGAGCGCTCCAAGCCGCGCTTGCGCCTTGGCGATCCATGCCTGCGCGGCCGCGCGCGACGGCGCCGGCAGCTTGGCGAGCTCGGCGAGCGCGCCGGTGAGATCAGCCTGCGCGGCGCGCTGCTCGATGCGCGTCAGAACGGCGGCGGGATCGTCGCCGGGCGGCTCGTCGAGCGGGCGGATGCGCACCAGCCGTTCGGCGTTGGCCTGCAGCCGCTCCAGGAAACCGCCATCGCGCGGCACGGTTCCGGCCGATTGCGCGAGCGTGCTGAGCAACGCCAACAGCTCGCGCCCGAGCGAGGACGCCGAGGGCAGCCCGGTCGCCGCAAACGGCTCGAGCGGGGCGAGTGTCGAAGCGGAATCGGCAGCGAGCAGCTTGGCGGCGGCAAGCTCGGCCGCGAAGGCGTCGCCACGCTCGACCGCGGCGTTGAGCGCAGCCGCCGTCACCGCCAGCCGCACCGGGCGATCGCCGGTCTCGCCGACGCCGCGCTTGGCGAGCTCCGTCTGCATCGCACCGACCATGCGCTCGAGCGAAGCGATGCGGCTGATCGAGGCGTCGAGATCGCTGACACTACTGAGCCGCGCCATTTTCTGGGTCAGCTCCGCGAGCGCGGCGGCGGTGGCATCGGCCTTCTCGCGCGCGTCACGCGCGCTGATGGCGATATCGTCGGTCCGGCGCGCCACCACGGCGATCCGTTCCTCGATCGCCTTGAGCGCGCCTTCGAGCGTGGCCATGCGATTGACCAGCGCCGGATCGACCGACGGCGGTCGCGCGCCGGTCGCGCCGGCCTCGAGCCTGGCAACACGGCCCGCAAGCTCGTCAACGACTTTCGTCTCGACGCTGCCGGTCGGCGCTCGCCCGGCCAGCTCGCGCATCTGCTGCTCGGCGCGCGCGATGCGGGCCTCGATGGTTTGGATGCGGCCGTCGTCGCCGGTGAAGCGGCCGGCCAGCAGGACCAGCATCAAGATCAGCACGACGCCGGCCGCGACCGCACCGATCGCGCGCCACGGCGGATCGGGCGGCGTCCGCGCCGTCCACCACGCCATCAGGCGGTCCTTCTGCGCCGTCACCCAGGACACAAAATGAGACACAAAACGGGCCACGAAGGGAAAGCCAAAAGCGGACGAAGGCCCGCCGTTCTTGATCTCGGTGGCCTCAAGCTCGATGGTCGGACCGGGCCATCGCCGGCTCCGGTTGCCCGGCGACCCCGAAGGAGGCTCGGTGGTGTCACTGGACATGTCATCATCCTCGGCGATTCGCCCCGCCGCGTCACTTTCTAGCAGCAAATGAAGGTCGCGGCGCGGCGCAATTTGCCGTTAAAGGGGTGCGACAAGATCGAGCACAGCGTTTTCCTCAGGGCTTTGCGCGACCGCGATCCGGGTTGCGCCGGCGGCTATGAGCGGCTCGGCGACCGCCTGCGACAGGCAATAATGAGAAGGCTTGAGCGCGCTGTCGAGGACGCCCGCCGCCCTTGCGCAATCAAGGTAAATGGCGGCACTGCGGCGCGAGAAATGGGTGACGCCGTCGACCTCTCCGGCGGCCAGCGCAGCCGCGATCGGCGGCGGCAGGCGATCAGCCGCGACGGCGCGGTAGACCACGACGGTTTCGATCCTGATGCCCTGGGGCGCCACCGCTGCTGCCAGATCGCCGGCCCGGTCCTCGCCCGCGAGATAGAGTAATTTATTACCTCTTCGGCAACGCTCGCCGATCAGCTGCGCGAGCGCCCGCTCATTGCCATTGGCCGAGGCGATGTCCTTAAAGCCCGCGGCGCGCGCGGCTTCAGCGGTGCGGCGGCCGACCGCCAGCAGCGGCAACGCCAAGAGCTCCATGCGCCGCGGATGCCGCTCAAGTGCCTGCGCGGCGTTGGCGCTGGTCATCGCCACGGCGTTCCACGGGCCGGCCCCAAGATCGGCGCGGTCGAGGAACTCGACCCGCAGCAGCGGCGCCAGCAAAACGTCGCAGCCGCGTGCGCGCAGCTTCTGCGCGGTCCTTTCTCCATCGGGCTCTGGCCGGGTGACGAGGACGCGCACCGCGGTCACGCCAATGCAAAAAAGTCCGCACCGGCGCGGGCCTTCAGCTCGCGCCCGGCGTCGTGGCCAAGCGCGGTGGCCTGCGCGGCTGCGCCCTCGCGGCTGGTCTCGAACACCTCGCTGCCATCCGGTTTTGCTATCAACCCACGAAAGCTCACGCGCCCGGCCGCGACCCTGGCGTGACCGGCAATCGGCGTGCGGCACGAGCCGTCCAGCACGGTCAGGAAGGCGCGCTCGGCCGCAAGCGCGGTGGCGTCGTCGGGGCCGTTGATGCGATCGAGCAGCGCGCGCGTGCGCGCGTCGTCTGCTCTCGCCTCGAGCGCCACGATGCCCTGCCCGACTGCCGGCAGGAACTCTTCGGTATCGAGGATCGCGGTGGCGGCATCCGTCAGCCCCAGCCGCCGCAGCCCCGCGAGCGCCAGCAGCGTGGCGTCGACCACGCCCTCGTCGAGCTTGCGCAGGCGCGTTTCCACATTGCCGCGAAACGTTACGACGTTGAGGTCCGGGCGCAGCCGCTTGACGAGTGCCTGCCGGCGCAGCGATGCCGTGCCGACCGTCGCTCCCGGCGCCAGCTGGCGCAGCGTCTTGGCCTTGCGGCTGATGAACACATCGCGCGGGTCCTCGCGCGGCAGCGCCGCCACGATCGCGAGCCCGTCCGGCAGCGCGGTCGGCAGGTCCTTGGCGGAATGGACCGCCAGATCGATGTGGCCGGCGATCAGCGCCTCTTCGATCTCCTTGGTGAACAGGCCCTTGCCGCCCACCTCGGAGAGCGGCCGGTCCTGGATCGCGTCGCCGGTGGTGCGGATGATCGTGAGCTCGAACGCCTCGGCCGCAAGCCCGTGGGCGGCCGCCAGTTGCGCCCGCACCATGGTGGCCTGCGCGAGCGCCAGCGGGCTGCCGCGCGTCCCGATCCGAAGCACAGATTGCACCACCCGACCTCACAATGCTACGCCGGACACCTAGTGCCCCATTTCCGAAGTTCGTAATACACCTCAGCACACTCTGACACGAACTTCGGAAACAAAGGGGCACTAGCAACTCTATGATTCTAGTGCCGCTTTTCGATTTGAAGTTCCTAACAGAGTTTGCTGCAGGTGGTGTAGGAACTTCAAATCGGCGGCACTGGCCGGCCGCCTAACATGTGCACAGTAACGGCCACGGCACTGATCAACAACCGCGCGACGTGTTTGGTCCATGCGCATCCTCGGCATCGAGACGACCTGCGACGAGACCGCGGCAGCCGTGGTGGAGCGCTCCGCCACCGGCCAGGGCCGCATTCTGTCCAATATCGTGCTGTCGCAGGTCGCCGAGCATGCCGCTTACGGCGGCGTGGTGCCGGAAATCGCCGCCCGGGCCCATGTCGAGACGCTTGATCATATCATCGCCAACGCCATGGCGGAGGCCGGCTGCACCTTCGATTCGATCGACGGCATCGCGGCCGCCGCGGGCCCCGGCCTGATCGGCGGCGTGATCGTCGGCCTCACCACCGCCAAGGCGATCGCGCTGGTCAAGGAGAAGCCGCTGATCGCGGTCAATCACCTGGAGGCCCACGCGCTCACCGCACGCCTGACCGACACCATCGCGTTTCCGTACTGTCTGTTTCTCGCCTCCGGCGGCCACACCCAGATCGTCGCCGTGCGCGGTGTCGCCGACTATGTCCGGCTCGGCACCACCGTCGATGACGCCATCGGGGAAGCCTTCGACAAGACCGCCAAGCTCCTTGGCCTCGGCTATCCGGGCGGCCCGCAGGTCGAGATCGAAGCGAAATCCGGCAACCCGGCGCGCTTTGCGCTGCCGCGCCCGATGCTGGGCAAGCCCAACGCCGATTTCTCGCTCTCGGGCCTCAAGACCGCGCTGCGGCTCGAAGCCGAGAGGATCGCCCCGATCAGCGACCAGGACGTGCGCGACCTGTGCGCGTCGTTCCAGCAGGCGGTGGTGGACGTGGTGGCCGACCGGCTGCGCGCCGGCCTCAAGCTGTTCCGCGAGCAATGCGGCGACCCGACCGCGCTGGTGGCAGCGGGCGGCGTCGCCGCCAACGGAGCGATCCGCAAGGTGCTGCATCGGCTGTCGTTCGAAGGCGGCACGCTCCTGGTGGTGCCGCCGCCGGCGCTGTGCACGGACAACGGCGCCATGATCGCGTGGGCGGGCGCCGAGCGGCTCGCGCTCGGGCTGATCGATACGCTCGATACGCCGCCGCATGCGCGCTGGCCGCTCTCCGACCTCGTCGCCCGCCCGACGCCGGCACGCAAGGCAAGCTAACCAATGGCCTTCGACCACATCGCGGTGATCGGCGCGGGCGCCTGGGGCATCGCGCTCGCCAACGTGATCGTGCGCGCCGGCCGCAGCGTGACGCTTGGCACGCGTGATGCGCTCAGCGCCGGCGTCATCATCCAGAAGCGCGAGAGCCCGCGGCTGCCCGGCATCAAGCTCGACGATCATGTGCGGGTGGTGGCAGCGACCGCCGACACCGCACGCAACGACGCGATCCTGCTCGCCGTGCCGGCCCAGCACCTGCGCGATGCCGCCGCGGTCATTGCGCCTGCGCTGGCCGCCGGCACACCGGTGATCGCCTGCGCCAAGGGTATCGAGCGCGGCACCCACAAGTTCATGACCGAGGTGATCGCCGAGTGCGCGCCCGCGGCGCTGCCTGCGATCCTGTCGGGGCCGAGCTTCGCCAGCGATGTGGCGCGCAGCCTGCCGACCGCGGTGACCCTTGCGGCAACGGACGACGCGGTCGCGGCCGCGCTTGCCAATGCGCTCGGCTCGACCACTTTCCGGCCCTACCACACCACCGACGTGCGCGGGGTCGAGATCGGCGGCGCCGCCAAGAACGTGCTGGCGATCGCGGCCGGCATCGTGTCCGGCCGCGGGCTCGGCGCCAGCGCCGCGGCCGCATTGACCACGCGCGGGTTTGCCGAGCTGTTCCGTTTCGGCCACGCCTTCGGGGCACGGCCGGAGACGCTGACCGGCCTGTCCGGGCTGGGCGACCTGATCCTGAGCTGCTCGAGCGCACAGTCGCGCAACTTTTCGCTCGGCATCGCGCTCGGCCAGGGTCATGCGCCGCGCGAGGCGCAGCTGGCGCGCCACCTCGCCGAGGGCGCCTTCACGGCGCCGGTGCTGGTCGAGATGGCCAGCGAGAAGGGCGTCGAGATGCCGATCGCCGGCGCGGTCGCCGCGATTCTTGATGGAACCATGGATATCGACAACGCGATTGAGAGCTTGATGACCCGGCCATTCAAGGCGGAGGGATGACACCATGTCGTACTGGCTGCTCAAGACGGAACCCGAAACGTTCTCCTGGGACGATCAGGTCAAGCGCGGCGCCAAGGGCGAGCCCTGGACCGGCGTGCGCAACTTCACGGCCCGCGGCTACATGACCGACATGAAGAAGGGCGATCTCGCCTTCTTCTATCACACCGGCGACGAGAAGCAGGTCGTCGGCGTCGTGGAGGTGGTGAAGGAGGCTTACCCGGATCCGACCGACGCGAAGGGCGTGTTCAAGGCGGTCGACGTCAAGGCCGTGAAGCCGGTTCCCAAGCCGGTGACGCTCGCCGCCGTCAAGGCCGAGCCGAAACTGAAGGACATGGCGCTCACCAAATACGCCCGGCTCTCGGTGCAGCCGGTGACGGCGCAGGAATGGGCCTTCGTCTGCAAGATGGGCGGCCTGACGGGGGTCCGTTGAGCCGGCGGCGGGCATCGGTACCACCCATCACACCCCTCCCCGTTTCCCGCGGGGCAAGATAAGCTCTGTCGCAATCCGGGAAGCGCGCCATGGCATTCGCAGGCATTAACTATCTTGCAATCCTGATCGCGGCGGTCGCCAGCTGGCTCGCCGGGGCGGTCTGGTACATGGCGCTGGCCAAGCCCTGGATGGCGGCGAACGGCATGACCCCCGAGCAGGTGCACGAAGGCCGGAATCGACCCGGCGCCTTCCTGCCGTTTCTCTACGCTTTCCTGGCAGCCGTGGTCATCGCCTGGGTGCTGGCCGGATTGGTCGCTCACCTCGGCCCGGTGACGCTGCGCAGCGGGATCATATCCGGCCTGTTCTGCTGGGCAGGCTTTGTGTTCACCACCATGCTGGTCAACAATCGTTTCGCCATGCGGAGCCCGAAGCTGCTGCTCATTGACGGCGGCTACTGGCTGTTGGTCCTGGTGCTCAGCGGCGCCGTCATTGGCGCCATGGGCGTATAGCTTACGTGTTGTAGCCTAAGTGTGTCGTCGGCACCGCAAGGTCCGAATAGAAAGGGAGAGGAAACATCCATGCGAACATCCGTCGTCTCGCTGATCGCGGCCGCGGCCGTTATCGGAATTGCCACGATCGGCATTCAACCGGTCTTGACCGCCACCAATCCCGCCACCAATCCGGATGTACGGCCCGCCGACGCCGAGCCGCAGCCCTTCAATCCGCAGATGGGCGCGCTCATGAACATGATCATCCAGCCGCGTCACAACAAACTCGGTTTGGCTGGCCAGGCCGAGAACTGGGCGCTCGCCACCTACTATTTCAAGGAGCTCAAGACCGGCTTCGGCGTTGTCAGCCGCGCGATCCCGCGCTGGAAGGGCCTGCCGATTCCCGATCTGGTCGAGGCGTCGGTCGAGCCGACCTTCGCGGTGCTCGACTTCGCCATCAAGGCGGGCGAGCCGCGCCAGTTCGCCGAGTCCTACGGCAAGCTCACGCAGGCCTGCAACAACTGCCACGCCACCACCGACCATCCGTTCGTGGTGATCAAGGCGCCCGACGCGTCGAACTACCCGAACCAGGAGTTCAAGCCGGGAGCCCGCTAACGCCCGCGCATACCGCGGCCCGGCTGACGGCCGGGCCGCGCTGTCGTTCAATTCGCGCTCAATCGACCGTCACGCCGACGTCCTTGATCACCTTGCCGTACTTCTCGTAGTCGCGGCGGATGATGGCGTTGAATTCCTCGAGCGTCGTGATGTAGGGCTCGCCGGCGCCGGCCGGAACCAGCCGCTCGGCCACCTCGGGCAATGCCAGCGCGGCATTCACCTCGGCGCGCAACTTGGCCACGATTGGCGCCGGCGTGCCGACCGGCGCGAACAGGCCCTGCCAGATATTGACTTCGTATCCCGCATAGATCTCGCCGATCCGCGGCAGATCCGCGAGCGCTGGCGAGCGGCGCGGACCCGTCACCGCCAGGGCGCGCATCTTGCCGCCCTTCACCAGCGGCACCACCGAGCCGCCGCCGAACATCGCCGCCACTTCGCCGCCGATCAGCGCATTGGCAGATGGCGCGCCACCTCGATACGGCACGTGCGTGAGCTTGAAGCCGCCGGCCTGCTTGAGCATCTCCATGGCGAGATGATGCTGGCTGCCATTGCCGATCGAGCCATAGGCGAGCTCGGGCTGGGCGCGGCGGGCCTGCGCGACGAAGCCCCGGACGTCGTTGACCGGCATCAACGACGGGTTGACCACCAGCACGAGCTGGTTTGCCACGAGTGTCGCGATCGGCACAAAGGCCTTCATCGGGTCGACCGGCATCTTCGGGTAAAGATGCGGGTTGATGCCGAACAGGCTGTCGGACCCGAGCAGCAAGGTGTAGCCGTCGGCCGCCGACTTGGCGACGAGATCGGCCGCGATGTTGCCGTTCGAGCCCGGCCGGTTGTCGACCACGACCGGCTGGCCGAGCCGCACCGACAGCGGCTGCCCGACCACGCGGGCGATCACGTCGGTGGCGCCGCCGGGCGGGAACGCCACCACCAGCCGCACCGCCTTGGTGGGATAGGACTGTGCCAGCGCCGCGGTCGCAAACGGCGCGACGAATACCGCCACCGCGATATGAATAAGGTGAGACATGGATGCATCTCCTCATCGCGCCCGACCGGGGCGGTGTTCCATCATTCCGGATCGCGGCGGCTTTTCCAAGCGGAGGATGGCCGCGTTCTGCCGCCACCAAAGTCGCATCCGCCCGCTCTTGTCGCTGCTTGGAACGCCGTCGCATAATGGCGCAACCAGGAACGATGGCGCAGGGCAGCGCCAGGAGGGCAAAACGATGTCGGACAAGCTGTACGAAATTCCGACCGATTGGCAGCAACGCGCGTTTGTGAAGGATAGCGACTACCGCGCCATGTACGAGCGCTCGATCAAGGATCCGAACGGGTTCTGGGCCAACGAGGCCAAGCGCATCCACTGGTTCAGGCCGCCCACCAAGGTCAAGAACACCTCCTACGATCCGCACAACGTGTCGATCAAATGGTACGAGGATGGCGTCACCAACGTCGCCTACAACTGCATCGACCGGCACCTCGCGACGCGCGGCGACCAGGTGGCGATCATCTGGGAAGGCGATGATCCCAAGGACAGCAAGACGATCACCTATCAGGAGCTGCACGACGAGGTCTGCCGCTTCGCCAACATCCTGCGCAACCGCAACGTCGAAAAGGGCGACCGCGTCACCATCTACCTGCCGATGATTCCGGAAGCCGCCTATGCGATGCTCGCCTGCGCGCGCATCGGCGCGATCCATTCCGTGGTGTTCGGCGGGTTCTCACCCGACTCGCTCGCCGGCCGGATCGAGGACTGCGGCTCGAAAGTGGTCATCACCGCCGACGAAGGCGTGCGCGGCGGCCGCAAGATTCCGCTTAAGGCCAACACCGACGCGGCGATCGCCAAGTCAGGCGGCGTCGACCATGTGATCGTGGTGCGCCACACCGGCGCTGCCATCGAGATGGATCCGGTGCGCGACGTCTACTACCACAAGGCCGCCGAGGTGGTGACCAGCGAGTGCCCGTGCGAGCACATGAACGCGGAGGACCCGCTGTTCATTCTCTACACCTCGGGCTCGACCGGGAAACCCAAGGGCGTGCTGCACACGACCGGCGGCTATCAAGTCTATGTGGCGATGACGCACCAGCTCGTGTTCGACTACCACGACGGCGACATCTACTGGTGCACCGCCGACGTCGGCTGGGTCACCGGCCACAGCTACATCTTGTATGGGCCGCTTGCCAACGGCGCCACCACGCTGATGTTCGAGGGCGTGCCGAACTATCCGTCGATGTCGCGGTTCTGGGAGGTGATCGACAAGCACAAGGTCAACATCTTCTACACCGCGCCGACCGCGATCCGCGCCCTGATGCAGGCGGGCGACGGTCCGGTGAAGCGCACCTCGCGCGCGAGCCTGCGGCTCCTCGGCAGTGTCGGCGAGCCGATCAACCCGGAAGCGTGGGAGTGGTACCACCGCGTGGTCGGCGACGGCCGCTGCCCGATCGTCGATACCTGGTGGCAGACCGAGACCGGCGGCATTCTCATTACGCCGCTGCCGGGCGCGACGAGGCTCAAGCCCGGCTCGGCGACACGGCCGTTCTTCGGCGTCATTCCGCAGATCGTCGACGCCGAAGGCAAGGTGCTGGAAGGCGCCACGTCCGGCAACTTGTGCATCGCCGACAGCTGGCCCGGCCAGATGCGCACGGTCTATGGCGACCACCAGCGTTTCATCGACACCTACTTCAAGACCTATCCGGGCAAGTACTTCACCGGCGACGGCTGCCGGCGCGACGAGGACGGCTACTATTGGATCACCGGCCGCGTCGACGACGTCATCAACGTCGCCGGCCACCGGCTCGGCACCGCCGAGGTCGAGTCGGCGCTGGTGGCGCATCCCAAGTGCTCGGAAGCCGCCGTGGTCGGCTATCCGCACGACATCAAGGGCCAGGGCATCTACGCCTATGTCACGTTGATGTCGGGCGAGCAGCCGACCGAGGAATTGCGCAAGGACCTGGTCAACTGGGTGCGCAAGGAGATCGGCCCGATCGCCTCGCCCGACCGCATCCAGTTCGCGCCCGGCCTGCCCAAGACCCGCTCGGGCAAGATCATGCGCCGCATCCTGCGCAAGATCGCCGAGGACGACTACGGCGCGCTCGGCGACACCTCGACGCTCGCCGACCCTGCCGTGGTCGACGACCTGGTGAAGAACCGGCAGAACAAACGCGAGGGGACGTAGGTTGGGTTCGCGCAGCACGTGCACCATCGACTCCAGCGGCGCACCTAAAGTCCGCGCGTAACCCAACATTGTCAGGCGTAGCCGATCAGTCCAGATGTTGGGTTACGCGCGGTTCAATCGATTCGACCTGACGCACGCGCCGGGGCCGCGCTAACCCAACCTACGACGCATCACGCCAGGCATCGCGATCGTATTGGCTGATATCTGCGGCGCGCGAGCTCGCCCGGCACGTTGTCCCAATGCGTTTGGTGATGACTCACCGCATCGTCATGGCCGGGCTCCGTCCCGGCCATCCACGTCTTTGACTCCCGCCTTGCCGTCAAGTCGTGGATGCCCGCGACAGGCGCGGGCATGACGGGTGGAGATGCGGTGCCGTTCAACTACGCAAAATACTTGTCCCACATCAGATTGCGGAACCGCAGTTGCGGATCGTAGTGGCGCTTCTTCGCGATGAACTCATCGAGCCGCGGATAGGCGGCACGCACCTGCTCCGGGCGCGCGTGCAGCCGGTAGGGCAGATAGAAGCTGCCGCCGAGCGACAGCACCGCCTCGATCAGGCGCTCGGTCATCGCCGCCATGGCGCGATCGGCCTCCGGGGTCAGCTCCTGTGTGAACGACATCACCGCCGCGATGCGCGACGTCGGTGCGGGCGCGAAGGCAAGCACGCTCACACGGTCCGCCTCCACATGGCGCAGCGTGACGTTGAGCAGCTCCTGCCGCGAGGACGGAATGATCTGGCGGCACGCGGCCAGAAAGTCCGCGAAGCGATCGGCCGGAATGAAGTATTCATGCAAAATGTCGGTGCGGCTCGGACTGGTTTCCGCCAGCACCGATACCGGATAGTTGAGGATGGCGTTGCGCGTCAGCGGCTGGCGCGATGCCGCCCGCGGCAACAGCACTGTCTCGGCGTACCAGCGCGCCTCCTTGCCGCGCTCGGAGCCGATCTGGTTCCGGTAGAGCTGCCGCGACAGGAAGGTGTAGACGTTGGAGCGGCTGGCGAGTGGCAGCGCCTGCGGCTGCGGCAGCACCGGCCGATAGGACACCACCAGGGCCTCCTCCAGGAAGCCTTTCATGGCGATCGACAGCCGGCCATACGCCATGCTCACCGAGGCATCCTGCACCGCTGTCAGAAAGCGCTCGGTCACCTCTGCGGCGGACACGCGCTCGAATGTCGGCGCCAGCAGCATGTTCGCCACCATCTCGACCTCGACGTCGAGCACGATCCCGAACAGACCGTAGCCGCCGATCACAAGGCCGAACAGCTCCGCATTGTCGGTGCGCGAGCAGCTCACGATGGTGCCGTCCGCCAGCATCAGGCGCACGGCGCGCACGGTCGCGCCGAAGGGGCCAAATGGCACCGGCCAGCCGTGGGCGTTGACGCCGAGCGTTCCGGCGACGCTGAAGTCATGGTTCGACTGCATGACCGCGACCGAGAACCCGAGCGGATCAAGCGCGCGGATCACCTCGTGCCAGCGCGTGCCGCCACGCACCCGATAGGTCCGCCTTGACGCATTGGGCTCGCACAGCGGCGCGGCGAGCGAGACCGCGACGCCGTTGCGTGGCAGACTCTGTCCACCCATGGAGTGGCGCGCGCCGCCGACGCAGACCGGCTGGCCGGCGCGAGCGGCGGCCTGCAGCAGCGTGCGCAGCTCGGCGACGATGCGATCATCCTCGCCATCGCGAACCATCGCGTGACCGGCGACCTGGACCGGATTGAGACGGCTCGCATCGTTGAGGATCAGCGCCGGTGCGGCGCGGCCCGTGCCGACGCTGGACGCAAGCGCCGCCGCAGTCGTCAGCACGGCTCGTCGAGAAATCGGTCGCATGCCGCCATCCTGTATGGCAACCACAACCATGTCGTGCGACCGGCGTCAAACTGTGACGACGGCACCCTGCAGATTTTTACGGTTCAGTGACGCTATTCAAATCTTGGGACGAAAGCGCGCTTGGCTTATTATCTTCTTACCGTCGCGGCTTCGGGGATTGGCACTGCGGCAGGTATCTTGAGGGGACAATCCAATCTCGGAGCGGTCGGACCATGCATCGGGTTATGTCGCATAATATCCGTTGGCTTCTTGCCGCACTGGCCGCATTCGCACTGCTTGCATTCGCCTCTCCGCAGCCGGCAGCCGCCCGCGACATCGTCGCCTTTCGCGACGCCAGCTACGCGGCCGGCACCATCGTGGTGCGTACCAACGAGCGCCGGCTCTACTTCGTCATGGGCAACGGGCGCGCGGTTCGCTATCCGGTCGGCGTCGGCAGGGCCGGCAAGGCCTGGACCGGCCGCGCCCAGATCGACGGCAAGCATATTCAGCCCGCGTGGTCGCCGCCGGCCGACGTCAAGCGCGACAATCCACGGCTGCCCGATGTCATTCCGGGCGGCTCACCGAGGAACCCGATGGGCGCGGCCGCGCTGACGCTCAGCGGCGGCGGTGAATACGCGATCCACGGCACCAATGTGCCGGGCTCGGTCGGCGGTTTCGTCTCATACGGCTGCTTCCGCATGTACAATCAGGATGTGCTCGACCTCTACAGCCGCGTCAGCGTCGGCACCACGGTGGTGGTGACGCGCTGA
>DAIUEP010000025.1:0-31562 GCA_036845065.1 Xanthobacteraceae bacterium | reverse complement strand
GTTCTGCGGCTCCTTGGCGACATTGAGCGCGCGCTCATGGGTCATGTCGGCGGCGTTCACCGGCGTGAGCGCGCTCGCCACCAGCAGCATTGCAGCTATCGAGAGTGATTTCATCGATGCCTCCCTGGGCCCTACAGGTAGAGCCGTTCATTGCGATCAATTGCTAGCCGCGCCACGATTTTCATGGTCGCCGCTGACTTGTGCGAAAGCGTAGTCGCTCGCGTCAGGCTCGGCAATACAGTTGCGTCACTGTCGCGCCCAAGTTACCGGTACATTGATCCAGGGATGGGGTCCCGCCCAACGGCTCGCTCCTGGCCCGCTGTCACGGGGTGCAGGCTTAGGATGCAGGCTTATTGGGTGCAGGACGTGAGCTCTTTCTCTTCGATCGAGAAGATCTCGCCAGCCTTGAGCTCGAGGTTGCGGACAATGCAGGTTCGTTTGGAGACGTCGACCAGCTTGGCGTCGTAGCGGCCCGGAGGCGTATCCGTTATCCGCAGCCGCTCGTCGGCATCGACGGTGCCATCCCGGTCGTTCTTGCACTGGTTGGCCCCCCAGTTGGTGGTGCCGGTGGGCGCCAGATAGAACTCGGTGATGGTATGGCGCGTCAAATTCCAGAAGCGCGTCGGCCGCTCGGCGGCGAGCGCGACCGTGGACATTGCGGCGAGCAGGAAAAGCGTGAGGGCGGACTTGCGCATGGCACTCCTGGTGGTGCTTTTGGGGCTGTCTGATGCAATTAAGCCTAGCGCCGTTGCCTGATAGGGTGAAGATGCCAAATTGTGGCGATTTTGTACGTGGCCGCTTTGTCCATCTTGAACCCGCCGCCCGCCTGCGTCACTATTCGGCCCAACGCTCCCTCCGTTAGCCCGAGAAAAATCCATATGGCAGTCCAGGCCCTGGAAAGTGACTTTCCCAACGATCGCCTGCCGCTCCTGCGCTGGCTGATGTTCACCGGTGTCTGTGTCTTTGGTTTCGTGCTGGTGTGGTATTTCGGGCTCTTCCACCTGATGCTCGCCAGCGACAAGACCTACATCTCGGCGATCATCGTGATGCTTTATCTGGCCACTTGCGTGCACTGTTTCCTGCGCACCGTGGTGATCTCGCGCGAGCTTGATGCCGCTCACCGCGTGGCTGCCCTGGTGAGCCGCGGCGTGACCAGCTTCAATGTCGCCGGGCAGAATGTCGTGACCTCGGAGGGTGCGCGCCTGCCACCCGGAGAGGTGACCAATCATATCCGCAACCTCATTCTCAAGTCGCGATTGCAGGGCCGGCATCGGATCGACCAGACCCTGTTGCTGCGCGGACTTGCGGATGCGTTGCGCGGCCCCAACCAGCTCGGCTCGTTCGCCAGTGATTCGCTGATGAAGCTCGGGCTGCTGGGCACGATCGTGGGCTTCATCCTGATGCTGGCCCCTATTGCCGGCCTCGACGGCGCCGACCGTGTCTCGGTGAAGAATTCCATGGGCCTGATGAGCGACGGCATGGCGGTCGCGATGTACACGACGCTGACCGGTCTGATCGGGTCCGTGCTGCTGCAGATGCAGTATTATCTCTTGGACGGCGCGACCGCGAAACTGTTCGGGCTCGCCACCGACTTGACCGAGGTCTTCGTCGTTTCCGTTCTCGAACGAGAGCATGATGGACAGCTTCGGTAACTATCCGCGCGAAAAGTTCGATCCCTTCAGCCTCATGCTCTTCAAGGGGCTGCAGGTCGTCGCTTTTCTGTTCTTCCTCGCTCTGTTGGCGATGAACCCGGAAGCGAAGGAAGGCAAGGTCGAGTCCAAGGCCGAGTTCATCATCACCATGACCTGGCCCGACGATCATCCCGACGACATCGATCTCTATGCCGAGGATCCGCTCGGCAACATCGTCTGGTATCACGTGCGCGAAGGCGGCTTCATGGTGCTTGACCGTGACGACCGCGGCAGCGCCAACAACACCATCACGGTGGATGGCCGCAAGGTGTCGAGCCCGTTCCGGCAGGAAACCATCAGCATTCGCGGCATCGTGCCGGGCGAATATACGGTCAACGTCCACTATTTCCTGGCCACGCGGGGCGGGCCGGTGCCGGCGTTGGTCAAGGTCGAGAAGATCAACCCGCAGGTTGAGGTCGTGTCCCACGACACGGTCATGCTCAGCCGGATGGGTGAGGAGAAGACCGCGGTGCGCTTCCGGCTCGCCGCCAATGGCAGCGTGGTGGACACCAACCACCGCGACAAGTCGCTGATCCAGCTTACGCGCAACGTCCGCCGCACCGGAAAATAAAGCACCCGGGCGACACCCAGAGGCGTCACACCGATGACCATAACATTGCTCGCGATTTCTGCCGCCTACGTGGTGCTGGCATTGGTCGTGCTGTCGATGGGGCTCACCTCCAGGTTCAAATGGTGGATCAAGGCCAGCACGATCGTCGTCAGCTCGGCCTTCTTCGTGGAGGTGTTCTTCGCCAGCAAGAGCCTCCTTGGCTGGCCAGCCGCGGGCGCGCTGCCGCCCAAGTTCCAGCTGCTCTGGACGCGGGTGGTCGAGCCCGACATCAAGGCCGGCAGCCGCGGCGCGATCTATCTCTGGGTCGAGGAAATCGACGCCAACAACGTGCCGAGCGGGCTGCCGCGCTCCTATCGGCTGCCGTACTCGCTTCAGCTGGCCGACCGCACGCTCAAGGCGCGCGATGAGATCATGGCCGGAAACCCGCAGGAAGGGCTCGCTGAGGAGCTCGCCGAAGGCGACCCGACCTCGGCCAGTGCTCAAGCCAAGCCCAACCAGCAGGCCGACGGCGGCATCACCTCGACCGGCGGCAAGGTCGAGCTTGAAGGACCGACCGACCAGATTCCGCGCGTGGAGTTCCGCGCCATGTCCAATCCGCTGCTGCCGCCGAAGCCATGATAGCTTAGCCATAGCTTAGCCGCGCTGGCCATTGTTGCCCGTCATCGACAGGAAGGCCTCCTCGATCGTGGCGGTCCCGGCTGAGGCCACCAGCGCTTTCGGGGTTGTGTCCGCCAGAACCTTGCCGCGGTGAAGCACGATCACGCGGTCGGCGTCCGCCACCTCGTCGCATAGATGCGTCGCCCACAGGATCGCGACCGCGCGCTCGCTGCGCATGGTCAACAGGAGCTTGAGCAGGTCGCTGCGGCTCGCCGGATCGAGCCCGACCGTCGGCTCGTCCATCAAGAGCACGCGCGGCCTGTGCAGCAGCGCGCGCGCGAGCTCCACCCGGCGCCGGTTACCGCCGCTGAGCGTCGCGGTCTTGTCGTCGGCGCGGTCCTTGAGGCCGAGCCGCACCAGCTCGTCGGCGATGCGCGCCTTTGCGTCCGCGCGAGGCATCCCGTGCAGGCCGGCGTGAAACAAGAGGTTCGCGGTGACCGACAACTCGAGGTCCAGCGTCGGCTGCTGGAACACGATGCCAAGCCCGGCGAGCGCCGGAACCGGGTCGCGCGACATGTCGTGGCCCATGACCTCGATGCGCCCGGAATCCGGCAGGAACAGCCCGGAGAGGAGCTGGAACAGCGTCGACTTGCCGGCGCCGTTGGGGCCGAGCAGCGCGATGAACTCGCCCGCCTTCGCGGTCAGGCTGACACCATCAAGCGCCCGCACCGGACCGTAGCTCTTCACCACCTGATGAAGCAGGAGGGCGGGGGGGTCCTTAACGTCGTCCACCGGCATTGGCCCCCATGCTTGCCCCCATGCTTGCCCCCATGTTTGCCCCCACGTCTGCGCCCTGTCGAGACGGGCCGGGGCACTAGCGGTCGGCTTGCCCCACCGCTTTGATCGGGCGTACGCTGGCAGCAACCGACACAATTCGCAAGCGGAGAGGAACACCCGTGTTGATCCATCAACGTGCGCTCAGCCTTGCCGCCGCGCTGGCCGCCCTTCTCGCCGTCGCGCCCGCCGCCGCCAAGGACACTGGGCTCATTTTTGTGAGCAATGAGAAGTCGAACAACCTGATCGTGATCGACCCCAAGACCAACAAGGTCGTCCGGGAGATCAAGACCTCGCGCCGGCCGCGCGACATGCACTTCAGCGTCGACCGCACCAAGCTCTACGTTGCCTGCGGGGACGATGACGTGATCGACATCATCGATGTCGCCAAGCTCGAGGTGATCGGGCGCATCCCGACCGGCCCGAGCCCCGAGACCTTCTCCATCGATGAGCGCAAACGGCGCATCTATGTGGCCAACGAGGAGGGCTCCTCGCTGTCCATCATCGACATGGACCAGGCCATCACGGTCCACGAGGTGCCGACCGGCGCCGAGCCCGAGGGCGTGTTCGTCAGCGAGGACGGCAAGATCGTCTACGTGACCTCGGAAGTGGGCGACATCATCCACATGGTCGACGCCGAGGGCGGCCATGTCCTGCAGGACGTGGTGGTGGGCACCAGGCCGCGCCGCTTCGCGGCGACGCCCGACCGCAAGGAGCTGTGGGTCACCGCCGAGCTCTCCGGCGAGGTCTACATCATCGATCGCGAGAAGTTCGAAGTCTCCGGCAAGATCGAGTTCCTGCCGCCCGGCATGCGCAAGAGCGACGTCACGCCGGTCGGCCTGGTCATGACCAAGGACGGCAAGACCGCCTTCGTGACGCTCGGTCACGCCGCGCACGTGGCGGTCGTCGACGTGCCGACGCGCAAGATCACGAGCTACATTCTGGTCGGCAAGCGCTCCTGGGGCATCATGCTCTCGCGCGACGAGCGCACCATGTATGTGGCGAACGGTTTCGGCGACGACATCACGGTGATCGACGTGCGCACCCGCAAGGCCACCGTGTCGATCCCGGTCGGCCGCATCCCGTGGGGCGTGATCATCGATGATTGAGGGGTTTTGCAGCATGAGGTGGTTACGCGGACTGACTTTCTTGCTGGGAGTCAGTAGGCAACGACTTTGCCGCGTACTCGGCCTGCTCCCTCCCCCCTTGCGGGGGAGGGGTGGGGAGAGGGGTGGCAACAGACTCAACATTTGCGGTTACCCCCCTCCCTGTCCCTCCGCCGCAAGGGGGGAGGGAACGCTGTGGCACTGGCGTCGCGCCACATTGAGCGCGGCGTTTGCGTGCGGCCTCGGACATGTAGCGCTCGCCCAAGCCCCTGCGCCCGCCCCGCAGCCGCGCGTGACCATCGGCTATGTCGACATCGCGGGCGATCCGCGCCACGAGCCGATCAAGGCCTACGAGCGCATCGTGCTCAAGCAGCGAGAGCCTCCCTTCGCGGGCGCGCAGGTCGGGATCGAGGAGGCGCAGGCGCTGGCGCGCGTGCTCAAGATCGATTTCGCGCTCGAGCGCATCACCGTGAAATCGGCCGAGGAGGTCGCTCCGGCGGTCACGCAGGCGATGGCGGAGCGCGACATGCACTTCTTCGTCGTGGATGCGCCTGCGGAAGCGTTCCGGCCGCTGGCGGCGGCGGTGCGCGGGCGCGACGTGCTCTTGTTCAACGTAACGGCGCCGGAGGATTGGCTGCGCCGCGACCTGTGCGCGCGCGAGATCGTGCATACGCTGCCGAGCCTCGCCATGAGCATGGATGGGCTCACGCAGTACCTCGCCTCGCGCAAGTGGCGCGACATTCTCGTTTTGCAGGGCCCGCTGCCGGCCGACGCCGCGACCGCGAAGGCATTCGAGAATTCGGTCAAGAAGTTCGGCGCCCGCATCGTCGCCAACCGCCCGTTCAAGGCCGGCACCGATCCGCGCGAGCGCGAGCTGAACAACCCGCTGTTGCTCACGTCCGGCAGCCGCGACTATGACGTGATCTTTGTCGCCGACGACGCCTTCGAGTTTGCCCGTCAGGTGCCATACCAGACCGTGCGGCCGCGGCCGGTGGTGGGGGCGATCGATCTCGAGCCGGTGGCCTGGCACTGGACCTGGGAGCGCAACGGCGGTCCGCAGATCAACGTGCGGTTCAACCGGGCAAGCGGCGGGCGGCGCATGGAGAGCGCCGATTGGGCGGCCTGGATCGCGGTCAAGATGGTGGTGCAGGCGACGCTGCGGACGCGCTCGGCGGAATTTCAAAAGCAGCGCGCGTTCATCCTGGGCGACAACACCTTCGACGGCTACAAAGGGCTGGCGGTCGGCGTGCGGCGCTGGGACCAGCAACTGCGCCAGGCGGTCTTTCTGGCGTCGCCCCATGCGGTGGTCGCGAGCGCGCCGATCGAGGGCTTCCTGCATCGCACCAACACGCTCGACTCGCTCGGCGACGACGAGCCGGAGACACCGTGCAAGTTGAACAAATAAGCGAATAGGGAGTGGCGAATAGCGAATAGGGAAGCCGTTGGTGGGAGCGCTTTTCCCTATTCGCCACTCGTTATTCGCTATTCGCGCTGAAAGAAGAGGCCAACGAGTAATCGCATGCAACTCATCCACGCCGCCCGCGCCATGCGCGCGGTCACCATGCGCGAGATCGTGAAATTCGTGCAGCAGCGCGGGCGCCTGCTGTCGGCGCTGGTGCGGCCGTTGATGTGGCTCGCGGTGTTCGCGGCCGGCTTCTATAACGTGTTCGGGGTTTCGATCATCCCGCCGTACAAGACCTACATCACCTATCAGGTCTATATCGTGCCGGGACTCCTCGGCATCATTCTGCTGTTTCACGGCATGCAGTCCTCGCTCTCGATGGTGTATGATCGCGAGATGGGCGTGATGCGGCTCCTGCTCACCGCGCCGCTGCCGCGCTGGGTGCTGCTCGCCTGCAAGCTTGTTGCCGGCACGGCGCTGTCCGTCATCACCTGCTACGCCTTTCTCCTGGTCTGCATCCCGTTCGACGTCACGTTCGAGCCGATCGCCTGGCTCATGGTGCTGCCGGCTCTGATCGTGTCCGGCTTGATGCTGGGCGCGCTCTGGCTGTTCCTGTCGGTCTATATCCGCCAGGTCGAGAACTTCGCGGGCGCGATGAACTTCGTGATGTTCCCGATGTTCTTTTTCTCCTCCGCTCTCTATCCGCTGTGGCGGCTGCGCGAGGGTGGCTCCGAAGTCATCTATTGGGTGTCGCTCTTCAATCCGTTCACGCATGCGGTCGAGATGATCCGGTTCGCGCTCTACGGCATGGTGGAGCCGATCGCGATCCTCGTGGTCTGCAGCTCGACCGTGCTGTTCTTCTTGCTGGCCACCATCGGTTACGATCCGCAGCGCGGCATGATCCGGCGCACCGCCCAGCCGGTGTGACGGCGGCGGCCTCGAGGTCCGACCACGCTCATCGGCGCGCCGCAATCTCCGCCATGAAGGCGAGTGCATGGCGGGCGCAGACCTCGGGCTCGACCGCCGCGATGTGATAGCTGTCGCCCTCGAGCACGATCACGCGCGCGTCCGGAATGCGCGCCGCGTATTGCCGCACCGCCTCGACCGCCTGCAGGCCGCTCTCCTGCGTGGTCACGATCAGGGTGGGTGCTTTGATCAGTGGCAGGCGGTCGTCGAGGTTCATGGTCACGAGCGCGGTCGAGGAGCCTAGCGCCGCGCGCTGGTCGGTCGCGCCCATCAGCTCGGTCCACCAGGCGATCTGCGCCTCCGAGGCGGTCGAGCCGAGACGCGAGCGCATGGTTTCGGCCGCCCATTGCCGCACGCCCTTGGCACGGATCTTGTCGGCATTGCCGGTGCCGACCCCGCGCGCGGGCGAGCCGAAGATGCACAGTGAGAGAAACCGCCGCGGTTGATCGCTTGCGAGCTGTAGCGCGATCGAGCCGCCGTACTTGGCGCCGATCAGGTGGCAGCGCACGATCGCCAGCGCGTCGAGAAAGCGCGCGATGTCGGCGGCGAGCTCGCGCGCGCTCCAGGCATAGTCCGCAGGCGCCGTCGAGGCGCCGAAGCCCGGCATGTCGATGCGGATGACGCGGTAATGGCCGGCCAGATACGGCACCCACTGGGTCCAGGCGCGTGATGACTCGGAATTGCCGTGCACCAGCAGCACGGTGTCGGGCGTTAACCATGGCGCCGCGAAACAGTCGTCCTGATAGGCGATCGTCAGACCGGGCCGGATCTCGATTGCGGGCATTGCGTCTCCGATTGTTCGCAGGCAGTGGCGGCCGATCTTAACACCCGATCCGACCGGTCTCGGGTCAGACGTTCGCCGGCCGGCACGTTGTGTTTCCATTCCGGGACTGCTTCAATGGCCGAGCCAAGAAACTTGCCGCATTGGAGGAAACTGATGCTTCGTTGCTACGTGTTCGCCGTCGTCGCAGGCCTTGCCACTCTCACAAGCCTGAATGCAAGGGCCGCCGACCCGCTGCCGACGGTGACCTACAAGCTTTTGCCGGCCGCGCTGTCGCTCGAAGCCGCACAGGCCGCGCTCGCCGCTTGCAAGGCGCAGGGCTACAACGTCACCGTCAGCGTGGTCGATCGCCTGGGTCTGTCGCAGATTTTGATCGTCGGCGACGGCGCGAGCCCGACCGGTCGCACGCTTGCTCCGCGCAAGGCCTACACCTCCGCGGTGCGCCGGATCACAACTGGCGAACTGAACCAGCGCGTGTCCGTGCCGGGCGCGTTCAACCCTCTCCAATTCGACGCGCAATTGACGATCGAGCGCGGTGGCGTGCCCATCAACGCCGACAAGGAAACGGTTGGCGCCATCGCGGTCAGCGGCGCGCCCGGGGGCGACAAGGACGAAGCCTGCGCGCAAGCCGGCATCGCCAAGATCAGCGACCGGCTGAAATAGCGTTCCGCCGAGGCATGGTCAGCCATGGGGCGATGGTTCGGGGCGCGAGCCGGCCCGCGGTGTTATTGCTCGGATAACGGGGTGGGGACAGTGCAGACCAGTCAGGAGTATCACAATGACCATGACATGGGCCGCCAGCGTTGCGGCCGCGCTAGGTCTGCTCACCCTGTCGGGTGCATCATCTGAAGCAGCGGCAAGGTCGCCTGGTGCGATCTCGCATCCGAATCGTCCAAGTCCGCGTCCGCACCGCGTCCAGGGGCGTCGGGTCACCATCGGGGGGGCCGCCGGTTCCCCATCTTCGGCACCGCTTGGGCGCCTTACTATGTCGCGCCCGACTATGGGAGTGGCGACCTGGTGGAGGCAACCGCTCCGCCGCCGGAGCCCCCGACCATGCTGACATGCAAGCGTCGTGAAGAGGTCGTGATCGTCCCGTCGCGGGATGGCGGAACCAGAGAGGTTCGGATCACACGCTGTTAGCAGGCTTGGGAATCTCTGGCCTTGAGCGACGGTAACGAATGTGTTACCCGTGGCGATGCTTGAGATCCGCTACTATGTGACCTCCGGCGGTTCGCAGCCGTTTGCCGCTTGGTTTGCGGACCTGGAGGCGGTTGCGCGAGCTAATACCAACGTGCGTAATGACGAACGCACTCTCCACGTCATGGCCGGGCTTGTCCCGGCCATCCACGTCTTTGATTCGACTCGTGAATTAAGACGTGGATGCCCGCGACAAGCGCGGGCATGACGAGTCAAACATTGTGCGCGTTGGTATAAGGTCACGCGCGCGATTGCTCGGCTGGAACAGGGCAACCTCTCGAATGTCAAGTCAGTCGGTGAGGGTGTGCTCGAATATCGGATCGACTTTGGCCCCGGCTACCGAGTCTATTTCGGACGCGACGGAGAAGCGTTGGTCATCCTGCTCACCGGCGGCACGAAGAAACGGCAGCAGCGCGACATCGACCTAGCTCACGCCTACTGGCGGGCCTACAAAGGGAGCAAGCGTGGACGACCTTGAACGGAGATGACATGGCAAGAACAAAGAGCTTCAAGGAGCTGGTGCAACGGCACGTCAAGAGCGACGCGAAATTCGCGGAAGCTCTGCTGCGCGAAGGCGTCGATGCGATGCTGAGCGGCGATCTGGACACCGGCAAGACGATCCTGCGTGACTATATCAAGGCGACGGTTGGCTTTGAAAAGCTCGGCAAGGCGACGGATACGCCGCCGAAGAGCCTGATCCGCATGTTCGGCCCACGCGGAAATCCGCAGGCAAAGAACCTGTTCAGCGTCATCGGCTATTTGCAAAAGCGCGCCGGTGTGCGGCTGCATGTGGCGGGGTAGGGTGGGGCCGGTACGTCGAGCGCGTACCGGTCATCGCGGCGGAGGCTCTTGCCGCACCCTCACACGTCCACGCTGGCCGCGAGCGCGTTCTGCTCGATGAAGATGCGGCGCGGCTGGACGTTGTCGCCCATCAGCTCGTCGAAGACCGTGTTGGCCTCGTCGATCTCCTTGACAGTGACCTGCAGCAGCGAGCGCGCGTTGGTGTCGAGCGTGGTCTCCCAGAGCTGCTCCGGGTTCATCTCGCCGAGACCCTTGTAGCGCTGCAGCGTCAGGCCTTTGCGGCCGGTCAACATCACGGCGTCGAACAGGCTGATCGGGCCGTGGATCGGAGTTTCCTCATCCTTGCGCCGCAGCACGCCGGGCTTGGGATAGATTTCTTGCAGCGACACCGCGTGCTCGTCGAGCCTGCGCGCGTCGGCCGAGCCGAGCAGCGCCTGATCGATGATCGCGACCTCCTTCACGCCCCGGATGGTGCGCTCGAAGTGGAAGCCGTCGCCCTCCTCGAAGCGGCCGTGCCAGCCGCGCTCGATCTCGTCCGACAGCGCGTCGAGCCGGAGCGCGATGTATTGGGCGGCGGCGTCCGCCTTGGCCTGATCGCTGACGATCGCCGGCGTGAGCACGCCTGCGATCGCCGCCTGCTCGATCACCTTGCGATTGTAGCGGCTGTGCAGGCCGCCCAGCACGGAGCGGATCGCGCGCGCCTCCTCGACCAGCTTGAGCAGGTCGCTGCCGGCGCGGTGCTCGCCGGAGGCGAGCCGCAGCACCGCATCTTCCAGGCCGGTGCTGATGAGATAGTCCTCGAGCGCGCGCTCGTCTTTCAGGTATTGCTCGGACTTGCCGCGCGCCACCTTGTAGAGCGGTGGCTGCGCAATATAGAGGTGGCCGTTGTCGATCAGGCCCGGCATCTGCCGGTAGAAGAAGGTCAACAGCAGCGTGCGGATATGGGCGCCGTCGACGTCGGCGTCCGTCATGATGATGATCTTGTGGTAGCGCAGCTTCTCGACGTTGAACTCGTCGCGCCCGACGCTGGTTCCGAGCGCGGTGATCAGGGTGCCGATCTGCTCGGATGAGAGCATCTTGTCGAAGCGCACGCGCTCGACGTTGAGGATCTTGCCGCGCAGCGGCAGCACCGCCTGGAACTCGCGGTTGCGGCCCTGCTTGGCGCTGCCGCCGGCCGAATCGCCCTCTACGATGAACAACTCGGACTTGGCCGGATCGCGCTCCTGGCAGTCGGCGAGCTTGCCAGGGAGCGAGGCGACGCCGAGCGCGTTCTTGCGCGTCATCTCGCGCGCCTTGCGAGCGGCTTCGCGCGCGGCGGCGGCCTGGATCACCTTGCCGACGATGATCTTGGCGTCGCCCGGATGCTCCTCGAGCCAGCTTTGCAGGGCCTCGTTGACGACGCCCTCGACCACCGGGCGGACCTCTGAGGAGACCAGCTTGTCCTTGGTCTGCGACGAGAACTTCGGGTCCGGCACCTTGCAGGAGAGCACGGCCGTGAGCCCCTCGCGGCAGTCGTCGCCGGTGAGCACGACCTTTTCCTTCTGCGAAACGCCGCTCTTCTCCGCATAGCCGGTGACCTGGCGGGTGAGCGCGCCGCGGAAGCCGGCCAAGTGGGTGCCGCCGTCGCGCTGCGGGATATTGTTGGTGAAGCAGAGCACGGTCTCGTGATAGCCGTCGTTCCAGGTCAGCGCGGCCTCCACCGTGATACCGCCGCGCTCGTGCTTGAGCACGATCGGGGAAGGAACGATGCTCTGCTTGTTGCGGTCGAGATATTTGACAAACGCCTCGACGCCGCCCTCGTAGCGCATCTCCTCGCGCTTCTCGACCGCGTGGCGCTTGTCGGAGAGCACGATGGTGACGCCGGAATTGAGGAAGGCGAGCTCGCGCAGGCGGTGTTCCAGCGTGGCGAAGCTGAACTCGATCATGGTGAAGGTCTTGGGCGAGGGCAGGAACGTCACCTCGGTGCCGCGCTTGCCCACCGCCTCGCCGACCACCACGAGCGGACTGACCGCGTTGCCGTCATGGAACTCGATGAAGTGCTCCTTGTTGTCGCGCCAGATGGTGAGCTTGAGCGAGGTCGAAAGCGCGTTCACCACCGAGACGCCGACGCCGTGCAGGCCGCCGGAGACCTTGTAGGAGTTCTGGTCGAATTTTCCGCCGGCATGCAGCTGGGTCATGATGACCTCGGCCGCCGAGACGCCTTCGCCCTTGTGGATGTCGGTCGGGATGCCACGGCCGTCGTCGCGCACCGTCACCGAGCCGTCCGGATTGAGCGTCACGGTGACCGCGGTGGCGTAGCCTGCGAGCGCCTCGTCGATGGCGTTGTCGACCACCTCGTAGACCATGTGATGCAGGCCGGAGCCGTCATCGGTGTCGCCAATATACATGCCCGGGCGCTTGCGCACCGCGTCGAGGCCCTTGAGCACCTTGATCGATTCTGCGTCGTAGTCGGACGGCGGGTCGAGCGGCTGGCGGGCGGGTTCTGCCATGGGATCCTTTGAATGGAAGCGCGCGCTGCAAGCGCTGCGGGAATCAGTTGTTTGATGTGCCATGAAAACGGGGTGGCGTACAGGCCAAAGTGGCCTGATTAAGATATTGTTTTATTTGGATTTTTCAAGGGTTTACGGGGTGTTTTTCTTGATCCGAAAGGTGGCTCGAAAAGCGCCTCGCTGGAAGCCGCTTCAGGCGTGCAATGACGTCTGCTTGGCGCTTCTGGGAACGACTCGTCCGGGCGACACATCGAAGATGACCGCGCGCGCCTCGATCTCCGCGAAGGCCGCGGGGTCCGCGCCGGTCATCCAAACCTGGGCGCCGAGCGTGTCGAGCTCGGCATAGAGCGCGGCGCGGCGACCGGGGTCGAGGTGGGCGACCACTTCGTCGAGCAGGAGCACCGGCGCAAAGCCCGTCATCTCGGCGACGAGGCCTGCGTGCGCGAGCACGAGCCCGATCAGCAGCGCCTTCTGCTCGCCGGTCGAGGCGTCGGCGGCCGGGATGTCCTTGGGCGCGTAGGCGACCGAAAGGTCGGTCAGGTGCGGGCCGTCGAGCGTGCGGCCGGCGGCGGCGTCGCGCGCGCGGTTGTCGCGCAGCACCGCGCGGTAGCGGTCCTCGATCTCGCGCGCGGAATGCTGCGGCAGGAGCTTCTCCATCCAGCCGTCGAGCGCGATCTCGGCGGCGGGAAACGGCGAGCCGCGCCGCGCCGCAAGCGCGGCCGCGAGCCGCGCGACCGTTTCGGCCCGCAGCGCTGCGACCGCGACCGCGAGCTCGGCGGTCTCGTGCTCGATGGCGTCGAGCCAGTGCGGGTCGGGGCGGGTATCTTCCAGCAGCCGGTTGCGCGAGCGCAGCGCGCGCTCGAGCGCTGCGACCCGGCTCGCGTGCTCGGCGTCGACCGCGAGCGCGAGGCGATCGAGGAAGCGGCGGCGCTCGGAGGCGGGGCCCGAGAACAGCTGGTCCATCGCGGGCACCAGCCAGACCACGCGCAGATGGTCGGCAAAGGCGCTCGCCGAGGAGACCGGCTCGCGGTCGATGCGGCAGCGGCGGGTGACGGTGGCGTCCTCGTCCGCCGGCGCATCGATGCCGGTGCCGAGTGCCGCAAGCCCGAGCTCGCCCTCGACATCGGCGGCCACCGCCCACGAGCCGTCGCCCTCCACGAAGGCGACTTCGGGCAGCGTGGCGCGCCGCAGCCCTCGCCCGGGCGCCAGGAACGAGATCGCCTCGATCAGGTTGGTCTTGCCGGCGCCATTCGGGCCGACCAGCACCACCGGTCCCGCGCCGACGTCGATCTGCGCCGCATGATAGCTGCGGAAGTTGCTCAGCGTCAGACGGCGGATGCGGGCGGCGGTCATGCGCGGATGATGAGTATCATTGCACTCGGCGCCTGCCGTTCTCCCGCGAGGGGAGAGGGCGCAGTAACGAGCGCCGCAGTTCTCGAGAAGCCCTGTGGGCGCTCACACTCGCATCGGCATCAGGACATAGAGCGCGCTCTTGGAATCGCGGTCCTGGATCAGGGTCGGCGAGCCCGGATCGGAAAGCTTGAGCACGGCGGCCTCGCCTTCGATCTGCGCCGCGATATCGAGCAAGTAGCGCGAGTTGAAGCCGATATCGAGCGGCTCGGAGCCGTATTCGACCTCGACCTCCTCGGTGGCGCTGCCGGAATCCGGATTGGTCACCGACAGCATCAGGCGCCCACTCGAGAGCGACAGCTTGACCGCGCGCCCGCGCTCGCTCGACACCGTCGAGACGCGGTCGACCGCCTGCTCGAACTCCTTCTTGTCGACCACGAGCTCCTTGTCGTTGCCGGTCGGGATCACGCGGCTGTAGTCCGGGAAGGTGCCGTCGATCAGCTTGGAGGTGAGCGTCACCTCGCCGAACGTGAAGCGGATCTTGCCGGGCGAGATCTCGATCGTGATCGCGGCCTCGTTGTCCTCGATCAGGCGCTGGACCTCGCCGACCGTCTTGCGTGGTACGATGATGCCGGGAATGCCGGCGGCCCCGTCGGGCAAGGCGAGCTCGACCTGCGCCAGGCGATGGCCGTCGGTGGCAACCGCGCGCAAGGTTGGCGAGTTGTTGCTGCCGGCGGTGTGCAGATAGATGCCGTTGAGGTAGTAGCGGGTCTCTTCGGTCGAGATCGCGAACTGGGTCTTGTCGATCAGCCGCTTGAGATCGGCGGCCGGGAGCTTGAACTTGTGGGTCATGTCGCCGGCGGCGAGATCGGGAAAGTCGCTCTCCGGCAGCGTCTGCAAGGTGAAACGCGAGCGCCCCGCCCGCACCGCGAGCACCGCGCGGTCGCCGGAGGCTTCCAGCACGATCTGGGCGCCTTCAGGCAGCTTGCGCACGATCTCGTAGAACATGTGAGCCGGCACCGTGGTGGCGCCACCCTGGCCAACCTCGGCCGGGATGGTCTCGATCTCCTCCAGATCGAGGTCGGTGGCCTTGAAGGAGAGCTTCGAGCGGTCAGCCTTGATCAGGACGTTGGCCAGGATCGGGATCGTGTTGCGCCGTTCGACCACGCGGTGGACGTGGCCGAGCGACTTCAACAGGGCTGCGCGTTCGACGGTGACTTTCATGCCCACCCCGCTCCGGGACCTCGTTCAAGGGGGACGAAAGTGGCGTGTTGGCGCGAATTTCGCAAGGGTTGAGGCGGAGTTTCGGCTTGGTATCCCAAACGATCAGGCCGGCGCTCGCCCGCGCCTAGCAAGGCGGCGCCCCAACGGGAGCGTTCCGCGATCACCGATCAGGCGAGCCCGCTGGTCAGCGGGCCCGCATGGCTCGAGGCTCGGCTCCGCTGGCCGCGCGCTTACTCCTGCAGCTGGCGCTTGAGGGTTTCGATCTCCTCGGCGAGCGCGTTGTCGTTGCCGACCAGGTTTTCGATCTTGCGCACGGCGTGCAGCACCGTGGTGTGATCACGGCCACCAAACCGCCGTCCGATCTCCGGCAGCGAGCGCAGCGTCAGGGTCTTGGCGAGATACATCGCCACCTGGCGCGGGCGCACGACATTGGCTGTGCGTCGCGACGACAGCAGGTCGGCGCGGCTGACGTTGTACTGGCGCGCCACGATGCGCTGGATCTCTTCGATCTTGACGCGTCTCGGCTCCTGCGGACGGATCAGGTCGCGCACCTCGCGCTCGGCCATTTCGAGCGTGATGGGCTGGCCGTTGAGCTTGCTGTTGGCGAGCAGCCGGTTGAGCGCGCCTTCGAGATCGCGGCCATTGTGGGTGACGATCTTGGCGATGAACGCCAGCACCTGCAGCGGCACGTCGAAGCCCGGATGATGGTGCTTCGCCGCTGTTACACGCGCCTTGAGGATCTCCAGCCGCAGCTCCTCGCCCAGCACGCCCATCTCGACCACCAGCCCGCCCGCGAGCCGCGAGCGCACCCGCTCGTCGAGGCTCTCAAGATCAGAGGGCGGCCGATCGGCTGCGATCACGACCTGGCGACCGGCATCAATCAGCGCGTTGATGGTGTGGCAGAACTCCATTTGCGTCGACTTGCCCTGCAGGAACTGCAGATCGTCGATCACAAGCACGTCAATGGTGCGCAGCGTATCCTTGAAGGCCAGCGCGTTCTGGGTGCGCAGCGCGGACACGAAGCCGTACATGAAGCGCTCGGCGGTGAGATAGAGCACCTTGCGCTCGCTCCCCGCGTTGCCCGCCCAGGCGAGGGATTGCAGCAGGTGCGTCTTGCCGAGCCCGACGCCGGCGTGGATGTAGAGCGGGTTGAACATGACGGCATCGCCGGCATGGGCCTGTGACACCTGCTTGGCGGCTGCGTGCGCCAGCGTATTGGAGCGGCCGACCACGAACGAGTCGAAGGTCAGGCGCGGATCGAGCGGCGAGCCTCCGAGCGACTCGTGCACCGCCGAGATCGGCGTCGCGTGCGAGCGCTGCTCGTTGCCAAATCCCCGGCTGTCGCGGAACTCGTTGCGAACGGGCTGCGTCTCGGCCGGCTTGACCTTCGGCGGCAGCGTGCGGATCACCGCCGAGCGCACCGTCAATTCGATCCGGCCCACCGTCGACTGTTCCGACTGCCAGCATTGCAAGAGCTTTTCGGCATAGTGCGACTGCACCCAGCTCTTGAGGAAGCGTGTGGGCACCGACAGCTTTATCGTGTCGCCCTCGCTGCTCTCCAGCTCCATACGGGCAAACCAGCTCGAAAAAACGTTCTCTCCGACGACGGTACGCAGCCGTTCCTTGACGCGCGACCATCGCTCCTGATCCGGGTTTGGCATTGGGTGTGGTACTTCCGACATGAGGAATGAATTGGACGTGGGGTGAACTCGGATGCTCCCAGGCACGCGCACGAGATCGACACGACGCGGGGTGGAGACCGATGGGGTTTGGGTACGGGGAGTCATCGCTCAGCGACCTGCCCGTTACGCCTGTTCAAACGCCAGGGGGGGCGAGGCCCTTAACGATCGTGGCGCCCGGCAATGCGCACGATTGAAAGATCGGTCGACCCTGTCCGGCATTATGGTTAACGATCCGAACGTCGACGAAACTGTATGTCTTCATGATGCCCCCTTCCGACCACCGCTGCCGCCGCGACGCTGGTCGTGTACATATTCAGTCTTCTCGAAGTATCCTTCGTCTACATCCCGACACCGCGTAGACTTCGCACGGTGTCAGAAAGTTTAGTCGTTAACCAGCATAGTACCGGGTGTCGATTCAGCACCTCCAGAGCGTGGGAAAAACCAGGTAGTGCCTCACCGTTCTCATCTGTGAATGAGCTCAAACCCGAAACTATACTGATTTCGCTGGAAGCCAGCGGGCAAGGGAAAAATAGCACGGCTCTCCGGGCAGACAAGGCAAGTGTGCCAAGCCGATGTCCCTTCAAGGGCGCTTCGATGGCCACTCAGGGGTTGCCAAAGGGTGGCGTAATGATCTGATTTGAAAGACTAATTTCGTCCCATGGGGGCGGTATCGTGGTGTCCGCCCGGGGGCCCGTTGGGCGCTTCTCGCGACCAGGGGTGCCGCACTGAATCAAAGTCCTGGGTCTGCCTATTATGGTAAATATTTATGAACACATCCTTTTTCGTGCGCGATATTCAGACGTAACCCGCGCGACGGAGAGGCTTGACACGGTATCTATGACCTAGAAGCGCTCTTTCTATCATATTAAACCCACTACGTGACAGATTTGCAACAGTCGGTGGCAGCATACGGTCGACAAGCACAAACAAAATAATCGCCGCGCGCCCGCTATCGCGAGCACGCAACGATCGGCAGCAATGGCAAGATGAGCGGAAGGTGGTCGGCTATTGGCCGAGCTTAGCAACGCGATGAGCCAAGCGCGAAACCTTTCGGCTTGCTGTATTCTTGTGAATGATGCCTTTCTGGGCTGCCCGCATGATGACAGGCTCGGCATCCTTGAGCGCGGCTTGAGCACGCCCCCGATCGCCGGAGGCGATCGCCTCCTCGATCTTGACGACGGCGGTGCGCAGGCGCGAGCGGCGCGACTTATTGACGATGGTGCGGCGCGCGATCTGGCGGGTCGCCTTGCGGGCTGAACTGGTATTGGCCATCCGGTTTGTCTCTGTCTCTGACAGCAAGCGGCGGGCGTTAGGCCCGCCGCGGATTTGCGCTGCTTATAGAGGCGGCTCGGCTCTGAGTCAAAGCACTCCGGTGGCCGCCGTCAGGCCACGCGCTGCGCCCGGACGCCGTCGTAGCCGGCGGTCGAGGTTGCCCGGTCGGCCGCTGCAAATGGCGCCAGCGGCGGCTTGACCCGGGCCCAGGCCGGGTCGCCATGGATATGGGCAAGCGTCGCCTTCACGCCGGACACGAGCTGCTTGCCGTCGAACAGCTTGCGGATCGTGACCGCCGCTTCGAGGGCTGCGGTGTCGCCGCTCTTCCAGGCCCGGGCGCACAGGTCGGCGTTGAGGTTGGCGGTCGCCGAGATGCAGCCGGCGAAGCGCCCGGTGCGCGCCTCCGGCAGTGCCGCTTCGGTCGAGGGAAACACCTTGAAGCCTGGTGCGAGCGCGGCGGCCGCGCGCGCATAGGCCATGTCGCCGGAGGAATCCTTGAGCCCGACGATGCGCTCTCCGAACATCCCGAGCAGCCGGCCGACCAGCGCCACATGCCAGGGCAGCCCCGACTGCGCCGGGAAATGATAGAGATAGATCGGGATCGGGCGTTCGGCGGTCGCCCGGATGATGGTGTCCACATAGGCGACGAGGCCGTCGTCGGGGACGCCCTTGTAGTAGAACGGCGGCAGCACCAGCGCGCCGGCGAAGCCCAGGTCCGCGGCATGCCGGGTGAGCGCCACCGCATCGGCGACCGAGGCGGCGCCGGTGCCGACCATTAGCCGATCCATGGGCAGGCCGGCGTCGCGGTAAGCCGTCATGACGCGCTTGCGCTCCTCGAGTGAGAACGAGGTGGCCTCGCCGGTGGTGCCGAGCACATTGAGGCCGTCACAGCCGTTGGCAAGAAGGTAGCGTGCGAGCGTGGTTGAGCGCGCGCAATCGGGCGCGCCGGTTTCCTCGACCGCGGTTGCGATCGCGGCGATCACGCCGTGGAGCTTCATGCCGGTCATGCGATGTCCTGCGTCTGGCTATGCTTTGGTCTCTGCGGCTTGGGGTCCGGGAGGTGGGGTTGCGTCACCCGCTTGCCATGAAGGCGGCGAGCGCCGCCGTGTTGCCGAGCTGGCTGTCGTTGGCCGATAGCGGCGCGATCTGCACCGCCCGGTCGAGACCGACGAGGATCGGGCCGATGACGGTCGCGCCGCCGAGCTCCTGCAGCAGCTTGGTCGAGATCGAGGCCGAGTGGAACGCCGGCATGATCAACACATTGGCGGGGCCAGACAGCCGGCAGAACGGATAGGCCTGCCGCAGCTCCATGTTGAGGGCGACGTCGGCCGCCATGTCGCCGTCGTACTCGAAGTCGACGTGGCGCTGATCGAGGATGCTCACGGCACGCTGCACGTGCTCGGCCCGCTCGCCGGGCGGATGGCCAAAGGTCGAGAATGCGAGCAGCGCGATGCGCGGATCGTATCCGAACCGGCGCGCGACGCCCGCTGCTTCGATCGCGATGTCGGCCAGGAGCTCGGCGTCGGTGAATTCATTGACCGCCGTATCGGCGACCAGCACGGTGCGGCCGCGCGCGAGCACCAGCGAAACCCCGATCACGGTGTGGCCGGGCTTGTTGTCGATGACGCGGCGCACGTCGTCGAGTGCGACCGAGAAATTGCGCGTGACGCCGGTGACCATCGCGTCGGCGTCGCCAAGCGCCACCATGCAGGCGGCGAAGTGATTGCGATCCTGGTTGACCAGCCGGTGGCAGTCGCGCTGCAGGTAGCCTTTCCGCTGCAGGCGCTCGTAGAGATAGTTGGCGTAGATCGCATTGCGCTGGGAGAGCGCCGCGTTGATGATCTCGATGCCGTGGCCGAGCTCGACGCCGAGCCCGGCAGCCGTTGCGCGCACGCGATCCTCGCGGCCGACCAGCAAAGCTGTGCCGAACCCCTGCTGCACGAAGCTTGCGGCGGCGCGGATCACCTGCTCCTCTTCGCCCTCGGCGAAGACCACGCGCTGCGGCCGCCGTCGCAGCCGCTCGTAGACGCGCTGCAGCACGCTCGCGATCGGATCGCGCCGCGTGCGCAGCTGCTGGCCATAGGCCTCCATGTCGACGATCGGCTTGCGCGCGACGCCCGTTTCCATCGCGGCCTTTGCGACTGCGGGCGGGATCGCGGAAATCAGCCGTGGATCGAACGGCACCGGGATGATGTAGTCAGGGCCGTATTTCGGCCGCGTCCCATAGGCGGCGGCGACTTCGTCCGGCACATCCTCGCGCGCGAGTTGAGCGAGCGCGTGGGCGGCTGCGATCTTCATTTCCATGTTGATGGTGGTGGCGCGCACGTCGAGGGCGCCCCGGAAGATATACGGGAACCCGAGCACGTTGTTGACCTGGTTGGGATAGTCGGAGCGGCCGGTCGCCATGATGGCGTCGTTGCGGACGGCGGCGACCTCCTCGACCGTGATCTCCGGGTCGGGATTGGCCATGGCGAAGATGATCGGATTGGGGGCCATCATCTTGACCATGTCCTGGGTCACGGCGCCCTTAGCGGAGAGCCCGAAGAACACGTCGGCGTCGATCAGGGCCTGTTCCAGCGTGCGGGCGGAGGTCTTGATCGCATAAGCCGACTTCCACTGATTCATGCCCTCGGTGCGGCCCTGATAGATCACCCCCTTGGTGTCGCATAGGATCAGGTTTTCCGGCGCGAAGCCGATCGCCTTGAGCAGCTCCAGGCAGGCAATGCCGGCGGCGCCGGCGCCATTGCATACCAGCCGGGTGGTCTTGACGTCGCGACCGGTGAGGTCGAGCGCATTGAGCAGGCCCGCTGCCGCGATGATCGCCGTGCCGTGCTGGTCGTCGTGGAAGACCGGGATATCGAGCAGCTCCCGCAGCCGTTGCTCGATCACGAAGCACTCGGGCGCCTTGATGTCCTCAAGATTGATGCCGCCCCAGCTCTTGCCCAGGAGCTTGACGCAATTGATGATTTCATCCGGGTCCTCGGAATTGACCTCGAGGTCGATCGAATCGATGTCGGCAAAGCGCTTGAACAGCACGGCCTTGCCTTCCATCACCGGCTTGGCGGCGAGCGCGCCGAGATTGCCAAGCCCCAGGATGGCGGTGCCGTTGGTGATGACCGCGACGAAATTGCCCTTGGTGGTGTAGTCGAAGGCCTTGCTTTCGTCTTCCGCGATCGCCAGCACCGGCACGGCGACGCCGGGCGAGTAGGCGAGGGAGAGGTCGCGCTGGGTCGCCATCGGCTTGGTGGCGACGACTTCGAGCTTGCCCGGACGCCCCTGGCTGTGGAACAGCAACGCCTCTTGATCTGTGAAGACCGGTCGCTGCCCGCGGCCGCCGGTTCCGTTCGACATTTCAACTCCTTGGTGGCCCGACTGCAAAACCGCAGACGGCAGGCGGACCCTAGAGCATTTTGTGGAAAAGTGGGAACCGCTTTTCGATTGAAAAAGGGGCCGCGAAACAGATCTGGAACGCCGCGGGTTGATGCCGCCGGTTGAAGCTCCTGCGGGGGTCGTCCGAAAACGACCAAGTTTCCGGCGAATCTGGTGGGGGCATGCGTCGGAGATTTTCAGCCGTCGTTGAACCTCGTGCGGCACTGGGCTCGTTCTTGATGCAGGGCCCCGGACCAGGGGCGGCGATTGAAGCCGTCGGCGCGCAGGGGTAATCGTAATATTCACATCGGGCGTGTGGCGATCATGATCCGTTTCCTGCTCCGCTTCCTCGGCTTGTTGTCTCTCGCCTTGGGCTTCATCTTCCTGGTCTACGACGGCACCAAGTCGATCGCTGACCAGCGTCTCTATGTCAGCATGGTCGCTGATGCCTGGGCGATGGTGCACGAGGGCAGCCTCGCGCAGCTGCAGCCGACACTTCAGCGGCTGGTACCGGCGCTCTGGGATCCGGTGGCCGTGACGATTCTCAATGCGCCGGTCGCGCTGGTGCTGGTCGTCCTGGGTGCGCTCTTGCTCTTGCTTGGGCGCAAGAAGAAGCCGCTCATCGGCTATGCGCGGAGTTAGGCTCGGCGGCCCGCGATCCTGGGCACCGAGTAGGCTCCGATGCTCATTTTGAGGATGTGGTGCTCGGCAGGCTGACCTTGCGTTCGGGCCCATCGGATGAGAGCCCGTAGTTGGCCACGAACGGGGCCAAGCATCGTGTATCGCCAGAAGCGCCGTAATTGCAGCTGGTCTGGCGCGCCTGATCCATCGCGCTTTGCAGAAATATGGCCATCAGGCCTAGTCCGACGACGACTAATGCGCCGGCCGTCAATATGCGCGCCTTGCTGGTAAACATGGCCCCCTCCTGCCATTCCCACCTATTAGTAGCGGTATTCTTGTGGGTTGGTTCACGTTTCCGAAGAATTTTTTGCGGGAAAGTGCCGGGCTTCCAGATGCAGCAGCCAAACCTCGAACGTTTTCCCTCTCCGACACGAGGAGGATCAACAGGTTAGGGGTGGCCATGGCCGGCGCAGTGGCCGGCGCCGATGCGCGCGCTTCCTGAGCAGCCTATATTGGGGGCACGATCACCGGAGAGCCCCCATGTTCAACCTGCGAAAGAAGCTGGAGATGCCCGCTGCCGCGGACGCGCTGCCGGGCAGGTCCACCCCAATTCCCACCGCGCGCACGCATTTCCTCAACGGCAATGCGCTGAAGGGCCCCTATCCCGAGGGCTATGCGACCGCCATGTTCGGCATGGGCTGCTTCTGGGGCGCCGAGCGCAAGTTCTGGGAGCTGGGCGAGGGCATTCATGTCACGGCAGTTGGCTATGCGGCCGGCCACACGCCCAATCCGACCTACCAGGAAGTGTGCTCCGGGCGCACCGGCCACAACGAGGTGGTGCTGGTGGCCTACGATCCGGGCAAGATCTCCTATGAGCGCCTGCTCAAGACCTTCTGGGAGAATCACGACCCGACCCAGGGCATGCGCCAGGGCAACGACGTCGGCACGCAGTATCGCTCCGGCATCTACGTGTTCGATGCGGCGCAGCGAAAAGCGGCCGAGCAATCGAAGGCGATGTTTGACAAGGCGCTCAAGGCGCAACGCTTCGACGCGATCACGACCGAGATTCTGGATGCACCGACGTTCTATTTCGCCGAGGACTATCACCAGCAATATCTCGCCAAGAACCCGATGGGCTATTGCGGGCTCGGCGGCACCGGTGTGAGCTGTCCGATCGGCACGGGTGTCGCGGCGCAGTGACGGCGTTGCGGCGCGCTGGTCCCGTGAGCTTTGCGATCGACCCAGCGGGTCCAACAGGTGGGTGGGGCGATGAAAAAGACGGCGCTGGCACTGGCGGGGCTGCTGGGTGCAACGACCGTCGCCACAGCCGAGGAGCTTGAGACCACGCATCTGTTCGGGTTTACCCTCGGCACCGATGTCAACGCCATCGGCGAGCGCGAAGCGGAGAGCGAAACCACCGGGCGCTTCGGCAAGCGTGGCGGCTCCTATACGGCGCTAGCGCAGGCTTTCGGTGTCAAGTTCATCCCGTTCCAGGATTTTTCCATCGAGCCGGGCGTCGGCCTCGCCTATCACAACATCGTTGGCGTGTCGGGTCTCGACGACCGCCGGCGGGGTGCCTTCGATACGGTGTGGCTGGAGATACGCTATCGCCTGCTCAACCGCGAGCACGCGCCATTCGGTTTGACATTGGGGGCCGATCCGCACTGGGGCCGCGTCGATGATGTGAGCGGCGAGCCAGTAGATCGGCTGGGGGCCGACCTTCTGGTCATTCTCGACAAGGAGCTCCTATCGGAGCGCATGTTCGGGGCGGTCAACCTCGTGTACCAGCCCGAAGGCTCCCGCTCGCGCGACACGCGTACTTGGGAGCGCCACTCAACGCTCGGCATTTCGAGCGCGCTCAATGTGCAACTGCAGCCGCTTCTTCTGGTGGGCGCCGAGGCGCGCTATCTGCGCGCCTATGACGGGCTCGGGCTGACCTCCTTGTCCGGGCACGCGCTGTTCGTCGGCCCGACCTTCTACTGGCGGTTCTCGAAGTGCTGCTGGACGGCGGCGGCGTGGAGCACGCAGGTTGCCGGCCGGTCCGTGCACGATGCTGGTTCGCTCGATCTTGCGAATTTCGAGCGTCATCAGGCCAAGCTCAGATTCGGCTATAATTTCTGAGTCGAAGCCCGCAACCGATTCGCGAAGCCCCGAATGAAAAAAATCGAGCGCATCCTCGAGACCATCCTGTTCCAGAGCCGCTGGATTCTGGCGCCGTTCTATCTGGGACTTGCGTTCTGCCTGCTGTTGCTGCTCGGCCATTTCGGCCGCGAGCTCTTTCATTTCGTGCTCACGATTCCCTCCGCCAAGGACGCGGACGTGATCCTAGGCACGCTTGGCCTGATCGATCTCGCCTTCACCGCCAACCTGGTGGTGATCGTCATCTTCTCCGGCTACGAGAACTTCGTGTCGAAGATCGAGACCGACGGGCGCGGCGATCAGCCCGATTGGATGACCAAGGTCGATTTCAGCGGCCTCAAGCAGAAATTGATGACCTCGATCGTGGCGATCTCGGCGATCCAGGTGCTCAAGGCGTTCATGAATCTCGATCAGGCCGAGCCCATCAACAGCACGAAGCTCGCCTGGCTGGTCGGCATTCATGTGCTGTTTCTCGGCTCGCTGCTCGCGGTCGTGCTGGCCGACCGCTGGTCCGATCACCCGCAGGAGGAAAAGCCTCCACAAAAGGGTTAGCCGGGCCGCTGGCGTGGCCGGCCGGTGAGGACTTTCTTAACCATAATCGAGCGTAAATGGGCCGAGCCATTTAGTACCCGGGTCCGGATCGGCCATGCGGCCAGTCAGCTTGTTTGTTGTCGCGCTGCTCGCGGCCGTCCTCGGCGGCTGCGCGAGCCTTCCGACGTCAACCGACATGCCGGCCGCCTCGGCTCCCGATCTCGATAGCCTTGCTTACGAGAATCCGGTCTCGGTTGCTGCGCGCGCACAGGCGCCGGTGACGGCCGCGTTCGCGCAGGAGCCGCCCTATACGCTCGACACCGGCGACAAGCTGCGCGTAGTGGTGTTCGGCCAGGACGGCTTAAGCAATTCCTACGTCGTCGACGCGGGCGGCGCCATCACCATGCCGCTCATCAAGGCGGTGCCGGCGCGCGGGCTGACGACCGCGGCGCTCGCACGCGCGGTGGCGGACCGACTGCGCCAGGGCTTCGTGCGCGAGCCCCATGTTGCGATCGAGGTCGAGGTGTATCGGCCGTTCTTCATCCTGGGCGAGGTGACGGCGCCCGGCCAATACGCCTATGTGCCGCGCATGACAGTGGAGAAAGCGGTCGCGGTCGCCGGCGGCTTCACGCCGCGCGCCTATCGCTGGGACATCGAGATCGAGCGGCCGGTCGCCAGCGGCGGCGTTGTGCGCCAGGCGGTGCCGCCGATCGCACGCGTGCGCCCGGGCGACACCATCGTGGTCAAGGAGCGCTGGTTCTGACGCGCGCAGTTGCGTGGGCCGCGCATCAGCGGATGTGAATCGCGAGCCAAACGGTCGGCTCGCTCGGGTGCGTCCATTCGACACGATGGCGCGCGTGCGCCGGGATGTGGAGATAGTCGCCGGGCTTGAGCGCGCGCACTTCGGTCTCGCTTTCGAAGCGCAGCCCGGCGCCGCCGCTCAGGAGCACGACCCATTCCGGCCACTCCTGGTCGTACCAGAATCCGGGCGGGCTTGACTGACCGGTCGAGACGATGCGCTCGATACGCACCTTCGGTGTCGTGAGCAACGCGGTGATGATTTCGTCGGAGCCAGAACTGGCCGGTGGCTCAAACAGGTTTCCATCTGGCAATTGTTCAGACATCGAGATGATGGCGCGAGCCTCGGTCCGCATCTGAGCGGACCGAGGCAGCGTCCTTGGTTCATTTCTTGAGATGCTTCTTGAGGAAGTCGAGCGCGCGCGGCCAGGCCACCTTGGCGGCAGCCTCGGTGTAGCTGGCGCGCTCGTCGCAATGGAATCCATGCGGCGCATCCGCATAGGTGTAGATCTCGCTCTCCGTGCGCTTGCCCTTGATCATCGCCACGTCGGTCATCGGGATGCCCTGGTCCTTTTCGCCGAAATGCATCTGCATCGGGACCTTGGGCTTTTCATCGGCGAACTTGGCGATCTGGCCGCCGTAGTAGGCGATCGCGGCGGACAGGCCGCTGAGCCGCGTGGCGGCGAGGAAAGCGATGCTGCCGCCCATGCAGAATCCGATGATGGCGACCGGGCCTTCCTTCTTGAGCTCGTCGATCGCGGCCTGCGTATCCTTCAGCATCGCGTCCCAGTTCGGATTGGCGACGAACTTGCGCGCGTTGGCGATCTCGTCCGGCGTGTAGCCGCATTCGAAACCCTTTTCGGTGCGGTCGAACAGCGCGGGCGCCACCGCCGCATAGCCTTCCTGCGCCAGCCGGTCGCAGACGGCGCGGATGTGATGGTTGACCCCGAAGATTTCCTGAATGACCACGACTCCGCCTTTGGACGGACCGGCGGGATCGGCGCGATAGGCGCCCAGTTGGTGGCTGTCTTTGGCGGTGAGGGTGAATTGCTTGCCCAAGTCTTCCTCCTGTGAACATGCGGCCGGAGTGCGGCCCGGCCTTCGATTGCACGATTTCACGCTGGCGCGCAAACAGATGCAATGGTGTCATTGTAGGGTTGTGATCGCGGCAACGCCGCCACGGTTCGCAGCCGGCGCTCAACAATCGCGCACGCGGATGTGAACCGAGCGCGCGCGCGCATCGACAAAATTGCGGATGGGCCCACAGCGAGCCTAGGAGTAGCTCATGTCGAACCGATCGAAGATGATCGCCATCGCTGCCATTGCCACGATTGGTGTTGCGGCGAGTCTTACTGCCGACGCCTCGGCGAAGCCGAACCGTCTTGCGCTGAATCAGCCCAACAAAATTCACGTCAATCCCAACGTGGTCAAGCTGAAGCCAAAGTTTCAGATCAATCCGAATCTGGTCAAGGCGAAGCCGAACATCCATATCAATCCGAAGCTGGTCGGCAAGCTGAACCCGAAGTTCCCGCCATTCAAACCCGGCTTGGTCGGCAAGTTGCCTCCGTTGCACCCGACCCATCCCGGGAACAACAATAATAACAATAATAATAACAACAACACGAACGTGAACAACAACACCAACGTTAACACCAACACGAACACCAACGTGAATGCCAACTTCAACAGCAACAGCAGCGTCAGCGTGGCGGATGCCACGTCCGTTGCCGGCGCAGTGGCTGGTACCGCGGCCGTGGTCGGCACCACCGCGGTCGCCGCCGGGCCGGTCTACTATCGCCAGGCGTCCCGCAGCTGCCTCACGAAGGAATATCTGCAGACCGGCCAGGTGCTGTTCCGGGACCTCTGCACGAGCGAATGGGCCGTCAATCCGCCAGCAGCCGCCCAGTAGGCGCAGACCCGCAAGCAAGCACACGCCGCGTTGCGTACCGACGAACCCCGGCCATGGCCGGGGTTCGCACATGCGCGAGTCCAGTCAGGTGCCGCGCAGCGCGAAGGCCTCCGCCAAAAGCTCATACGAGTGCCGCCGCGCGGCGTGATCGTGGATCATCGTGGTCACCATCAACTCGTCGGCCTTTGTCGACGCGATCAGCGGCGCCAGCCGCTCGCGCACGGTCACGGGCGTGCCGACGAACAGCCGTGCGCGGCGCGCCGCGATGCGCTCGCGGTCGACCGGCGAGTACGGATAGGCCGCGGCTTCCTCGGGGCTCGCAAGCGGCAGATATTCGCCGCGCGCGCGGCGCACCCAGTTGAGATCGATGGTGGTCGCGAGCCTTTCGGCTTCCTGCTCGCTGTCGGCGCAGACGACCGCGCAGCCGAGGATCGCATGCGGGCGTGCGAGCGTCGCCGAGGGCTGGAACTGCTCACGGTAGGCGAGCATCGGCGCCACCGCGTCGTGATCGGAAAAATGGTGTGCGAATGCGAAGCCCATGCCCACCATGGCGGCGAGCTGCGCGCTGTAGCCGCTCGAGCCGAGCAGCCAGATCGGCGGCAGCGCGATGTCCTTCGGCATCGCATAGACGCTGGCGAAAGGATGGCCGGGCGGAAAGCCGCGCCGCTCGAACAGGATCAGCTCCTGGAAGCGCTCGAGGAAGTCGTCGGCATTGTCCTGCCGGCGCCGCAGCGCAAACGAGGTGACCGGATCGGTGCCGGGCGCGCGCCCGAGCCCAAGATCGATGCGGCCCGGAAACAGCGCCTCCAGCACCTTGAAGCGTTCCGCCACCATCAAGGGCGCATGGTTGGGCAGCATCACGCCGCCCGAGCCGACCCGGATGCGGGTGGTCACCGCCGCGATCTGGCCGATCATGATTTCGGGCGCCGAGCTTGCGACCGAGGGCAAGTTGTGATGCTCGGCGACCCAATAGCGCGTGTAGCCGAGCGCATCGGCAAGCTTGGCAAGGTCGAGCGAGTTGCGCAGCGACGCCGCGCCGGAGGAACCGGTGACGACCGGCGAGAGATCGAGGACCGAAAGGGGAACCATCGGGCGCGGGGGCGCGGCCGTCAGAACCACCGCCGCAGCTGCCAGTCTCTCTTCCAGCCGGTCAGCCGGCCGTTGCGGAACTGCAGCGCGATCCCATAGTCGGAGGGATAGAAGCCCGGGATGCCGGCCGCACCGGCGGCGACGAAAATCTCGGAGCCGCGCCGCCCCGAATGGTGGACGAGCGGGACGCCGAGCGCGAGCGAGGCTTCCGCCGGCGTCATGCCGAAGGAAAGCGGCAGCGTGTTCGAGTGCGGAGCCCCGCACCACGCGAGCCAGCACAGGCTGAACGTTACGACGGCGCGTCTCATCAAGGCATATTCCGTCGATCCGGCCGTGCCCGCAAGGCCCGTGCGTCCGTCATCCACGATCGTCATTCAAGTCTGCATCCATTCCAAGGAGCGCCCCGTATCTGCTTCCGGCGGGGGCTTCGGCCTCCCGGCGCCCATTATCGGGGCGTGTGTGCAAGCGATCAACCTGGAGGACGATCATGCCTGGACGTACCCTGTTATCTGCCGCCATCGCGGCGACCATTGCGTATTCCGCCTCGATCACCGGCGCCGCCGCGCAACCGACGCTCTATCAACGGCTTGGCGGCTACGACTCGATCCTGGCGGTGGTCGACGAGGCGATCAAGAACATCGCGGCCGACCGGCGCATCAACCGGTTCTTCGCCGGCGCCAACATTCAGCGGCTGCGCCGCCAGCTTGCCGACCAGATCTGCGCGGGATCGGGCGGGCCGTGCCTCTACACCGGCCGCGACATGAAGACGGCACATGCCGGCATGGGCATCAAGTCGAGCCACTTCGACGCGCTGGTGCAGGACTTGGGCAAGGCGCTCAACAAATACCGGGTGCCGGCGCGCGAGCAGCGCGAGCTGGTTGCGCTCTTGGCGCCGACCAAGAAGGAGATTGTCACGCGCTGAAGCAGACGTCGCGGCCGCGGGCCGCCACCGTCAAGCGGCGGCGGCTCGCGATAGCGGCGTCATGGCAATTTGCCGCGAGCAAAGCTGCCCGTGATGTCCACGTCGTCGGTGCGTCCCGCGCTTTCGACGCGCCTCGGGTATGGCAAATTGAACCAGCGGTCTTTGGGCAGGAAGCGGTCGTGCAGGCTTGCGTAGGCGCGCTGGTTTCCAAGCGTCTGCACAAAGTCGCTCAATCCTGGAGATGCAAGGACAAACAGAATCACCGTCGCGGAGCCGAGCGCCAAGCTGGTCTTAAGTTCGGCAGTGCTGGCAAACTTGAGCGCCGTGCCAAAGGACTTCTTGATCTTGGCGCCGGTGATATCCACGCTGTAGATCTCGTCGAGCAGCAAATGAATCATATAGCCAAGCGCCACAAAGCAGCCGAGGAGCCAGGCGCTGACCGTATCGAGGCCAAACAGATGATAGGCGGTCGCGGCGCTCAACAGCAGGAAGAAGAGGGCCGCGAGCTGCGAATGAAAGATCCCTCTGTGCACGGTGAACTTGGCGAATATCTTGTACAGCCCGTAGCGTACAAACAGGTAGACCAATATCCACATGCACGAGAGCTCGATCACGGAAAACGTGTCAGCCCTGCTGAAGACACTCATGAATGCCAGCCCGACAGCGAGGACACTGAACAAGATTTGGACCGGGATTGTATGGTCGGAGTCGATATCCGGCAGGACCCCGCCGATCGTGCCAGCACAAAAAAAGAGCACGACTTCTTTTGGTGTTGCGACGCCGGCGACCATTGCGCCAATGGCCAGGACTCCACTCACGGTCGACGCCACACCGAGATGAGTCTTGAAATCAGCCATGGCGATGTCCCATTTTGCAGTGTGCGGAGCGAATCAGCACGTCAAACTTGCTTGCTCCGAGTCAGCGAGCAAGCGCAATCGCACCGTCAGGACCTGGGTCCTGTGGACTGCTGGTTTCATGGGAATGTTGGTGCGCTCGGTTGACGCTACCGCAGCGCGATCGTCACCGCACCGGACTCGCTCCGGTTGGTGAGCGCGCCGGTGTGACCTCGAAGCGGGTTGCCTGCATCACGACATTGCCCAGCATGTACGTCGCGGTGATGCGAAATGGCGCCAGCATGCGAGTGCCCGCGATCGGGGCGAGCGCCATTTCGACGTCCCGGCCATCGGTGAGGAAGCTGAGGAGCGGGCTCGTGCGGCGATGCCCGGCGATCGGCTGGAATACAATGGCGCACACCACCGCGGGCCCGGCATAGCCCTGCTCCGCCTTGACTTGTTCGACGCGCTTGAAGGTGAGCTTGAGATCGTAGCGCCGGCGTCCGTCGAACACTGGCAGGACGCGCTGGCAGGCGGCCTCGGAGGTCCCGCCGTCGCTCGCCGGGACCAGAAGCGCGGTGAGCGGATCAACCACCTGCCGTCGATGCTCCGTGGCGAGCGCCACGCGGTCTTCGCCCGGCGGGGGCTCGGAGGCCTCGAGCTCGGAGACGTTGCCGTCCTTGAATGTCATCGTCACGGCTAGCCTGTCGTCGTCGGCGGTGGTCGTGGATGTGTAGCGTAATGGGGTGAGCTTGCCGCCGCCGACCGCGCCGGTCACGGTCATGCTGCCCTCGCCGCTCGCGAGCACCCGCAAGAGCCCGCTGGCGCGGCCGCTCATGGAAATGACGTATTCGTCGGTGCCGATGCTGCCCGTGATGGCTGCGCTGCCGATCGGGATGCGCGCGGCCGTGATCGTGTAGGCGGCCTCTACTCCCCCCTGCGCATGAGCCGGGCCGGCGATGACCGCCAGGATCAGCGTCAGGGCTGCGGCGAATGGCGCGCTTGCGGTGGCTCCTGCCATGGCGGTTTCCTTGCGGCGCTTGCGATGTAGTCGATCATGGTCTTTCGGTGTTGCGAGTCTTCCGTGTTGCAAGTCGTCTGTGTTGCACGTCTTCTGTGTTGCACCTTGGTCGTTGTGGGCCCGCGCGCGAGATGCTCCATGCAAAAAAATACCGTCACGGTTCGCAGGGTGATTGAATTGGCCGGTCATTTTCGCTGAATTAGGGCTAGTGTCCGCTTCCGAAGTTCGTGATGCGTCGCAGCAATCTCTGACACGAACTTCGGAAGCAAAGGGGCACTCGCAACGCTATGATTCTAGTGCCGCTTTTCGATCTGAAGTTCCTAATCGAGCTTGCTGCAGGTGGTGTAGGAACTTCAAATCGGCGGCA
>DAIUEP010000024.1:24734-33424 GCA_036845065.1 Xanthobacteraceae bacterium | reverse complement strand
GCGTCCTTGAGCGGCATCCAGACCAGCTCGACCAGTTCGGCGTCGGGACCGGTGATACCCTCGATGCGGTGCGCGATCGCGCTCGCGTCCATGGTGAAGAAGCGCGCGTCGAAACGGCGCGGGCGCCCTGGCGGCGTGATGGCGCGGCCGACGAAGTGGATGGCGGAGAGGTCCGGCAGCACGCCATGCCGCGCGAACGCCTCCCAGGGGCCGGCCGGAATGTCGTGCGACTCTGCGCGGATGCCAAGGAGGAGCCCGGTCTCCTCGCAGGTTTCCCGGATCGCCGCGAGCGCCAGCGCGCGGGCGCGCACGGCGCTGCCTTTGTGGAAGCGCTGCATCAGGCGTGCCTCGGCCTCCCTGTCGAGCGCGCGCGCGACCGGCATGCGCTTGTCGGACGGATCGACGCCGCCGCCCGGAAACACGAACTTGCCCGGCATGAAGGCGAGGCGGTAGTGCCGCTTGCCGAGCAGCACCTTCGGCTCCGGGCCCGAGCGGTCGATCAGGATCAGTGTTGCGGCATCCCTAGGGCGGATCGTCTTGGACGATTGGTCGCGATCAAGCTCGTTCAAGCGACGAATGAACTCGTTCATGCGCGCAATGCGGCCGGCGGTAGCGTCGGTCATCGTCGTCGCTTCCTGACGTGCTTGTCCGCACGGCTCGTCGTCCGCCCGCGGCGCTCGGGCGGCGGGCGCGGCCCGGCGCGGCCGTTGGAGAGAAGCTCGAAGCGCAGCGCGCCGGCGACCGGTGCGGCTTCGACCAGGCGCACCGTGACGCGGTCGCCCAGCCGATAGGTCTCACCGCTTCCTTGCCCGACCATCGCGTGCCGGTCCTCCTGGTATTGGAAATATTCAGTGCCGATCGTGCGCGCCGGGATGAAGCCGTCGGCGCCGGTGTCGTCGAGCTTGACGAACAGGCCGGAGCGGGTGGCGCCCGAGATATGGCCCTCGAAGGTCGCGCCGACGCGATCGGCCAGGAAATTGGCAAGCAGCCGGTCGAAGGTCTCGCGCTCCGCCTTCATGGCGCGGCGCTCGGTCGCCGAGATGGCGGCTGAGACTTCGCTAAGCGCAGCGATATCGGTGCCGTCGGGCAGCGCGCCGTCGCCGAGCTTGAGCGCGCGAATGAGCCCGCGATGCACGATCAGGTCGGCGTAGCGGCGGATCGGCGAGGTGAAGTGGGCGTAGCGCCGCAGGTTGAGGCCGAAATGGCCGTAGTTCTCCGCCGTGTATTCGGCCTGCGCCTGCGTGCGCAGCACCAGCTCGTTGACCAGTTTCTCGACATCGCGGCCCTTCACGCGCGCGAGGATGCGGTTGAACTGCTCAGGCCGCAGCACGCCGCCCTTGGGCAGCGCGATGTCGAGGGTCTTGAGGAATTCGCGCAGCGCATTGATGCGCTCGATGCCGGGCTCGTCGTGCACGCGGTATATGAGTGGCACGCGCGCGCGCTCGAGCGTCTCGGCCGCCGCCACATTGGCGAGGATCATGAACTCCTCGATCAGCCGGTGAGCGTCGAGCCGCTCGGGCGTGACCACGCGGTCGACGGTGTAGTGCGCGGTCAGCACGATCTTGCGCTCGGGAAGATCGAGGTCGAGCGGTCCGCGATCGTCGCGCGCGCGCTTGAGGGCGCGATAGGCGCTGTAGAGCGGCTCCAGCACGCAGGCGAGGAGCGGCCCGGTGGTGTCGTCGGGCCAGCCGTCCATGGCGCGCTGCGCCTGCTGGTAGGAAAGCTTCGCGGCCGAGCGCATCAGCACACGATGAAACGTATGCGAGCGCTTGCGCCCGTCGGCGCCGATCACGATGCGCACTGCCAGCGCCGCGCGCGCTTCGCTCGGGCGCAGCGAGCACAGATCGTTGGAGATGCGCTCCGGCAGCATCGGCACGACCCGATCGGGAAAATAGACCGAGTTGCCGCGCAGGAGCGCCTCGCGGTCGAGCGCGGAACCCGGATGCACATAGTGGGCGACGTCCGCAATCGCGATGCGCAGCACATGGCCGCCGGGATTAGCGGGGTCGGTGTCGGCCTCCGCCTGCACCGCGTCGTCGTGATCCTTGGCGTCGGCCGGATCGATGGTGATGAGCGGCACGTCGCGCCAGTCCTCGCGTCCGGCACGCTCCACCGGACGCGAGGCCTCGGACTCCTTGACCACCGGATGAGGAAACACGTCGCGAATGCCGTGGGCCGCAATGGCCATCAGGCTGACGGTGCGTTCGTCCTTGACCGAGCCGAACCGCTTCTTGACGCGCGCCCGGGTGGGCCCATAGGGCCTCTGGTTGACGGGGACCTCAACGGCGACGAATTCGCCGTCCTGCGCGTCGCCGCGGTCAGCCGGCGGCACCACGAGCTCGCGGCCCATCTGCTTCTTGTCAGCCGGCAACAGCCGGCCGCTGCCATCGGGCAGCGCGCGAAAGATGCCGTACACCCGCGCGGTGGCGGGCTCGACCACCCTGATCACGCGCCCGGTATATTGGACAGGGTCGTCGGGATCCTCGCTCGGCTCCACCCGCACCATCGCCCGGTCGCCGACGCCGGCGATCTCTCTCGGCTTGGTGCGGCGCATGGACTCAAGCCGGATCTTCGGCGGCGGGCCGTGCTCCTCCTCGTCCCATTCGGTTGGGGTCGCGATCAGCTCGCCGTCGCTGTCGCGCTCGTGAACATCGACGAGCACGAGCTTGGGCAGGGTTCCGGGGGCATGCTTCTTCTTGCCGCTTGCCCGAATGTGACCTTCCTTGCCGAGCTGCTTCAACAGCGGCCTGATGGCGTTGCGGTCGGCGCCATGCTTGAGGCCGAAGAAGCGCATGATCTTGCGGCGGTCGACCTCGCCCGGCTGGCTGGCGATGAAGGCCAGGATCTCGTCCCTGGTGGGCAGAGCTGCGACGCGCGGCTGAGGTCGAGGTCGGTTCACGGTGTGCGGTGCTCGCTACTCCCCAGAATTAAGCACCGGCTGGCCGTTCTGCCAGCCTGTAGCGCGCTCCTTGGGCGCTATTTGGCACCTTTGGCGCTCTTCGCTCCTGACTTTACTCCTGACTTGGCTCGCGCCGCCTGCGGCGCGGACTTGGTCGCGACCGCGGCCTTGGCGGCGGAAGCCTTCGCAGCAGGAGCCTTTGCGGCAGACGCTTTTGCCTTCGCGGCAACAGGAGCCTTTGCCGCAGCAGGAAACTTGACCACAGCGGGAGCCGCGACAGAAGTCTTGGCAGTCGTGTTGGCGGTAATCTTGGCGGCGGCAGGAGAGTTGGAGACGACGGGCGCCCTGGCCGCAACAGGTGCCGTTGCTGCCGCCGCGGGCGTCTTGGCTGCGGCGGCTTTTTTCGATTTTGCTTTCGCCGGCGTCTTGTCGGTCGATAGCTCGGCGGTCTTCGCTTCTTTTTTCGCGGCGGCGCCGCGCTTGACTTTCTTGCCCGGTCCGCGTGCGGCGCGGGCGTCGAGCAGCGGCAGCGCCTGCTCGAGCGTGATCGTCTCCGGCGTCAAGTCGGACGGCAGCGTGGCGTTGACGCCATCGTGGCTCACATAAGGCCCGTAGCGTCCCTTCTTCACCACCACCGGGCCACCCTTGTCGGGATGGTCGCCGAGCGGGCGGCCAGGGTCGGCGCCGAAGCGGCCCTTGCTCGGACCCTTCGCCTTCTTTTCCTCGATCAGCGTCACCGCGCGGTTGAGGCCGACAGTGAGCACGTCATCGCCGGTCTCCAGGTTCGCGTAGGTCTTGACGTGCTGCACATAGGGACCGAAGCGGCCGACGCCGGCCATGATCGGCTCGCCATCCTCCGGATGCTTGCCGACTTCGCGCGGCAGTGAGAGAAGCCCGAGCGCGCGGTCAAGATCGATGTCGTCGGAGGAGAGCCCTTTCGGCAGCCCTGAGCGCTTCGGCTTCTCGCCGTTGACGGCTTCGCCGAGTTGCACATAGGGACCGAAGCGGCCGGAGCGCAGCGTGACTTCGAGGCCGGTCGCGGGATCGGCGCCGAGCTTCTTCATGCCGCCGTCGGGCGAGCCGTCGCCACCGGCGGAGAACTGGCGCGTGTAGCGGCATTCGGGATAGTTGGTGCAGCCGATGAAGCCGCCGAACTTGCCGAGCTTGAGCGAGAGCCGCCCGCCCGCGCAGTTCGGACACTGGCGCGGATCGGTGCCGTCGGCGCGCGGCGGAAACAGATGCGGCGCCAGCATCTCGTCGAGCGCATCGATTACCTGGGCGACGCGCAATTCCTTGATGTCGCCGACCGCGCTGGTGAACTCCTTCCAGAAGTCGCGCAGGAGATCGCGCCACGCGAGCTCGTTGTTGGAGATGCGATCGAGCTGCTCTTCGAGTCCCGCGGTGAAGTCATATTCGACATAGCGGGCAAAGAAGCTTTCCAGGAACGCGGTCAGCACGCGGCCCTTGTCTTCCGGGATGAGGCGCTTCTTGTCGATGCGCACATAGCCGCGATCTTTCAGCACCTGCAGGATCGAGGCGTAGGTGGACGGCCGCCCGATGCCGAGCTCCTCCATGCGCTTGACCAGCGAGGCTTCCGAATAGCGCGGCGGCGGCTCGGTGAAGTGCTGGTCAGCCGCGATCGCGCGCTTGTCGAGGGTCTCGCCCGCGCTCATTTCCGGCAGGCGCCGCGATTCCTCGTCCTCGGCCGGATCGTCCATGTCCTCGTGATAGAGGGTGAGGAAGCCGTCGAACTTGATGACGGTGCCGGTGGCGCGCAGCTCGATGGTCCGCGCCGCGACCTTCGCGGTGATGTCGGCGGTGGTGCGCTCGAGCTCGGCGGATTCCATCTGGCTCGCCACCGTGCGCAGCCAGATCAGCTCGTAGAGCCTGGCCTGATCGGAATCGAGGTAGGAGCGGACGTCGCGCGGGCGGCGCGCGACGTCGGTCGGGCGGATCGCCTCGTGCGCTTCCTGGGCATTCTTGGCCTTGGTCTGATACTGGCGGGGGGCGCTGGGCACGTAGCGGTCGCCGTAGTCGGTTCCGATCATGCGGCGCGCCGCCGTGATCGCTTCCTCGGCGATCTGCACGCCGTCGGTACGCATATATGTAATGAGACCGATGGTCTCGCCGTCGGCCTCGATGCCCTCGTAGAGCCGTTGCGCGACGCGCATGGTGTGGGCGGGCGCGAAGCCGAGCTTGCGGCTCGCCTCCTGCTGCAAGGTCGAGGTGGTGAACGGCGGCGGCGGATTGCGCCGGCCAGGCTTGGCCTCGATCGCCGCGACCGCGAAGGCGGCGGTCTCCAGCGCCTGCTTGAAAGCTTCCGCCTCGGCGCCGGTTCCGATGTCGAGCCTTTGGATCTTGCGGCCGTCGGCGCCGACCAGCCGGGCTTCGAAGGTATCCCCGCGCGGGGTGGCCAGCGTCGCGATCAGCGACCAGTATTCGCGCGCAACGAACTTCTCGATCTCAAGCTCGCGGTCGCAGACCAGCCGCAGCGCCACCGACTGCACGCGCCCGGCCGAGCGTGCGCCCGGCAGCTTGCGCCAGAGCACCGGCGAGAGGGTGAAGCCGACCAGGTAATCGAGTGCGCGGCGGGCGAGGTAAGCATCGACCAGCGCGCCATCGATGGCGCGCGGATGCTTCATGGCATCCAGCACCGCCTGCTTGGTGATGGCATTGAAGACGACGCGCTCGACCGTCTGCTTGTTGATCGCGTTCTTCTCCTTGAGCACCTCCAGCACATGCCAGGAGATGGCTTCGCCCTCGCGGTCGGGGTCGGTGGCCAGGATGAGCTTGCTCGCGCCCTTCATGGCGCGGGCGATGTCGTTGAGGCGCTTCTGGGACTTGTCGTCGACCTCCCAGATCATGCGGAAATTGGCCTCCGGATCGACCGAGCCATCCTTGGCCGGCAGGTCCCGGACATGGCCGAACGAGGCCAGCACTTCATAGCCAGCGCCAAGGTACTTGTTGATGGTCTTGGCCTTGGCGGGCGATTCAACGACGACAATATTCATGCAATTCCATGGGGTTAACGGCCGATCCTCGATTCAAATGGATCGATTCGGCCAAGCCTGCCGCCGTCAACATGGGGAGATCGGCCCCCCGTGTCAAATCGGTGCGCCTCGCCCCGACCACATAGGAGGGTGACAGCAACTGGTTAAGACCGGCCCCCAGGCTATTTCAAGACGACAACCCCTAGATGAACGAATTGTCTAAAATACACCTTTCAGGATATATTAATGGTGCTAGCGCACCACAACGCCGGCTTGAGTGAGCAGCGCCGGGGTCGGGTGTCCGTCCGGAACCAGCCCCGCCTTGAGCTGGACGTCGCGCACCGCATCCCGCAGGTCGAAGTCGAAGTGGCCGGTGAAGTTGCGCACCGGGTAGCCGAGCTCTGAGAGCTTCTTCTGCAGCGCGATGCGCTCGGCCATGGAGAGCTGGCGGTCGTCGGTCGGCCATTGGCCCTGGATCGGTCCGCGGCCGCGCATGCGGTCGGCCAGGTGGGTCGCCGCGAGCGCATAGACGTCGGAATTGTTGTAGCGCTTGATGACCATGAAGTTGTCGGTGACCAGGAAGGCGGGTCCGCGCGCGCCGCTCGGGAAGAACAGGATCGCTTCGCCCGCCTTCGGCAATGAGATACCGTCGACGCGGCGCACGCCCAACAGCCGCCAATCGTCGAAGGAGCCGCGGCTCTGGCGAAGGTCGAAGCCGGGCGGCACCACGACTTCGAAGCTTTGGCTCAGCCCCGCCTTCCAGCCGTGGTTCACGAAGTAGTTGGCGATCGAGCCGAGCACGTCGGGAATGGTGGTCCAGATGTCGCGCCGGCCGTCGCCCGAGAAATCGACCGCGTGCGCCATGAAGCTCGACGGCATGAACTGCGGCTGGCCCATGGCGCCGGCCCATGATCCCAGCATGGCCTCGCGCCCGATATGGCCTTGCTGCAGGATGAGCAGCGCGGTGAGCAACTCGTCACGGAAGAACGGATGGCGCCAGCGCGCCTGCGCCAGCGTGGCGAGCGAGCGGATCACGTCCCAGCGGTCGCGCATGCCGCCGTAATTGGTCTCGACCCCCCAGATCGCCAGAAGGAGCCAGCGGTCGACGCCATAGCGCTTCTCGACGGCGTCGAGCGTCGCGGCGTGCTCCGCCGCCTTGCGCAGCCCGGTCTCGATGCGCGACTTCGACGCAAACGAGGCGATATAGGCGCCGACCGACTGGCCGAATTCCGGCTGCCGCTGGGTGATCGGCATGATCCGCGGATCGGGGACGACGCCCGCAAAGGCCATGTCGAAGGTCTGCCGGGTGACGCCCTTGGCGCGGGCGTCCGGCCACAGCTCCTGCAGGAACGCCGCGAAGGCGGGTGGAACCTCGACCGGGGCGGCCGGCGTAGCCGGGGCGCTGGGGGTACTGGCGGCTGGGGTGCTGGGCCGGCTTGCGGCTGGCGTGGCCGAGCCTGGCGCGACCTGCACCGGTGGCCGTGGTGCGGCCTGCGTGGCCTTCGGTCCGGGCGTGCCTTGCGACTGCTGCGCCGCGGCCGGCACCACCAGGGCGGCCAAGAGCGCGACCAGGAGCGCGAGCGCGACGGGGCGGGGGATCATGACGCCAACAGCCTTGAGTGCCCAGATTTGGGATGCCCTGATTTGGGCTGGGTCGATTTGGCGTCCAGATGATGACGAATTTGGGATCGGCTGTTGATTAGATGAGCGACACCAGGCCGCCGCCATGGCGCTCCAGCCGGCCGGCGAGCTCAAGCTCCAACAGAACGCCGCGCACGATTGCGGGCGGCGAGCCCGAAAGCCGGATCAGATCGTCGATGCCGACCGGGGTCGGCCCAAGCAGCGCGGTGATGCGGGAGCGCGCGTCGTGGCTCGGCGGCTCACTCGCGTCACTCGGTGCCATCGGCCGCTCTGGCTCCCGGGCCGACAGGTGCGGCGGTTCCTCGAAGATCGGGCGCAGCACGGCCACCACGTCGGCGGCCTCGGTGACCGGGGTGGCGCCCTGCTTGAGGAGATTGTTCGAGCCCTCGCAGCGCGGATCGAGCGGCGAGCCCGGCACCGCGAACACTTCGCGGCCCTGCTCCAGTGCCATGCGCGCGGTGATGAGCGAGCCCGAGCGCTGCGCCGCCTCGATCACCACCACGCCGGCGGCGAGCCCGGAGATCAGGCGATTGCGGCGCGGAAAGTCGCGCGCGCGTGGCTCGTGGGCAAGCGGCATCTCGGAAAGCACGACGCCGTCGGCCGCGATCGCGTCCGCGAGGCCAGCGTGCTCGGGCGGATAGATGCTGGCGTGGCCGCCCGCGATCGCCGCCACCGTGCCGGTTGCGAGGCTGCCGCGGTGGGCGGCCGCATCGATGCCGCGGGCAAGGCCCGAGGCGACGATGAGACCGGCTTCGCCGAGCTCGCGCGCCAGCCGCTCGGCGAACTTGATGCCCGCGGCTGATGCGTTGCGCGCGCCGACAATCGCCACCGTCGGCCGCGCCAGGACGGCGAGCTTGCCGCGCACCGCGATCAGCGGCGGCGCGTCGTCGATCATCATGAGCCGCTGCGGATAGTCAGGCTCGCCGAGCGCGGTGAACGCGACGCCCAGTGACTTGGCGGCAGCGATCTCGCGCAGCGCCTCCTCGCGCGTGCAGATGCGCCCGGGCGCGGACGCGCCGCCGCGGCGCGCGAGAGCCGGCAGCGCTGCGAGCGCGGCGCGCGCATCGCCATAGTGATGGATCAGCGCTCGGAAGGTGCGCGGCCCGACATTCTGGCTGCGAATGAGCCGCAACCAGTCGAGCCGCTCGGTGTCGGTGAGA
>DAIUEP010000024.1:22644-24634 GCA_036845065.1 Xanthobacteraceae bacterium | reverse complement strand
TGGGGCCGGCGCCCACGCCCGGCGCGCGAGGCGTCGTCGCCTCGGATGACGCTGGCGATCGGACCCGATACAGTTCGGCGTCGCGTGTTGATCAGGGAGGAGGCCACCGATGATTGCCAGGATCTTGTGCTGCGTTGCCGTTGCCACACTTACGATGACGGGGATTGCAGCTAGCCAGCAGCCGACGCCGCCGCAGACCATCAAGCGGACGCTGCTGCAGAAGTTCGACGTGCCGGGCTCGAACTATGAGACGGTGATCGGGCTGGCTGAGATCGTGCCGAACGTGAATATCGGGCGCCACACTCATCCCGGCATCGAAGGCGGCTACCTGCTCGAGGGTGAGTTGGTCCTCATGGTCGAAGGCCAGCCACCCAAGACCGTCAAGGCGGGCGACAGCTGGCAGTTTGCGCCCGCCGCCGTGCACGATGCCAAGGCCGGACCTGCCGGCGCGAAGGTGCTTGTCACCTACGTGGTCGAGAAGGGCAAGCCGCTCGCCACGCCGGCGCCGTAACGCACGGCTGGATCGCCGCGGGGAGGGGAGGTTGCCGATGACGATCAATGGCATGAGCCGGCGCGCGATGCTGAAGGGCGCAACTGCGCTCGGCGCGCTCGCGGCCACTTCGGGCGATCTCCTCGCGCAAGGTCCGCGCCGTGCCGCGCCGCTGCCGCCGCGACGTGAGTTTGTCATCCGTGGCGCCACCGTGCTGACCATGGATCCCAACATCGCGGATCTGGCGACCGGCGACGTGCATGTGCGTGACGGGGCGATCGTCGCGGTCGCCCCGCGGCTCAACCTGCGCAACGTGCGCGCGATCGAAGGCCGCGGCATGATCGCCATGCCGGGCTTCGTCGACACGCACTGGCATCTGTGGACCAGCCTGTTCCGGCCGTTCGTGCGCGCCGACGTCGATGCGGTCGGCTATTTCCCGGTCAGCAACCGCCTGGGCCAGCTGATGACGCCCGAGGACAGCTATCGCAGCGTCCGGCTCGGCGTCGCCGAAGCGCTGAGCGCGGGCGTGACCACGGTGCACAACTGGGCGCACAACGTGCGCAGCCCCGAGCACGCCGACGCCGAGCTCTCCGCCATGCGCGACTTAGGGATTCGCGGCCGCTTCGCCTACGGTCCCGCGCAAGGGATGCCGGACGATCAGGTGATGGACCACGCCGGTCTTGCGCGCGTGAAGCGCGACTGGATGCCCGGCGACGGCATGCTCACCCTCGGCATCTGTTCGCGCAACGTCGGTGCCATGAGCATCGGCGGCGCCGCGCGCGGCGTGCTGACGATCGAGATGGTGAAGCGCGACTGGAGCGGCGCGCGCGCACTCGGGCTGCCGATCACCGTGCACACCTCGGGCCCCAGCCCGATCATGCAGCTGGAGGAGGCGGGCCTCCTTGGTCCCGATCTCCAGCTGGTGCATCCGCTGCTCACCACGCCCGAGGAGCGCGCGATCCTGAAAACGCGGGGCGTCAGCTACTCGACCGCGCCGACCGGCGAGGCGCGCCGGCCCGCAGCCGTCGGCGTCATCCAGCTCGGTGAGCTGCTGGAGGCGGGCGTCAAGGTCAGCCTCTCGACCGACCACACGACGAACTACAACTGCGATCCGTTCGTCGGCATGCGGGTCCTGTTCGCGCTGCATCAGCACCGGATCGGCAACAAGATCCCGCTGACGCTGAAGCGGCTGGTGCAGCTCGCGACGCTCGACGGCGCGGTCGACCTCGGCATCGCCGACAAGACCGGCTCGCTCACGCCCGGCAAGCGCGCCGACATCATCCTCATACGCACCACCGACATCAACATGACTCCGGTCGGCGACCCTTATGAGGCGCTGGTGTCGCTGGCGCAGCCGGGGAATATCGACACCGTGATCGTGGACGGCCGCATTCTGCGTCAGTCGGGCAAGTTCGCGGCGCTCGACCACGCCAGGGTGGTGCGCGAGGCACGCGAGGCGGCGCTGGCGTTGCAGGCCAAGGCGAAGTGGCCGACGTGAGG
>DAIUEP010000024.1:0-22544 GCA_036845065.1 Xanthobacteraceae bacterium | reverse complement strand
AGGCACGCGAGGCGGCGCTGGCGTTGCAGGCCAAGGCGAAGTGGCCGACGTGAGGGCGACCGCGAAAGGGCCGCAGCCCTATCGGGCCGGCGGCTTGTAGATCAGCGACTGCTTCGCCCGCTCGATGATCCGCGGCGGCAAGGCATAGAGTCTCGCCACCAGCGCCTGCAATTCCTCGCCGCCCATCGGGCCGATGTCGAGGCCAGAGCGTTCGGCGTCGGCCAACAGCGCTCTGTCTTTCAGCATCGACGCGAGCGCTGCGCGCAAAGCCCGGACACGCTCGGCCGGCACGCCTGGCGGCACCAGATAGGGACGCCCGAACAGGTTCTGGCTGTAGATCATCTCCATGACCTGCCGGTCGTCCTCGGTCTTGGCGAACGAGATGGTGAGCGGCACGCCCATGCGGTTCATCTCGGGGTGGCCCGCAAGATCCTCCTGGGCCAGCAGGCGCACGAAGCCGCTGCTGATCCAGTTGCGCTGCTGGGTCGCGAGGCTCGACCAGTCCATGCCGCACATGCCCTGCACCTCGTTGCGCTCCATCGCCACGATGATCTCGCGGCTGCCGGCATAGCCGCCGATGATGCGCAGCTTCACGCCGAGCACGTTGATCAGCATGATCGGCATTTCCCGCAGCGTCGCGCCTTCGCCGCTGGTGCCGATGATCACTTCCTTGTCGAACGCCTCCTGAAACGTCTTCACCGGCGCATCGGCGCGGACCACGCACAGGTAGACGCTGCGGTTGGCGCTGCCGAGCATGACGAATTTCGAAGGGTCGTGCGGGATCGGCTGGTCGGAGATCAGCGGCTGCAGGATCGCGCCCGACTGGATCGCGCCGATCGCGGTGCCGTCCTTGGGCGCCTGCAGCGCCACATAGGACGCGGCCTTGTTGCTGCCGGCGCCCGGAATGTTCTGCACCACGATGGTCGGGTTGCCGGGGATGTGGCGCCCGAGGTGCCGCCCAACGAGGCGCGCATAGGTGTCGTAGCCGCCGCCCGCCGCAGAGCCGACCGTGATGGTGACGGTCTTGCCGCGGTAGAACGCCTCGACCGACTCCTGGGCGGTGGCGGCGTTGGCTGTCAGGCAGGCGGCAGCGACGAGTAGGGCGCGACCACTGGGCATGCGGGATGACATTAGGGCTCTCCGCGCGGGTTGCGCCAGTTCATCAGGGCGGCAGGCGGGAGACAAGCAACTTAGCGACGCATCAGGGCAGGCCGGCCCGCCAAGTCAGGGTTGCGGAGGGGATTTGGAGCCGATTGCGATCTGGCGATATAGTCGTCTGCAACGCTCGAGCCGGGACAAGAAGGAGCCGGGAGGAATTCACATGGAAACGATCACGACAGCTCCGCAGAGGCCAGTCACCGCGCCGTTCACGGTGCGGCCGCTCTCTCCAGCGCTCGGCGCCGAAATCATCGGCGTCGATCTGCGCGATCCGATCGATGACGCGCTCAAGCAGAGATTCCTCGACACCTGGCATCAGTACCTGGTGATCCTGCTGCGCAACCAGACGCTCGACGAAGACGCGCAGGTGCGCTTTGCCGAAATGTTCGGCCCGCCCGCGCCGGTCACCTCCGGCCGCTCCTTCAGCGTCAAGCATCCCGCCGTGATGCTGATCTCGAACATCCGCCAGGACGGCAAGCCGATCGGCGCGTTGCCCGACGGCGAGATGCATTTCCACACCGATCAGTGTCACCAGCCGGTGCCGGCCAAGGCGACGGTGCTCTACGCCATCGAGGTCCCGAGCCAGGGCGGCGACACGCTGTTCTCCAATGCCTATGCGGCCTACGAGACCTTGCCCGACGACATCAAGCAGCGCCTGGCCGGCCGGCGTGCGTTCAACGCCTACGACCAGGACACGACCCTGCGCAGCACGAGCTACGACAATGCCCGGGCGTCGTCCTGGCATCCGGCGGTGCGCGCCCATCCGGCGACTGGACGCAAGGCGCTCTATGTCAACCGCCTGATGACGCGCGAGATCGAAGGCCTGCCGCGACAGGAGAGCGACGCGCTCCTGCAGATGCTGTTCGATCATCAGGAGCAGCCGCGCTTCGTCTACCAGCATGTCTGGCGCGTGGGCGACATCCTGATGTGGGACAACCGCTGCACGCTGCACGCGCGCACGGATTTTTCCGCCGGCGAGCGGCGGCTCTTACGGCGCGTGACCATTCTGGGCGAGAAGCCGGTGTAGGGCATTGGCGCTCGGCGGCGGGCGCACCCACAGCGAGGAACAATCAGTTCAGCTTGGTCGAGACTCCGCCTGGCATCGGCGCCGCTCTGCCGGCCTTCTTGTTGGCGAGCCATTGCTTCCAGTCGTCGGTGTCGTAGGGCTTCTTGCCACGCTCGATACACCACGCGGGCGGCTCGTCGGCGAGATAGAAGTCGCTGCGATTGGCTGGTGAAATGCAGGATGGCACATAGGCACGAGCGCTATCCAACATGTCCTGTACCGAGGGGATAAAAGACCAGGCAACGGCCTCGTTGTTATACATAAACAGGACACGGCTCCCGGACGGATCGAATGCCATGGGGACCGTCTTGGTTCCCGCCAGGATGCTCCAATTGTTCTGGTCGACGAAGCGGCCGGTGGCGACATGAATCATGGAAAAGGTGCCGTCGCTGTCGAGGGCCGCAATGCGGTCGCCGGCCGGATTGAACGCCAGACCGACAATTCGGTAGAACCGATTGGTGGGAAACTTCCATTCGCGGACGAGCATTCCGGTCGCGACATCGGCAATCCGTAGGGCGCTGGTATCGACGACCAGGAGATGTCGCTCGTCCGCGCTCATGCGCACGCATTGGTCCCCGGCGCCGACCTCACGGAGCTTGCGGTCGGTGAGTTTTCCCGTGGCGGCATCGTAAACGAGGATGATCTTCTGCGCCGCGTTGTCATTGGGCTCGGCGATGACGATCACGCGGCTTTCGTCGGCGGAGAATGTGGCGTCGCGCACGCGCGCATTGGGCTCGCCCAAAGCTGCCACGCTTGCTTCGGAGCTTTCGCTCTCGACCCGCACCAGATCCGCCGTGCCGTCCTTGATCCTCACCCGCAAAGTGCCGGCCCGGGTGTCGACACGGCGTTCAGGATCGGGGGCCTGGCAGAGTGACGGATTCGCTTTCACAAGGGGTGAGGGATCGTCGAGCGGCGTCAATTCATTGAAGGACCGACGCGCCCATATTTCCGCGCCCTTGTCGCGGTAGGCGATCAGGATCTGCTGATTGTTGGCGCTGAGATCGATATTGGCGACCGGCCTGCCGGCGGCTGGGGTCACGGTCAGGCGGATCAGATTCGTCGTATCGAGTATTGCGATACGGCCATCGTCCATCGCGGCGATCACCTGGTTGCCGTCGGAGGTGGGAAGGGCGGCCACGAACTTGTCCTGATCCGGACTCGGCTCCTGGCGTGCGTTGCCGCGCGTCTGCGCCCACAATTTGGCTGCTTTGTCCACCGTCACCGTCACCGTGTTCGTGGGTGATGTCAGCATGTTCGCGGTAAAGATGCCGCTTCGGAAAGCTGTTTCCCAAACACCAAAAAGGGGGCCGACAGGTGTGCTCGACGATGCGACGCAACCGCCATTCTCTGATGCCGTGTGGCTCATGGGTCCGACGACCGCTAGTCTCACGCGGTCCGGCGCTGCCGCGCCGCTCGCGACGTAGGTCGTAATCGAAGGCTCGGGAGTGGACTCACCATCATAGGTCCATCCACAGACGTGTTGATTGGAAGGGGCCACATCGTTCTTCAAATACTTTTTAGCGTCCAGGTCGAAGACTCGCAGTGCCGATCTGGAGGCAACCAGCAGCTGCCCGGGACGTGGCAGGAAACGCATCGCCCAGACCCGGCCGTTGGGTTCCGGCAGCTCGAACATGTCGCCAGTATCCCGATCGATGATCCGAACGACCGCGTCCGACGCCAGCGCAATGGTCTGCCCGTCGAGGCTCAGGGCCGCGACACCGATCTCGTCGGGGACACTGGTCTGCCAGACACGTTCGAGATCGTTGGTCAGGGCGAACCGATAGGCGACCCGCAGGGTCAATTCCGCCTCGGGCGTATAGGGACGGTCGGGCTGCGCCATGCTCGTAGGCAGAGCCTCGACTGCCAGCGCGAGCGCATTGGTTGGATCGGAAGCCGAGATCCGCGCGAGCACGAGCGCGCCGAGCGCGCGCGATTGTCCGATCAACGCCTCATCGGCACGGTCGTCCGCCCTTTGTCGTTGGGCTTCGGCTTGTGCCTGGGCGGTTCGCGCCGCGCCTTCGGCGAGAAGCGCGCGCCGGGCCGCAAAGGTCGCAGCAACGGCCAGCAGGCCGAACAACACCGCGGCCGCCGCAGTCGCGCCTTGGAGAACGCGCGCCCTCCGTCCGGAGCGCTTGATGAACTCGCGCGTCGGCTCGTCCAACTCATCGCCCCAGCGCCGCACCAGATCAGCGGCATTGGCGAGATCGGGGTTGCGCAGCAATAGCTGACGCCGGATGACGGGGCGGGATTCGTTGTAGCGGCGCAGTTGCTGCTCGACCAGCATGCGGGTCGCAAGATCCCGGCGGTCGATGGCGAGCTGCTCGCGGGCGCGCTGCCAGCGGCCGACCAGTGCCTCATGGGCAAGCCGAACGGTCGGCGCGGCGCCGCCTTCGCTCGCAGCAACGAGCAGCCGTGCTGCCGTGAACGCATCGACGAGGAGGCGCGCTGGGCTGCCGATGGCGAAGCTATCGAGCGGTGCCGCGCGGGCGACAGGCACCAGGTCCTTCGCGTCCGATACGGTGGTGAGTGCGCGCAACACCCGGGGTAGTGCGGCCTGTGCCGGCGCCGGTAGCTGCGTCATGATGGTGTCGGCGCGCTTTGCAATGGCGCCTTCGAGCTCACCGATGGCTTCGTAGCTCGCGTAGGTCAGCTTGGTCGAGCCGCGCGCCTTCATGTCCTTGTAGAGCTCGTCCAGTGCGAACGAGAGAAGGGGCAGGACGCCTGGTTGCGTGGTCGCGTGCTCAGAGAGCAGCGCATCGAGCCGCACTCCGGTTTCGGGATGTTCCTCGAATGACAATCCGGAAGCCTCGGCGGGCCGCCGGATCATCTCTGCCAGCTCGCGCGGCAACGGCGCAGTCACGTCGAGACGTCCGAGCCCAGTGGCGAGCGCGACCAGCTCCGGCATCTCGGCGGCGCGGTGCCAGAAATCCGCACGCAGTGTCGCGACCACCCAGACCGAGCCCGAGCGCGCCAAACCCTGCAGCAGGGCGACGAATGCGCTGCGTTCCTCGGCCGTGATGCTCGTGACAGTGAACATCTCTTCGAGCTGATCGACCACGAGGATCAGCTTTGCTTGTTCATACCCGAGGATCCGGCCACTCTGGCGTGCCGCATGGGTCAAGCGCCCGAGAGCATTCTCGAAAATGTAGCCGGGCTCGCTGGTGCTGCGCATGTAGCTTGCAAGCCTGGATGCGTCCTGGCCTGGAGCCAGAAGCTCCGGCAGGCCGACATCGTCGGCATTGCCGGCGCGGGTCAGGGTCTCCGCGAGAGCAAGGAAGAGGTCCGCGCCGCCGATTCCCGGGCGAAAGATCGCGCGCCGCAGGAACGCCGCGCCGCTGATCCGCTGCGGCTTCATGAGGCGCGGCACCAGGGCGGCCTTGACCAGGGAGGATTTGCCGGTGCCGCTTGCACCCGACAGGAGCAGGAAGGCAAGCCCCGCACGCGCGTTCATGGCGAGCTGCTGAGCAGCCTTGGTCGCGAGCGCATCGCGCCCAAAGAAGATCGCGGCATGCTCGAATTCATACGGTTCGAGACCGCGGAACGGCTCGCGCAGCCAGATCGCTTCGGCGCGCTCATCGACGTGAGCAAGGACCTCCTTGCTCCGGCGCTCGATCAATTTGGTCAACGATTCTTCGAGCCGCTGGGCAAACTCATCGAGTGTGTGATACTCTTCATAGGCCGCCAGGAACTCGCCGCGGTCGGCGAAATGGCGCTTCCAGAATTCATCGAGAGCGTCGAGCTGCGCGATGCTGCGATTGCGCGCATCGGGATCGCGTGGATCGATCGGCGCGGACGAGACGTTGCGAAACGCCAGCAAATCGGGCGCACCGCGCGTGCGCGCAGCCTTGAGGGCTTCCTCGTATTCCCATTCGGTCCCGGTCACCGGCGCCCGGTTGTCAATGCCGCGATATTCTCGCAGCGATGTTTTTTCCGGCAGCCGGGTGCCCAGTCGCGACCACAGGATCAACACGACGATGTCGAACGTGCTCGGCGGCTCGATGGCGTCCTGGAAGTGGCCGGACGCCAGCATCGGCTCGTGCTCCCACCGATAGCTCTCGATGGCGAAGAAGCGGCTGTAGTCCTGAGCAAGCTTGTCGATGATGAGCTCGGCGCGCAGCCGCTCGTCCGGTACATCACCCGGCGACGACACGAAAATTCGCAAGCGCTGCGGCATCGTTGGCCCTCACGATCTCGACGATGCAGGATGCGCATCGGGGGCCGTCGACGCAACAGCGGGCAGCGGAAAAAGTGGTGCCTTATGAGGTTAACGCAACCGCCAACCTATCGCCCCTGCAACGTCGAGATGTACTCGATCAGCGCCAGAATGCGGCTGCGCACGATCGATTCCGCCACTTCCTTGGAGTAGATCGGCGCGACCGGTGATTGCAGCGAGTTCCAGGTGGGCTTGTAGATTTCGCCCCATATCGGCATGTCCCGCTTGCCGTGCGTCTCCACCTCGAACCGGCCATCGACCACCTCGTAGATGCGAGCGAACGGAAACACGCCCTTGTTGGCCTCGGAGAGCTTGGTCAGATCGGCAGGGGTGAGCTTGAGCGACCGCGCGACCGACCCGTCTCCCTTGCCCGTCACGCCATGGCAGGCGGCGCAGGAATTCAGGTACTCGAATCTCCCGACTTCTGTCCTGCCGACGTCGGCGCCCTGCGCGTCGACGACATCGGCCAGCCCCAGCACCGTTGCGGCGGCGATCAAAGCGCGGAGCCATATCGATCGCATTGATCATCCCTCCATCTGAAGCGACTGATATTCCCGTCGATGCCGAGCGTGGCCATTGATCTGCATCAAGCGCGCAATGGCGCAAGAATTCCGGTGCAAGCGCGCTTTGGGCTTATGCAATCCCGGCTTTAGCAGTCCCGCTAGGCCACCGCGTGCCGACGTGGTAGCCTTGCGCTTCGCATAAGCGGCCAGGTTCGGCGCCGGCCGGCCGCATGGGAGGAACACCGGGCGCATCGGGACAACATCATGGTCACCATCAAGGTCAACGGGACCTCGCATCGGCTCGATGTCGAGAACGAGACGCCGCTCCTCTGGGTTTTGCGCGAGGAGGTCGGGCTCACCGGAACGAAATACGGCTGCGGGATCGCCCAGTGCGGCGCCTGCACGGTGCATGTGAATGGTCAGGCGATGCGATCCTGCGCGGTGACGATCGGCAGCCTCGACGGCGCCGAGGTGACCACCATCGAGGGGCTATCGCCCGACAGCCGGCATCCGGTGCAGCAGGCCTGGCTCGCCGAGGAGGTGCCGCAATGCGGCTACTGCCAATCCGGCCAGATCATGGCGACGACGGCGTATCTCAAGAGCAATCCCAATCCGACCGACGCCGACATCGACGCCAACCTCACCAATATCTGCCGCTGCGGCACCTATGAGCGGCTGCGCCGCGCCGTGCATCGCGCCGCCGCGCTGATGCGCACGTGAGCCGGGAGGACACCAGCATGACCATCAATCTTTCCCGTCGTTCGTTCATCACCACCGCGGTCACCGCGGCCGGCGGCTTTGCGCTTGGCGTTGGCACGGCTGAGTCCGCGCAAGCCGCGACCTTGAGCGTGCGCCCGTGGGGCGATGAGGCCGCGCGTCATCCCGGCGAGATCAACGCCTGGGTCGTCATCAATCCCGACGACAGCGTGATCATCCGCTACGGCCGCGCCGAAATGGGGCAGGGCAGCTTCACCGCGCTGCCGCAGATCCTCACCGAGGAGCTCGAATGCGACTGGGCGTTCGTGAAGCCCGAATACGCTTCGGCCAACCGCAACCTCAGGGACAACAAGGTCTATGGCAGCCTGAGCACCGGTGGCAGCCGCGCCGTGCGCGAGACCGGCGAAATGGTCCAGCAGGCCGGCGCGAGCGCGCGCGAGCGTCTGATCGCGGCGGCGGCCAAGCGCTGGAACGTCCCCGCGCAGGACTGCGCGGCGGCGATGAGCAAGGTCACGCACAAGCCGACTGGCCGCACGTTCCGCTTCGGCGAGCTCGCGGTGGAGGCGGCCGCGATCAAGCTCGACAAGGAGCCGGCGATCAAGACGCCCGATCAGTTCAAGTTCATCGGCCAGCGGCTCGCGCGGCTCGATGTGCCGATGAAGATCAACGGCACGGCGATGTACGGCATCGATCTCGCGGTGCCCGACATGGTGCATGCGGCGATCATTGCCTGCCCGGTGTTCGGCGGGACGGTCAAATCGGTCGACGAGCGCGCGATTGCAGGCCGCCGCGGCGTCCTGCAGGTCGTCAAGCTCAAGGATGCGGTCGCGGTGGTGGCCGATCGCTACTACCGGGCGCAGGCCGCGCTCGACAAGCTCGCGATCGAATGGGAGGTCGGCGCCGCGGGTGCGACCGACAGCGTGCAGTTCCGCAAGGCGTATATTGATGCCCTCGACCAGAAGGGCGCGGATGCCCGCCACGATGGCAATGTCGATGCGGCGATGCCCACGGCCGCCAAGGTGATCGAGGCAACTTACGATGTGCCTATCATCGCGCACGCGCCGATGGAGCCGCTCAACGCCATCGCGCATGTGCAGGTCGACCGTGTCGACGTGTGGGTCGGCACCCAGAACGCCGACGCCGCGCTGACATTTGCGGCGCAGGTGTCCGGCGTGAAACCTGAGAACGTCTACATCCACAACACGTTCTCGGGCGGCGGCTTCGGCCGGCGATTGCGCCCGGACGAGGTGGCTCAGGCGGTCGCGATCGCCAAGGCAATCGGCAAGCCGGTCAAGCTGATCTGGTCGCGCGAAGAGGAAATCCGCCAGGGCCGCTATCGCACGCAGGCCGCGATCCGTCTCAAGGCGGGGTTCGCGGCCGACGGCACGCCGGTGGCCCTCGATATCCGCAACTCGGCGGGCAGCTCGAACCCGCAGAATGTGCGCAACGGGCTCGATCCGCAGACGACGCAAGGCCTGAGCAACACCGCCTACAAGTTGCCGAACCTGCGCGTCACCTCGATTCTCAAGAACACGCATGTGCCGCTCGGGCCGTGGCGGGCGCCCGGCCACTGCCAGAACGTGTTCTTCATGGAAAGCTTCATCGACGAGATGGCGCTCGCGGCCGGCAAGGACCCGGTCGCGCTGCGGCGCGAGATGCTCGCGCACCGGGCTGACTTCCAGCAGGTGCTGAACGTGCTGGTCGAGAAGGGCGACTGGGGCAAGCCAATGCCCGCCGGCAAAGGGCGCGGCATCGCCATCCACGAGAGCTACGATTCGATCGTCGGCATGATCGCCGAGGTCGCGGTGGCGAACGGCGAGGTCAAGGTCGAGCGTGTCGTGATCGCTTGCGATTGCGGCGTCGTGGTCAACCCGCGCGGCGTCGAGACCCAGCTCGAGGGCGGCATGATCTACGGCCTCTCGGCCGCTTTGTTCGGTGAGATCACGCTCAAGAACGGGCGGGTCGAGCAGGGCAACTTCGACACCTATCCGGTGGTGCGCTTCAAAGACGCGCCCAAGACCGAAGTCTACCTGACGCCCACCCCGGGCAAGAAATGGGGCGGCGTCGGCGAGCCCGGCGCGACCATGATTCAGCCCGCGGTGACCAATGCGATCTTCGCGGCGACCGGTAAGCGTCTGCGCAGCCTGCCGATCCGCGGCCAGAACCTGACCGGGGCGGCGTAGCGCCGGCCCGCATCGAGGCTTTGATGACTTGGGCAGAGCGGATGCGCTCTGCCAAGTAACGCGCTTTCACCGTCATCCTGAGGTGCCCGTGCATGGTAGGGCGCTCATTGCAGCTTGCGCCATCGAGCGCGCGGGCCTCGAAGGATGACGGCCACGAGCTACGATTTTACTCACTGAGGTACGGTCCGGGCCGTCGCCCTTCGAGGCTCGCCCGGCTGGAGGAAGCCGGGCGAGCGCCTCAGGGTGACGGATTGGGGGCTACTGCTTGTCGCCTTAACAACAGCGCATGACGACGTTGTAGCCTTCAATGCTCGCATGCCCTTCGCGCCGCACCGCGTGCGGCTCGATCGCCGTCACCACAAGGCTGTTTTGCTCCGCCAATCTGGTGAGGTACCCGATGGAATGGGCATAGCGCAGGCTCAGTCTGAGCACGAAATCGCCGTCGTGTGCCGCCTCGACCGAAAAGCAGAACAGCCCGTCGCTCCGCAGCGCCCGTCGAACGCCGGCAAAGACCTCGGCCAGATCGCCGATATAGATGAACACATCGGTGGACACGACCAGATCAAATCGTTCGTTCTGCGACTTCAGGAACGCGACGATGTCGCTTTCGACCAGGCGATCGTAGATGCCGCGCCGGCGCGCCTGCTCGAGCATGTTGGACGAGAGATCGACACCGGTCAGCGTTCGCTTCAACGGGCGCAGGCCGTCTCCCATCAGGCCGGTGCCGCAACCGATATCGAGGATGTCGAGGCGCGCGTCCGCCGGCACCGTCCGCATGATGATCTCCGCCAGCAATCGCGGCGATTGATAGTTCAGCTTGTCGATCAGGTCGTGTTCGAAGGTGTCGGCGTACATGTCAAACAGGCCGACAATGTAGCGTTGCGGAGACAGTCCCGGCGATGGCTCAGCGCCGAGCGCTGCCAGATAGTATCTGATCAGCTCGGCATTGGCGCCGAGTGCGAGCGCCCGATGATAGGTGGTGACGGCGTCTGCGGCTTGCCCGGTGACGCGCAAGACATCGCCGCGCCCGAGCCAGGCATTCGCGAGGTCTGATTTGAGCGCGATCGCGCGGTCGAACGCGACCAGCGCTTCGCCGTAGCGCTTGAGATCGTAGAGCGTGTCCCCGCGCCCGAGAAAGGCTTCTGCGAAATCGGGGTTCAGCGCCAATGCGGCTTCGTAGGCGGCGAGCGCCTCCCCATGGCGCTTGCGCTCACGCAGCGCGTTGCCGCGTCCGAGCTGCGCTCCGGCCAGGGCAGGAGCAAGCGCGATCGCCCGGTCATAGGCCGCAAGGGCCTCGTCATGGCGCTTCATCTTGCACAGGAGATTGCCGCGCCCGAGCCATGCTTCCGCAAGCTCTGGCTTGAGCGCCAAGGCGCGGTCGTAGGCCATGAGCGCGTCGTCGTGGCGGCCCATATCGCAAAGCAGATTGCCGCGACCGAGATGCGCCTCGGCGCGGTCAGCGTTCAGCGCGAGGGCGTGCTCGTAGGCCGCCAGGGCTTCATCGGGGCGGCTGAGGGCATGCAACGCATTGCCGCGATTGACATGGGCGTCGCTGAAATTGGGGGAGAGGTCGAGGGCGCGGTCGTAGCTCGCCAGCGAGTCGGCAAGGCGCCCGAGAGTCTGCAAGGCGAGCCCGCGATTGTTGTGCACCTCGGCGATACGCGGCTCCAGTTCGATAATCCGATCGTAGTCGCCGAGCGCGGCCTGGAAGTCGCCCGCATGGGCATGACAGTCGGCGAGGACAAGGAGCGCCTCGATGCTGTTGGGATTGGCCGCGGCGGCCTTGGCGGCGCAGTCACGTGCATCGGCGCGCTTGCCCTGTTGCAGCAGGGCGACCGCCAGATTGGTCAGGATTGCCGAACTGCCGGGCGAGAGCTGCAGCGCCGCGCGCAGCCGCGTCTCCGCAGTCGGAAAATCGGACGCGTCGAGGCTGTCCAAGGCCTCGAAGAACAGCGCCTTGGCTCTCTCAACATCGGTCATCGGGGATCATGGTTGCCGTGCCGGGCGGTGCCGATCGGGAGTCTAGAGGCGTTTGATCTTGCCCGGAAAGCCGCCGCGATTGCAGAAAATCCGAGCAGCATGCGACGACGAGGATCATGCCGGCGCTACGCGCCGGGTGACGCCTTGCGGCCGATCTTGCCTTCGGTGCCGTTGAGAAGCCGCGCGACGTTCTCGCGATGCCGGATCCAGAGCATGGGCGTGAGCACGACGAACAGCATCGCGGCCGGAGGCCAGCCGCCGAGCCACAGCGCCACCGGTGTCGCCGCGCTCGCGACCAGGGCGGCGAGCGAGGAATAGCGGGTGAGCGCGGCGGTCGCGAGCCAGATCAGGCAGAACGCGACACCGATCGGCCAGGCGAACGCAAACAGGATGCCGATGTAAGTCGCAACCCCCTTGCCGCCCTTGAACTTGAGCCAGACCGGAAAGAGATGCCCGATGAAGGCGCCGAAGCCCGCCGCGATCGGAAAGCTGGCGTCATCGGAGCCCGCGAATGCGAGGACCGCGACCGCACCTTTGAGCGCGTCGCCGAGAAGCGTCGCGGCGGCAAGACCCTTGCGGCCGGTGCGCAGCACGTTGGTCGCGCCGATATTGCCGGAGCCGATCGCGCGAATGTCGCCGGTGCCGGCAAGGCGGGTCAGGATCACCCCGAACGGGATCGAGCCGAGGAGATAGCCGAATGCGAGTGCGGCGATGAGCAGCGCAGGCGAGTCGAGCGACATGCGCCCTACGCCTTGGAGCCAGCCCGCCGCCGCGGCTTCGGCTCGGCGGCGGCGCGTCGCGAGTGGAATCCGGCCTCGGTCGCGTCGGCGGCTTTGGCGAATACGACGATGTCCTTGAAATGCTGTTCGTCGGCCCGCACCAGCGCGGCGGGGTCCGCCGCGAACCACTTGTTCTTGCGGCTCGCGACCACGAAGTGCTCGATGTCGCCCTCGCAATAGGCGCAGCGCAGCTTGCATTCGGCCGCCGTCTGCGTCTTCACCACGTAGAACTTGTTGCGGACGTACTGGCTTTCCATCGGGTCGTGCACGATGCAGTTCTTGTTGGCGCAGTGGATGCCAATGGGACGGGGCTGGTCATAGAGCGGATATTTCGGACGCTCGAAGCCGCCTTCGAACTTGTGCAGCGACTTGCCCTTGAGGCCGAGCAGGAGCGCGATCAGCGCCATGCGCACCGGCACGCCGTAGGCCGCCTGCTCGAAGTAGACGGCGCGGCGGTCGGCGTCGAAGGCGGCATCGAGCTCGCCGACGCGCGGCAGCGGATGCATGACGCTTGCCTCGGAATATTTCGGCTCGCTCAGGAACTTGCGGTCGATCTTCGGATAGGACTGGTCCTTGTCGGCCCAGCGCTCTTTCTGGAAGCGGGTGACGTAGACGGCGTCGACCTTCTTCTCGACCACGTCGATGTTACTCTCGAGCTCGGCGGCGGAGAACAGCGACTGCTGGTGCGGCTCCTCCGGCGTCACATAGAGCGCGTCGATCGCGTCGCCGTCGCCCTTGCCGGTCACCATCTGGCAGCGGAACTCCTCGCGCAGCCTTTGGTCGACATGCGCCGGCAGCTCCATGCCCTTGGCCGCCATCGGCATGATGGTGGCGCCGAAGCGGGCGAGCGCATAGACGAACGAATGGATGGTGCGCGAGCCGCGCAGGTCGCCCGAGATCGCCACTTTCAGGTTCTTCAGGCGCTTGTTCTTCTTCTTGAGCAGGAACAGGTCGCAGAGCGTTTGCGTCGGGTGCTCGTGGCTGCCGTCGCCGCCGTTGATCACCGGGATTGGAGAATACTCCGCGGCGAGCTTGGCGGCGCCGTCGCGCGGATGGCGGATCACCATGATGTCGGCGTAGTTGGCGATGACGCGCACGGAATCGGCAAGGCTTTCGCCCTTGGCGGCCGAGCTGGTGGTCGGATCCGCGCTGGTGATGGTCTCGCCGCCAAGCCGCAGCATCGCGCTCTCGAAGGAAAGCCGCGTGCGGGTGCTCGGCTCGTAGAACAGGCTCGCCAGGATGGAATTCGATGCAATCTTGGTGCTGCGGCCGATGCGATAGGGGAAGTGGCCGTCAGGAAGCTCGGTGAGGAAGGACTGGGCAACGTCGAAGACGGTCTCGATCTCGCGGTCGGACAGATCGTTGATCGAGATGATGTGGCGAGTGGCAGGAGGGTTTCTTGTGGTCATGAGTCCCGCTTTCCGCTGCCTGTGTTGCATGTCACCGATGGCCGCGCTTGCCAACGCTCGCCGAACCAAGGATCGCAGCCATCCGAACCTGGGTATTCCGAATCTGGGTATTCCGAATCTGGGTATAATGAGCGCGCTCACGCATGACGCTCAACCGCGGAGCCCGGTTGAGATGGCCAGGAGTTGGCGTGGCGATGTCCATTAAAGCGGCATCTATAGGGGGAGTTCCCGGGGGCGGCAAGGCCGTCGCCGGGGCGTTTCCACATGCGATGGCGTGCGCCACAATTGGCGGCCGCGGCGGGTGCGTGGATAGGGATGGCTTGCCATGAATGGGGAAGCGGACGACCTCGCGAACCAATCGCCGCCCTATGAGGACGTGGACCTGTTCGGCAGCGACCGGCCGCTGCAGGACGCGGTCGCGGGCAACGCGGGCGGCGTCGATACCGAGGCGCTGGCGGCCTTCGGCCGCCGCTGGGGCTCGGCCGGGATGTTCGAATTGGGCCGGCAGGCCAATGCGCATCCGCCGCGGCTCGAGGCGCTCGATGCGAAGGGCTTGCGCCGCGACACGGTCGAGTTCCATCCCGCCTATCACGATCTGATGGCCGAGAGCGTCGCCGAGGGCCTTGCCGCCTCGACCTGGACCGCCGACGCTGTGCCTGCACCGGCACCGGCACCCGCGCAGGTCCTGCGCGCGGCGCGCTTCTGTATGGCGGCGCAGGTCGAGACCGGACATCTCTGCCCGCTCACCATGACGCGGGCGTCAGTGGCGGCGCTTGCGGCCGAGCCGGCGCTGGCCGCGACGATCATGCCCAAGATCGTCACGCGCAGCTACGATCGCCGCTTCCTGCCGTGGTGGGAGAAGACAGGCGTCACGCTGGGCATGGGCATGACCGAGCGCCAGGGCGGCACCGATGTGCGTACCAACACGACCACGGCGGTGCCGGCGGGCGAGGGTTACCGGATCAACGGGCACAAGTGGTTCATGTCGGCCCCGATGTGCGATTTCTTCCTGGTGCTGGCGCAGGCGAAGGGTGGGCTCACCTGCTTCCTGATGCCGCGCTTTCGTCCCGATGGGTCGGTGAACGCGCTCCACTTCCAGCGCCTCAAGGACAAGCTCGGCAACCGCTCGAATGCGTCGTCCGAGGTCGCGTTCGCCGATGCGTTCGCCTGGCGGGTCGGCGCGGAGGGCAGGGGGATACGTACCATCATTCAGATGGTGCAGCTGACGCGGCTCGACTGCGCCATCGCGTCGGCCGGTCTCATGCGCATGGCGCTCGCCCAGGCGCTGCATCACGCCCGCCATCGCATCGTGTTCCAGAGGCGGCTCGTCGACCAGCCGATGATGGCCAGCGTGCTGGCTGACATGGCGATCGAGGCGGAAGCGGCGATTGCGCTGGTGATGCGGCTCGCTCGCTCGTTTGATCTGGCCGCAGGTGACCCGCGCGAGGCGATGCGGGCGCGGCTGCTCACCCCCGCGGTCAAATTCTTCGTCTGCAAGCGCGCGCCGGCCTTGGTGTATGAGGCGATGGAGTGCCTGGGCGGCAACGGCTATGTCGAGGACAGCCTGCTGCCGCGGCTCTACCGCGAAGCGCCCGTGAACGCGATCTGGGAAGGCTCCGGCAATGTGATGGCGCTCGATGTGCTGCGTGCGCTCGCCCAGGACAGCGCGAAGGCGGTGCTCGACGCGCTCGCCGAGGATGCGGCCGGCCTGCCGGGCGTGCGCGAGGCGCACGCGTTGATCGGCTCGGCGCTCGCGGCCGGCGAGGCGCAGGCGCGTCTCGCGGTCGAGCGCCTTGCCCTGCTAGCAGCGGCTGCGGCGTTGCGTCAAAGCGCTGCCGCGCCGGTGGCCGAGCTGTTCGCGCGAACGCGGCTTGGCGGGCCGCGCGGGGTGATGCTGGGCACGAGCGATCTTGCCCCCGCCGAGACGCGCGCCCTGCTCGAGCGGGCGCTGCCGTCATGATGGCTCAGGTCACAATGCGGGCGAGCCGGTCGAGCGCACCTTGCAGGATGAAGGCGGCGGCGTGCTGGTCGATCACCTGGGCGCGCTTCTTGCGGCTCGCGTCGGCCTCGATCAGATCGCGCTCAACCGCGACGGTCGAGAGCCGCTCGTCCCACAGCCCGATCGGCAGCTCGGTCAGCCGCGACAGGTTGCGCGCAAACGCGCGGGTCGACTGCGCGCGCGGCCCTTCGCTGCCGTCCATGTTGATCGGCAGGCCAAGCACGAAACCGATCGCCTTGCGCTCGGCGGCGAGCGCCAGGAGGCGCGCGGCATCCGCCGTAAAGGTCTTGCGCGCGATGGTCTCGACCCCGGCCGCGAGCCGACGGTCGGGATCGCTCGCCGCAACCCCGATGGTCTTGGTGCCGAGATCGAGCCCGATCAGCACTCCGCGCGGAGCAAGCAGCGGCGCAATGTCGGCAAGGGGCAGAACCGGTGCGGGCATGGGCTTGGCCTATCAGAGCCGTGGCGACGATGCAAAGCGCGTTGATCTATACGATGTGACGTCTATTCTGCGATCTGATCCACCTTCAGCAACGGAACGTGCGTCATGCAGATCACCTGGTTCGGCCATTCCGCCTTTCGCCTCGACTTCACCGGCAACGCGGTGCTGATCGACCCGTTCTTCACCGGTAATCCGGCCTTCTCGTCCGACAAGGCCGCCGCCAGCAAGGGCGTCTCGCATATCGTACTCACGCATGGGCACGGCGACCACGTCGGCGATACCCTGGACATCGCGAAGGCGAACGGGGCCACCGTGACAACGAACTATGATCTCGGCATGTGGCTGGTGTCGAAGGGCCTCGAGAAATTCAATCCAATGAACATGGGAGGCACGACCGATCTCGGCGCCTTCTCCGTCGCGCTGGTGCGGGCCGATCATTCCTCCGGCGACATCGTCAACGGCACGCCGATCTATCTCGGCAATCCGTGCGGCGCGATCATCAAGGCCAAGGGCGAGCCCACCGTCTATCACATGGGCGACACCGACATCTTCTCGGACATGGCGCTGATTGCGGAGATTCACCAGCCGACGCTCGCCATGGTGCCGATCGGCGACCGCTTCACCATGAGCCCGGTCACCGCCGCGCTCGCGGTCAAGCGTTTCTTCAAGCTCGACGCGGTCGTGCCGTGTCACTATGGCTCGTTCCCGTTCATCGAAGCGACGCCTGACAAGTTCGTGGCCGAGATGAAGGGACATGCCACCAAGGTGGTCGTGCCCGAGAAGGGAAAGCCGTTTACGATCTGATCCCATTGCAAGTTTCAGGTGTCATCATGTCCGAGCCCAAAGCGTTGTTCTTCGATGTCTTCGGCACGCTGGTCGATTGGCGCACCAGCATCGCACGCGAGTCCGAGCAGGTGCTCAAGCCGCTCGGCGCCTCGGTCGACTGGCTTGCCTTCGCGGACGCCTGGCGCGGGGAGTACCAGGGCGCGATGGATCAGGTGCGCGACGGGCACATTCCGTTCTGCAAGCTCGACGTGCTGCATCGGCGCAATCTTGATCTCATCCTGCCGCGCTTCAACATTTCGGGCATCGCCGAGAACGCGCTGCAATATCTCAACCTGGCCTGGCATCGTCTCGACGCCTGGCCTGACGTCGAGCCCGGAATGACGCGGTTGCGACGCCGCCATCTGCTGGCGCCCTGCTCGAACGGCAACATCTCGCTGATGGTCGATCTCGCGCGCCGGAACGGCATTCACTGGGATGCGATCCTCGGCTCCGAGATTGCCGGCGACTACAAGCCGAAGCCCCGCGTCTATCTTGCGTCTTGCGCGGCCCTCGATCTCGCGCCCGGCGAATGCATGATGGTCGCGGCCCACAGCAACGACCTCAAGCATGCGGCGGCCTGTGGACTGCAGACCGCGCATATCGCGCGCCCGAACGAGCACGGACCCGGAAAGGGCGAGCCGGTCCCGAAGGTCCCGGTCGACTATGCGGCCTCAAGTCTTGAACACCTTGCCGAGCAGCTTGGTGTTTGACGAACCGTCAATTCGCCCCCTGCATGCCGGCTTCCTTGGTCACCTTCGCCCACTTGGTGATTTCGCTCTTGAAGCGCACGGAGAATTCCTCGGGCATGCTGCCGACCGGATCGGAGCCCTCGCGCTCGATGCGCATGCGGATGTCGGGCGATTTCAGCATGCGCACGACCTCGCTTCCGATCTTGTCAACGACCTCCTTCGGCGTGCCGGCGGGCGCGAACATGCCCTGCCAGGCGCTGATCTCGTAGCCGGGGTAGCCGAGCTCGGCGATGGTGGGCACGTCGGGCAGATAAGCCAGGCGCTTGTCCGTGGTGACTGCGATCGGGCGTAACGCCCCTGCCTTCACGTGCTGGAGCACGGCTGGTACCTGCGCGAAATAGACCTTCACGTGCCCGCCCAAAAAAGCGTTCATGGCCTCGGCATTCCCTTTGAAAGGGACATGGACCATGTCGATACCGGCCATCAACTTGAACATCTCGGTCGCCAGATGGGGCGATGTGCCGGCGCCGGACGTCGCATAGTCCCACTTGCCGGGATTGGCCTTGATCAGCGCGACGAACTCCTTGAGGTTCGTCGCCGGCACCGACGGATGCACCACCAGCATCAGTGGGATCGATGTGAGCTCACTCACGGGTGCGAAGTCCTTGACGGGATCGAACGGCAGCTTCTGCATTCCCGCATTGATCGCGAACGCGATGGTGGTGACGAGCAGCGTGTGACCATCGGGCGGGGATTTGGCCACGGCCGCCGTGCCGATCATGCTGCCGCCGCCGGGGCGATTGCTCACGATCGTGGTAGCCGACCAGTTGTCAGTGAAGCGCTGCGCGATCATCCGCGCGACGATGTCGGTCGTGCCGCCGGCGACGAACGGCACCACCAGCTCAATCTGCTTGCTCGGATAGGTCTGGGCCGGAACCGGCGTCGCAACGGTGCTGGCAAGAATGAAAGCAGCGGCGAACGACGACAGGTCGCGCATGATGTCGCGCTTGGTGTTGCGCATGGTCCATCCTCCCGAGTGCCGCGCCAATCGCGTTGACGCGTGCGTGCAAACTCTATAGCAGACCCGAGGTCTTTGCGCCTCCCAGGAATTGCGCCATGAAGCTCGTTTCCTACCGACACGACGGGACGATCCGCATCGGAGCGGTGGTGGGCGACCAGGTCGTCGATCTGAATGCGCTTCTGCCTCCCACCGAGGCGATTCCGGGCGACATGGTTGAATTTCTCAAGCTTGGCGATCGCGCGATGGCGGCCGCGCGGCGTGCGGCCGGGCGCTATGAGGCCGAGCGGCCGGCCACGGCGGCGACGCCGCTCGCCTCATGCGACCTGTTGTCGCCGGTACCGCGACCCGGCAAGATCCTGATGGGCGGTCGCAATTATCTGCGCCATCTGGACGAGCTGCGAAAGGAGGGCGCCACGCGCGGCGAGAAGATCATCACCCCGCCGATGCCGCACATTTTCGCCAAGTACCACAATTCGGTGACCGGTCATGGCAAGCCGATCGTCTATCCCAAGATCGTCACGCAGCTCGATCTCGAGGGCGAGCTGACCGCCGTGATCGGCAAGACCGCCTACTATGTCGAGGAGAAGGACGCGCTCGACTATGTCGCCGGCTACACCATCATGAACGACGTGTCGGCGCGTTGCCTGCAGGCGCAGGGCCTGCTCACCATATCGAAGGGGTTCGAGACGTTCTGCCCGATCGGGCCCTGGATGGTTACCAAAGACGAGATCCCGGACCCGCAGAACCTGACGGTGCGCACCTATCTCAACGAGCTTGAAGTCTGCAAGGCGCACACGTCCGAGATGCTGTTCACCATCCGGCAGTTCATCGCGTCGCTGTCGCGCGTGTTTCCGCTGGAGCCGGGCGATGTTCTGGCCACCGGCTCGCCGCCCGGTCCGGGCCTGTATCACGATCCGCCGATTCTGGCGAAGGTCGGCGACGTGATGCGCATCGAGGTCGAGAAGATTGGGACGCTGTCAAATCCAGTCGTCGCGGCGACGCGCTGACGACGTTGAGATGACGGCCTCGAGGCCGTCATCTCAACGTGAGCGCTTGAGACTGCCGCCGTCTCACAGGCCGAAGACGAACAGCGTGGTCTGGTGGCGCATCTCGCGCAGCTCCGGCGTGAGCACAAGCCGGCCCTTGGATTGCCGGCTCAGCCCAGACAGGATCGCGATGTACTGCTTGCCGCCCGCCTCGAAGGTCATCGGCGGGGCATTGAAGCCCGAGCCGGCATTGATCTTCCAGAGCTCCTCGAGCGAGGTGTCGTCATAGGCGACGAACGAGCCGTCGGCATAGCCGGTGAACACCAGGCCGCCGGCGGTCGTCAGCACGCCGCTGACGTTGGGAAACATCGAGCGCACACGCTTCTTGACCTCGCCGGTGAGCGGGTCGGACACCACGATGTCGGATTGGTTGCGCTCGATCTGCTTGGAGATGCGGCTGAAGTAGACGCCCTTCTTGATCGACTCCTCGTCCAGCGTCGATTCGTTGCAGTGCGAATACGACGGAATGTACATCAGCTTGGTTCGCTTGCTGTAGGACGGCGGGAAGAAGTTGTTGCCGCCTGACAACGACGGGCACAGCAGCTTGGTGGGCTCGGCGCGGGTCATGTTCTGCCGTCCGGAATAGACCTGGATGTCGAGCTTCGGATCGTAGTCGAGCGGCTTGCCGGTCTTCTGGTCGATGCCGCGCGTCCAGTTGATGCGCTCCACATAGGGCTTGGCCAGGATGGTCTGACCGTTGTTGCGGTCGAACGTATAGAGGAAGCCGTTGCGGGCCGCGTGACTGGCGACCTTGCGCGACTGGCCGTCGACCGGGCCGTCGATCAGGATGGTGGCGCCGACCTCGTCATAGTCCCACATGTCGCCCGGCAGATACTGGTGATACCAGTTCATCTTGCCGGTGTCGGGATCATATGAGATCAGGCTTGCGGTGAAGAGATTGTCGCCGGGCCGGTAGTACGGATCGGACCACGGCACCGGATTGCCGGTGCCCCACAGCGTTTGATTTGTGTCGACGTCATAGGAGCCGGTCACCCACAAGGCGCCGCCGCCGGTCTGCCAGGCGTTGTTCTTGTCCTTCCAGGTCTCGCTGCCGGGCTCGCCCGGGGCCGGAATGATGTACTGCCGCCAGACGAATTTCCCGGTCGCCGCCTCCACCGCCATGATGTAGTCGCGCACACCCTTGTCGCCGCCCGCTGCGCCGACGATGATCTTGTCCTTGATCGCGAGCGGCGCGGCGGTGAATTCGAGCTCCTTCTGGCCGTCGCCGATATTGGTCTCCCAGACGATCTTGCCGGTGTCCTTGTCGGTCGCGACCAGGCGCGGCGGATAGTTTGCGATCGTGATGACGAATTGGCCCCAGAGCGCCGCGCCGCGGTTGGCGTCCGGTGCCTTCTCCTGCTTGGGGTCCATGCGCCAGACGATGCGGCCGGCGTCGCCGGTACGGGCGTCGATCTTGTAGAGAATGCCCCACTGATCGACGACGTAGAGAAAACCGTCCTCCGCCAGTGGGGTTGCTTCGAGATTCTCGTTGATCGAGGTGCCCCCGATCGCGACCGCGTAGGCGAGCTTGAGCGATTTGATGTTGCCGGTGTTGATCTTGTCGAGCGGCGAATAGCGCTGCGAGTCGTAAGTGCGGTGGTTCATCAGCCAGTTCTGCGGCTCGGCGTTGGCGAGCCGCTCCGGCGTCACATCGGCCGCGATGGCCGGGACGCCCACAACGAAAGCCGCGCTCGCCAACAGCGTCATGGTGGTGAGCGCAAGCATGCTGCGGTAGTTCATCAGTCCCTCCCTTGTTGTTCATCATTGGTATCGCCCGTCCTTGCCGGAGCGGGTTCGTAGACAGCCCTGAACGTGACGATGCTACACGAAGCCCGCGCCGGCGTCCTGCGGCGCTCATCGCTGCCGTGTCTTCGACGCGGGGCAGCCTCTAGGGTTGGTTTCGCTGCGCTCAACCCATCCTACAACTGGTGCGACGCCGTGCTCGCGCCAACCCTCAATACGGCTTCGCGGCACCCTTCACCGTCGTGCGCAGCATGAGGCGGCGCTCGGTCGACGGAAAATCCGTGCGCGCGTGCGAGGAGCAGCGATTGTCCCACAAGAGGAGGTCGCCGAGCCGCCAGACGTGCTCGTAGACGAACTCCTTCTTCTCGGCCTGGTCGAAGACGGCATTGAGCAGGGGCGCGCTTTCCTCGTCAGGCATGTCGACAACGCCGACCGTCATCAACCGGTTGACGTAGACGGCCTTGCGGCCGGTGTCCTCGTGGGTGCGGAACACCGGATGGGTGCTTTCGCCGAACGCCTCGGTGCCCTTGCTGTCGCCGCGCTGCACCGAGCCGTAGTTGTAGTGGTGAATGGCCCGGCGGCCTTCAAGCTTGTTGCGGACCGCGGGATCGAGCGTGTCATAGGCGGCGTAGCCGCTGGCGAACAGGGTGTTGCCGCCGGCGGAGGGAATTTCGACGGAGTAGAGCAGCGTCGCCTTGTCGGGCATCTCCGAATGAATCATGTCGTGGTGGAACATCATCTCGCCGTCGGGCAGCGCCCCGATCGGCTCGC
>DAIUEP010000023.1:28271-34922 GCA_036845065.1 Xanthobacteraceae bacterium | reverse complement strand
CCCCGCGCAACGGGAGACATGCATCCATGGCCGACATGCGGCTGATCGTGGCGGGCGCCGGCGGGCGTATGGGGCGCACGCTGATCCAGGCGATTGCGGCGATGCCGGGAGTCACGCTCGCGGGTGCGATCGAGGCCGAGGGCGCGGCCGTGATCGGGCGTGATTGCGGCGAGCTTGCCGGGCTCGGGCCGAACGGTATCGCGGTCGCGAGCGCGCTTGCGCCGCTGATCGCCAAGGCCGATGCGCTGATCGATTTCACGGTCCCGGCCGCCACCCGCGCCTTCGTGAAGCTCATGGCTGGTCGCGTCCATATCATCGGCACCACCGGCCTCACGGCCGAGGACGAGGCGCTGATCGCGGAGGCGGCGCAGCGCGCAATCGTGGTCAAGTCCGGCAACATGAGCCTCGGCGTCAATCTTCTGGCCGCGCTGGTCAAGCGCGTGGCGAAGACGCTCGATCAGGATTTCGACATCGAGATTATCGAGATGCATCATAACAAGAAGATCGATGCGCCCTCGGGCACCGCGCTGATGCTCGGCCGCGCGGCAGCCGAGGGCCGCGGCGTCGATCTCGCGAAGCGGTCGGTGCGCGGCCGCGACGGCGAGACCGGGGCGCGGCGGCCGGGCGACATCGGCTTTGCGGCGCTGCGCGGCGGCACCGTGGTGGGTGACCACAGCGTGATCTTTGCCGGCACCGCCGAGCGGATCGAATTGTCGCACAAGGCCGAGGATCGCATGATCTTCGCGCGCGGTGCGCTCAAGGCGGCGCTGTGGGCGCGCGGCAGGGAGCCGGGGCTGTACTCCATGGCCGACGTGCTGGGGCTGAAGGATATTTGATAAGGTTGGACTATGTAGCGATCGAAGGAAGGACCAATGGCCGACCGTTTGCTTGTGCTCGTGCGCCACGGCCAAAGCGAATGGAATCTGACCAATCTGTTCACCGGGTGGAAGGACATCGACCTCACCGAGAACGGCGTGAAGCAAGCGCGCGCCGCCGGCCGCAAGCTCAAGGCGCAGGGCATTCATTTCGACATCGGCTTCACCTCGGCGCTCAAGCGGGCGCAGCGCTCGCTCGACCTGATCCTGGACGAGATGGGCCAGAGCAATATTCCGGTGATCAAGAATCTCGCGCTCAACGAGCGCGACTACGGCGACCTCTCCGGCCTGAACAAGGACGATGCGTGCAAGACATGGGGCGCGGAGCAGGTCCACATCTGGCGGCGCTCCTACGACGTGCCGCCGCCCGGCGGCGAGAGCCTGAAGGATACCGCCGCGCGTGTGTTGCCGTACTACATCCAGGAAATCCTGCCGCGCGTGCTGCGCGGCGAGCGCGTGCTTGTCGCCGCGCATGGCAACTCGCTGCGCGCGCTGGTGATGGTGCTGGAACGCCTCGACACCAAGCAGATCCTGAGCCGGGAGCTTGCAACCGGCGTGCCGCTGATCTTTCATCTCAACGCTGATTCGACAGTCGCCTCGAAGCTCGATCTGGCAGCGTGAGGGGAAACGGCATTGGGATTGCGACGGGCGGCATTCGTCGGATGGGCGATTGCGGCGCTTTTCCCCGCCATCGCCTCTCCCGCCAGCGCCGAGGTCGAGCGGCCGCCGCAATTCGTGGTGATGGCGTTCGACAATTGCACCGAGATCGAGCGCTGGCGCGATCTCACTGAATTCGCGGCAGACATGAATAAGGACGGCGAGCGCGTCCATTTCACGTTCTTCGTCAGCGGCGCCAATCTGATCGCGGATGCAAGCCGCATGGTCTACCAGGGTCCGCGGCAGCGGCGCGGCTATTCGTCGATCAATTTCGGCGGCGCGGCCGACGATGTGGCAAGCCGCGTCGAATTCATCAATGCGCTCCATCGCGCCGGCCATGAGATCGCCTCGCACGCGGTCGGCCATTTCAACGGCGCCAACTGGTCGGCCGCCGAATGGCTGCAGGAGTTCGGCTCCTTCGGCGAGGCGATCGACAAGGTGGCGGCCCACAACGGGCTGACCGATGCGGTCCGGCTGACATTCGGGGCGGCGCGGGTGACTGGCTTCCGCGCGCCTTACCTGGCGGCGGGTCCTGGCCTGTACGCGGCGCTCAAGGCGCGCGGCTTCCGCTATGATGCGAGCCGCGTCAGTCCCGCCGAGGCGTGGCCCGAGAAGGTCGAAGGGGTGTGGCGGTTCAATCTCGCGCCGCTTCGGATCAATGGCTCGCGCCGCGCCACGCTGTCGATGGACTTCAATTTCTTCATGGCGCAGTCGCGCGCCCGCCATGAGCCGTCGCAGCAGGACATTTATGGCGAGCAGATGCTCGCGACCTATCTCGATTATTTCAAGCAAAGCTACGCCGGCAATCGCGCGCCATTGCACATCGGACACCACTTCGCGCCCTATCAAGGCGGAGTCTATCACGGCGCCCTCAAGGCGTTTGCGCGCACGGTCTGCGGCCTGCCGGAAGTGCGCTGCACCAGCTATGAGAAGCTCGCCGATTTCATGGACAAGCTCGCGCCGCAGACGCTTGATGCCTATCGCAACGGGGACTTTCCGCGCGCCGAGCGGCCGGCTTTGAAAATGGCCAAACACCCGTGACCCGTGACGGGCGCGATCGGTCAGGCTTGACCGGCTTGATCGGCTTGGCCCGCTTCCCAGCCGAGCATCGCGCGCTTGCGGGTGAGGCCCCAGTGATAACCGGTGAGCGCGCCGCTGCGGCCGACGACGCGATGACAAGGCACCACGAATGCCAGCGGGTTCTTGCCGACCGCGGCGCCAACGGCGCGCGCCGCCTTGGGCGCGCAGATCTTGGCGGCCAGGTCGGAATAGCTGGTGAGGCGGCCCATCGGCACTTTCATGAGGGCTTCCCACACCCGCACTTCCCAGTCGGTGCCGATCAGCACCACCCGCAGCGGTTCCTCGGCGCGCCAGCGCGTCGGATCGAAGACGCGGCGCGCGAGCGGAGCGGTCCGGGCAATGTCCTCGACATAGCACGCGTTAGGCCAGCGCCGCCGCATGTCGGCGAGCGCGGCTTTCTCCTCGCCCGCGTCCGCGAAGGCAAGGCCGGCAAGCCCGCGCTCGCTCGCCATCACCAGCGCGCTGCCGAACGGCGAAGGGTGAAACCCATGGTGGATGGTCAGCCCGCGGCCGCCCGATTTCCATTCGCCTGGCGACATCGCCTCGTGCGTCACGAACAGGTCGTGCAGGCGGCCGGGCCCGGAGAGGCCGACCTCGTAGGCGGCGTCGAGCACGCTGGCGGAGGTGCGCAGGAGCGCGCGCGCGTGCTCGAGCGTGATCGCCTGCAGGAACGCTTTGGGCGAGAGGCCGGCCCAGCGCCGGAACAGGTGATGCAACTCGGTCGGCGTCACGCCGGCGGCTTCCGCGATCGCGTCGATCTCCGGCTGCGCGCGCCAGTTCTCGTGGATGTGGCCGATGGCGCGGCGCACGATGTCATAGTCGCTGGCGGCGGCCTTGAGCCGGGCCAGGTCGGGGATGCGGTCGGGCGAGAGCATGGCGGCCTCCATCGTGTGTCTCTCCATCTAGGCCGCGGGCGCGCCGGCGCCCACCCGATTTCTGCGTCAGTCGGGCCCGAACACCGTGCGGGTCGGGCCGCGCCGGGCCTGCGCCAGCGCGCCTGAGAGCGCGAGCGCGAAGCTTTCCTTCTCGCGCGCGCCCAGGAAGCTCGCGATCGGCAGCCGCCGTCCGTGCGAGACGAGAAACAGCCGCTCGACGCCGAATTCCTTGTGCTCGTCGCGGTCGAGCTGGACCCATACCGGATTGAGCGTCCATTGCCGCACGCGGCCGTGATAGCTGACCTTGCGCACGGTGAGCTCGGAGGGCGTCACGGTCACGACTTCGTAGGCGCGGGCGGAGCGGTAGTTCACGCGGAACGCCCAGTAGACCAGGAGCACATCGAGCCCCAGGAAGCCGAAGACCGGCCAGGCGCCGGCGATCAGAAAGTAGAGCCCGGCCGTGAAGCTCACGCAGCCGAGCACCAGCATGAAGATCAGGAAGCCCGTGGGGCTCAGCGAGCGGTTCGGCGTCAGCACGGCCGAAAAGATCGTGGGTTCCGGAGCGGGGTTGTTGTCGGGTGTCATGCCGGCCAATTATAGGGAAAGCATGGCGAGGAAAACATCCGGGACGACATCCCGCAAGGTGGCTGCCAAGCCGGCCAAGAAGCGGGCCGGGCAGTCGCCGAAACAGCCGCGCGCCGCACCGGCTGCCGGCAGCAAGCCCAACACCAAGCCGGGTGCGCCCTGGACACCGGCCGAGGTCAGGGAGGCGTTCTCCCGGCTGCGTGCCGCGCGGCCGGAGCCCAAGGGCGAGCTTGAGCATGTCGATCCCTATACGCTCTTGGTCGCGGTCGTGCTGTCCGCGCAGGCGACCGACGCCGGCGTCAACAAGGCGACGCCGGCGCTGTTTGCGGCCGCCGACACGCCTGCCAAGATGGTGGCGCTCGGCGAAGCCAAGGTGCGCGAGTTCATAAAGACCATCGGTCTCTTCCGTACCAAGGCCAAGAACGTCATCGCGCTGTCGCAGAGGCTGATCGACGAGTATGGCGGCGTGGTGCCGCCGTCGCGCGAGGCGCTCGAGACGCTGCCCGGTGTTGGCCGCAAGACCGCCAACGTGGTGCTCAACATGGCGTTCGGCGAGCCGACCATCGCGGTCGATACCCACATCTTCCGGGTCGGCAACCGCACCGGGCTTGCGCCCGGCAAGACGCCGGTCGAGGTGGAAGAGCAGCTCCTCGCGGTGGTGCCGGACGAATTCAAGCGTCACGCCCACCACTGGCTCATTCTGCACGGACGCTACGTGTGCGTGGCGCGCCGCCCGCTGTGCGAGAAGTGCCTGATCGTGGACCTCTGCCGCTATCCGGCCAAGACAGTCTTGACCCCGGATCAGGTGCGCGGCTGACGAATGCTGTCGTGCTCGATGAAGGTCGGGCGCGGACCGGCGAGCCGCTTGTGCATGTGCACCATGAAAGCCATGCCGAACAGCGGCGTCGCCAGATTGAGGATCGGGATCGACACAAAGGCCGCGATGAACAGCCCGGCGATGAACAGCGTTCCCTGGTGCGTGCGGCGCAATTGCTTGGCCTCGGCGGGCGAACGGAACCGCATCGCGGCCAGGATGAAATATTCGCGTCCGAGCAAGAACGCGGTGGCGAGAAAGAAGATCACGGCGCCAAAGCCCGCGAGCAGCATGAACGGCAACGCGGCGAGATAGACCACGACCGCGAGCAGCGCGGTCTTGCCGCCCTCGATGAGCGCGCGCCAGATCGGCAGGTCGTGCCCCGGAGGCTCGTCGGGATAGTGGCTGCGCTCGACCTCGCCGGCGATCTCGTCGACGAACAAGCTCGCGACCAGCGCAGTGACGGCGGGCATCAGCAGCACCGAGCCCACAATGACGCCGACCGTGGCGGCAAACGACAGCACCCAGGCGAGCACCGTCACGGGCATGTTGGTGGTGAAGCCGAGCGTCTGCTCGGTCCAGCCCTGGGCGATGGCCGCAAGCCATACCAGCGTGCGGTTGAGGCCGATGCCGACCACGATGATGAGAATCGTGGCGAGGCCGATGGATTTCCACAGCACGGCCCGGAACGGCCGCGAGAACATCTGGGACAACGCCTTGATCGCCGCATCGAGCATGGGAGCCTCTCCGGCAGCCATCATCGGCGAACACGGGCGATCCGGCAAATCCGGAAATGGCGGGGCGTTATGCGGCGAGTCTGCTCGCAAAGCGCGGCACGGGGCGGTTCGGCCCATCGTTCACGGTGGCGGACGACGGCCGGTCCGCTATGGGCAGACTGCCTTGATTGAAGCCGTCTTCCAGTGCGGGCTTGACCACCATGAAATAGGGCGAATTGTCGAAGTCGCCGGGGACATAGAGAGTCGAATGGCGCGATTCCAGAATCTCGCGGCCCATCCGCCCGCTTCCGCCCTGGGTGACCGCGGGCAGGATCGGATAGCGCGCTGTCTCGAACGCCTGCGCGATCAATGCCGAGCAGATGATGCGTCGTGGATCGCCCGAGCCGAGCACCGGCATCGGACGCCGCCAGTTCCGCGGCATCGGCAGCGGCAGCAGGTGGCGCGCGAGATCGAGGATATTCTTGAGATCATAGGCGAGGCCGATGCGGTCGGTGGCGTAGCGGCAGATCTGCGGGTGGTCGAGCTCATGCAGCCCGACCGGACGGCAGATGCGGGTGCGGCAATGCCGATACTTGGAGAGCGGCGCCGTGACCACGCCTTCGCCAAGATTGGCCTCGACCAGCACGTGCGGCTCGCCGTCCGGCGTGTGCACGCCCGCGATCGGGCCGACATAGAGTGCGGCATGCGACCAGGTCGACTGCGTCAGGTACTTGATGACTCCGGAAATGCGGTTCTTGCCCTCGACCAGGAGGACATCGCAGGACTGAAGCGCGCTCTGCAGGGCTGCAGTGTCGCTCAAGACATGCGCGGGTTGAATGTCGGCCGGCGCTTGCAGATAACGTGCCGCCAGGCGCTCGAGGATATCCAGCACAAAGCCCATGACACGTGAGTCTCGGCGCAACGGATGCTTGCCGCGGCGAGGCTTCCTCCTGTCTCGAGATCTAGTCTTGACCTGAGACGATTTCGCGCCGAGCGGGCCGCAGGATGCAGGCTCACAAAAAAGTAATCTTGGCTGAAACGTTTGCGGT
>DAIUEP010000023.1:23796-28171 GCA_036845065.1 Xanthobacteraceae bacterium | reverse complement strand
TCTTCGGCGTGCCGTACGATCGCGGTGCACATTGGATTCACACGCCGGACATCAATCCGCTCGCCAAGCTCGCGACCCAGACCGGCCTCGACATCTACCCGGCGCCGCCCGGCCAGCGCGTGCGCGTCGGCCGGCGCTTCGCGCGCGAGAGCGAGATGGAGGATTTTCTCGCGACCCAGGTGCGCGCCACCACCGCGATCGCGGATGTGGCGCGCAAAAGCGACGTGGCGTGCTCGCTGGCGCTGCCGAAGGACCTTGGTGAGTGGCGCTCGACCATCGAGTTCTTCCTTGGCCCCTTCGGCTGCGGCAAGGACTTGTCGGAGGTGTCGACCGTCGACTTCGCGCGCTCGTCGGAGCGCGATGTCGACGCTTTCTGCCGGCAGGGCTTTGGTGCCTTGCTGGCCAAGCTCGCGGCCGGGCTGCCGGTGCAGCTTGGCACGCCGGTGACCGCGATCGAATGGGGCCGGCGGACGGCAGTCGAAGTCGTAACCGCGCGCGGCCGCCTCACTGCCCCGGCCGCCATTGTCACGGTCTCGACCAATGTGCTGAACGCGCGCAAGATCAGGTTCGATCCGGAGCTGCCCAAGCGCCAGCTCGACGCCGCCAGCAAGCTCAAGCTCGGCAGCTACGACCATGTGGCGCTGGAGCTGCCGGGCAATCCGCTCGGGCTGCGCACCGATGAGCTGATACTGGAGAAATCGAGCAGCCCGCGCACGGCCTCGTTCTTCGCGAATGCGTCGGGCTCGACGCTCTGCCTGGTCGACGTGGCCGGCGGCTTCGGCCGCGATCTCGCCGCCAAAGGCGAAAAGGAGATGATCGCGTTCGCGCTCGACTGGCTGACCAATCTGTTCGGCACAGACATCAAGAGCGTGGTGCAGCGCCGGCACGCCACGCGCTGGAACGAGGAGCCGCATGTGCTCGGCGCCTTTTCGGCCGCCGCGCCGGGCGGCCAGTCGGCGCGCCGCATCCTGATGGAGCCGCTCAACCGCGTATTCTTTGCCGGCGAGGCCGCGCACGAGACCCTGTGGGGCACGGTCGGCGGTGCCTGGGAGTCGGGCGAGCGCGCGGCCGACGCGGTGTTGAAGCTCTTCGGCGGGCGGCGATGAGCGTGCGGCCGAAGGCGCTGATCGCCTGGTCGAGCGGCAAGGACAGCGCCTGGGCACTCTACGAGGCGCGCCGCGCCGGTGACTGCGAGATCATCGGCGCGCTCACCACCGTCACCGAGACCTTCGGCCGCGTCAGCATGCATGGCGTGCGCGAGGAGCTGCTCGCCGCGCAGCTCGCGGCCGCGGGCCTTGCGCCCACGATCGTGCCGATCCCGTTCCCATGCCCGAACGAAGTCTACGAGGCGCGCATGGCGGCGGCGCTGGCGGACGCGAAGGCGCAGGGCGTCACTCAGGTGATCTTCGGTGATCTCTTTCTCGAGGACGTGCGGCGCTATCGCGAGGAGAAGCTTGCCGGCACCGGCGTCGCGCCGGTGTTTCCGCTCTGGCAGCGCCCGACCGACGTGCTCGCGCGCGCCATGATCGATGCGGGCGTCGAGACCTATCTAGCCTGCGTCGATCTCAAGCAATTGGCCAAGGATTTTGCCGGCCGCCGCTTCGACCATGCGCTGCTCGAAGAGTTGCCGGCCGGCGCCGACCCTTGCGGCGAGAACGGCGAGTTCCACTCCTGCGTGGTGGCGGGGCCGATGCTGACGCGGCGCATTCCCGTGACGGTCGGCGAGGTCGTGGAGCGCGACGGCTTTGTATTCGCGGATTTGGTGATGATGTAGGGTGGGCATAAGCGTTGGCACGGCCCTTCCGTGTTGTGAGGCCTATCGCGCGCTGTGCCCACCATGACGAACCCCACGTCGCACGCCGATCGGATCAAGCCGTATGGTGGGCACGGCGTGCAATAGGTTGTTCGTCCGGAAAGGCAGTGCTTCCGCCTTTGCCCACCCTACGACAACGGCAGGCGCCTACGTCCGCAGCATGCCGCCGGTGCGCTTGCTCACCTCCGCGACGATCTTCTTCGCGAGCGCGTCGATCTCTTCGTCGGTCATGGTCTTCTCGCGCGGCTGGATGGTCACCGCGATCGCGATCGATTTCTTGCCTTGTTCGATGCCGGCGCCTTCATAGACGTCGAACAGCGTCACCCCGGTGATGAGCTTGCGGTCGACATTCTGGGCCGCGCGCACGAGGTCGCCTGCTTTCACGCCGCGCTCGACCACGAACGCGAAGTCGCGCTCGACCGGCTGGAACGGCGAGAGCTCGAGCGCAGCCTTCGCGCGCGTCGGCTTGGCCTTGGGCTCGGGGATGCGCTCAAGAATCACCTCGAAGCCAACGAGCGGTCCTTCGGCGTCGAGCGCTTCGAGCGTGCGCGGATGCAGCTCGCCGAAATGACCCAGCACGTTCTGCGGTCCGATCTGGATGGTGCCCGAGCGTCCCGGATGGAACCAGGCCGGGGCGCCGGGCACGACCTGTAGCGCCTGCATCGGCGCGCCCGCGGCGGCGAGCGTCGCGAAAGCATCGCCCTTGGCGTCGAAGCAATCGACCTCGCCGGCCTTGCCGGACCAGTGCCGGCCGCTGCCGGACGGCTTCGCCAGCGCGCGGCGCACGCCGGTCGCGGCGGTGAACTGCTCCTCCGGCTTGTCGCCCTTGAAAATCTGGCCGACCTCGAACAGCGCCACATCCGCAAAGCCGCGGTCGGCGTTCTTCTGCGCGGCGGCGACGAGTCCGGGCAGCAGGCTCGGCCGCATGTCTGAGAGGTCCGACGCGATCGGATTGGCGAGCGCGACCTCGGCTTTGCCGCCGAACGATTCGGCCTGCGGCTTCGATACGAACGACCAGGTCACCGCCTCGATCATGCCGCGGGTGGCGAGCGCGCGCTTGGCCTTGCGGGTGCGCACCTGCACCGGCGTCAGGATCGCCTTGCGCGCCTTGTCGCCGCGGCCGAACGGGGTCGACGGCACCCGCTCGACGCCGATGATGCGGACGATCTCCTCGACGATGTCGGCCTTGCCATGCACGTCCGGGCGCCACGACGGTACCGCGACCTTGACGGTCTTGCTCTGCCCGACGATCAGGAAGCCGAGTCCGTTGAGCACGCGGCGAATTTCCGGGAACGGAACCTCGGCGCCAGTGAGGCGCTTGATCTCGGAGAGCGGGAAGTCGAGCGCGAGCTCGGGAATCTGCGGGTCGCCAACGACCGTGATCTCGGACGGCGCGCCGCCGCACAGATCGAGCACGAGCTTGGTGGCAAGCTCCAGTCCCGGCACCAGGAAGGCTGGATCGACGCCGCGCTCGAAGCGATAGCGCGCGTCCGAATTGATGCCGAGCTTGCGGCCGGTCTGCGCGATGTTGAGCGGCTCCCAGAGCGCCGACTCGATCAGCACGTCAGTGGTGGCCTCCGAGCAGCCGGTTGTTTCGCCGCCCATGATGCCGGCAAGCGATTCCGGTCCCGCTTCATCGGCGATGACGCACATGGTCTCGTCGAGCGTATAGGTCTTGCCGTCGAGCGCGGTGAGGGTCTCGCCGGCGCGCGCGCGGCGTACCGTGAGATTGCCGTGCACCTTGGCGGCGTCGAACACATGCAGGGGCCGGCCGCGGTCATAGGTGATCAGGTTGGTGATGTCGACCAGCGCATTGATCGGGCGCAGCCCGATCGCGGTGAGGCGGCGCTGCAGCCAGTCGGGCGACGGGCCGTTCTTCACGCCGCGCACGAGCCGCAGCGCGAAGCCCGGGCAGAGCGAGGGCGTATCGCCGAAGTCGAGCGTCACCTTGCGCGGACAGGCGCCGTTGCCCTTGAAGGGCTTGATCGCGGTGTCGATGAACTTGCCCATGTCGGCGGCGGCGAGGTCGCGCGCGATGCCGTGCACGCCGGTGCAGTCGGAGCGGTTGGGCGTGAGCTTGATCTCGATTACCGGGTCGTCGAGCTTGGCCCATTGGGCGTAGTTCTGTCCGACCGGCGCGTCGGACGGCAGATCGATGATGCCTTCGTGGTCGTCGGAAAGCTTGAGCTCGAACTCGGAGACCAGCATGCCGCGGCTTTCGACGCCGCGGATCTTGCCGACGCTCAGCGTAATGTCCTTGCCCGGGATGTAGGCGCCGGGCGGCACGAACACGCCCGTCATGCCGGCGCGTGCATTGGGCGCGCCGCAGACGACCTGCACCGGATCGCCTGCGCCGGTGTCGACCATGCACACCCGCAGCCGGTCGGCATTGGGATGCTGCTCGGCCGATATCACGCGTGCGATGGTGAAGGGTGCGAGCGCCTTGGCCTTGTCGTCGACGCTCTCGACCTCGAGCCCGATCATGGTGAGCTTGCCGGCGAGCGCGGCGACGGTCTCGTCAGTGTCGAGATGCTCTTTGAGCCAGGAGAGGGTGAATTTCAT
>DAIUEP010000023.1:7199-23696 GCA_036845065.1 Xanthobacteraceae bacterium | reverse complement strand
TCATGCGCTCAGTCCTCCCGCCAGCGTGGGCAGGTCGAGCGGCCGGAAGCCGTAGTGCGACAGCCAGCGCACGTCGGCCTCGAAGAATGGGCGCAGGTCGGGCATGCCGTATTTCAGCATCGCGACGCGATCGATCCCGAGCCCCCAGGCGAAGCCCTGGTACTCGTCCGGATCAAGGCCGCAATTGCGCATCACATTCGGATGCACCATGCCGCAGCCGAGAATCTCGAGCCAATCGTCGCCTTCGCCGAAGCGCACCTCGTCCTTGCCCTTGCGGCATTGGATGTCGGCTTCGAGCGAGGGCTCGGTGAATGGAAAGAACGACGGCCGGAACCGCATCTTGACCTGGTCGACCTCGAAGAACGCCTTGCAGAACTCTTCCAGAATCCATTTCAGGTGACCGAGATGCGAGCCCTTGTCGATGACGAGCCCCTCGACCTGATGGAACATCGGGGTGTGGGTCTGGTCGGAATCGACCCGATAGGTGCGGCCCGGGATGATCACGCGGATCGGCGGCTTCTGGCTCAGCATGGTGCGGATCTGCACCGGCGAGGTGTGGGTGCGCAGCAACAGCCGCGAGCCGTCCGGCTTCGGATTGAAGAAGAACGTGTCGTGCATCTCGCGGGCCGGATGGCCCTCCGGGATGTTGAGCTTGGTGAAGTTGAGGTCGTCGGTCTCGATGTCGGGACCTTCGGCGACCGCAAAGCCCATGTCGGCGAAGATCGCGGTGAGCTCGTCGATCACCTGGCTGATCGGATGGATGCGCCCGAGCTCGGCCGGTGTGTCGCGCAGCGGCAGCGTGACGTCGACCGTCTCGGTGTTGAGGCGCTGGTCGAGCGCGGCGGATTTCAGCGCTTCGCGGCGGGCGGCAAGCGCTTGCGTGACCCGGTCCTTGAGGCCATTGATCAGCGGTCCCTGGGCCTTGCGCTCGTCGGGCGTCATCGTCCCAAGGGTGCGCAACAGCGCCGATACCGAGCCGCTCTTGCCGAGCGCGGCGACGCGCACGGCTTCAAGTGCGGCTTCGTCGGGCGCGGCCGCGATGTCGTGCAGGAGCTGTGGTTCGAGCGTCGCGATGTCGGACATGGCGGTCCCAATGGCTGGGGCGTCATCATCCGCGTCGGCGGATGATCCAGTAACCCTCAGACTTTCAGATTGTCGACGGTGCTGCGGGCTACTGGATGCCCGCTTGCGCGGGCATGACGACGATGAAGGCCCTGCTCAAAACGCTACGCCGTCGCCGGCAGGGCGGCCTTGGCTTTCTCGACGATCGCCTGGAACGCCGCCGGCTGCGTGATGGCGAGGTCCGACAGAACCTTGCGATCGACCTCGACCCCGGCCTTGCCGAGGCCGTCGATAAACCGGCTGTAGTTGAGGCCGAACGGGCGCACGGCGGCGTTGAGGCGCTGGATCCAGAGCGCCCGGAACGTCCGCTTGCGGCGCTTGCGGTCGCGGTAGGCGTATTGATTTGCCTTCTCGACCGCCTGCTTGGCGACGCGGATGGTATTCTTGCGCCGTCCGTAAAAACCCTTGGCGGCTTTGAAGATTTTCTTATGCTTGGCGTGTCCGGTGACACCACGCTTGACGCGGGCCATGACCGATCTCCTTAGCGGTTGATTGAAGCAGCGATTGGAAGCGCCGCGATGGCGCGTTTAGCCGTTGGGCAGCCAGTATTTCTTGATGTTGTCACCGTCCGTCTTGAACAGGACGTTGGTGCCGCGGAGCTGCCGAATCTGCTTCTTGGTCCGCTTGATCATGCCGTGGCGCTTGCGGGACTGGGCATACAGCACCTTCCCGGAGCCGGTGATCTTGAAGCGCTTTTTAGCGCCCGACTTGGTCTTGATCTTGGGCATTTGGCTCTCCTTTCGCGGCCCAACGGCGCAGTCGGCCCCGTCCGCCGGTCATTTTGCTCGATGTGAGCGTGCTGATTGAGCACTTCGCCGCCGCCACGGCAGCCCATTGCGCCGGGCGGCGGGAGGCCGGCGTTATGACAGAAGCGCTTGCGGATGACAATCCGGGGGCTGCTCAGGGAAGGCGGTCCTGCCGCACAACAATCCCCACGCCGCCCTGCTCCCCAGGGCAGCTTGCGCTCACCGCGCGCCGGGTCGGGTGACGCCTTACCTCGGCGCCAGCACCATCACCACCTGGCGGCCCTCGAACCGGGCGTCCTGCTCGACCTTTGCGAAGTCGGAGGTGTCGTCCTTGACGCGATTGAGGAGCTTGTAGCCCAGCTCCTGGTGCGCCAGTTCGCGGCCGCGGAAGCGCAGGGTGATCTTCACCTTGTCGCCCTCCTCGAAGAAGCGCTTCATCGAGCGCATCTTCACCTCGTAGTCGTGGTCGTCGATCATCGGCCGGAGCTTGATCTCCTTGACCTCGACCACCTTCTGTTTCTTGCGGGCTTCGGCCGCCTTCTTCTGCGCCTGGTATTTATATTTACCGTAATCAAGAATCTTGCAGACGGGCGGTACGGAAGTCGGTGCAATCTCGACGAGATCGAGCCCGGCTTCCTGGGCTTTCTCCAGGGCGAGCCGAGTGTCGACAGGGCCATGGTTATGGCCAGTCTGATCGATCAGTTGGACTTCGCGGGATCGGATCTCCTCGTTCACTCGCGGGCCGTCCTTTTGGACGGGCGGCGGGGCTCTCATTGGTCGGCGAATGGCGCTGGCCTCCTATGCTGTTGCGACAAACTCGCAAGAAGCGAGTCTCACAAGAATCCTGGCAAACCGCCGGCGAGTCAACGGAAATGCAATGCTGATCAAGCGTTTTTGCAGTTGATCGGGCCGCACACCCTCGCCGGCAGTGGGAAAGGCTTTTTTCAGGGGGAAGGTGCCAGCCCGGCTGCCTTTGGGTAGCAGGTTGGCAACCGTTATCGGTATCCGCCTCCGGACCCGCCGGTCAGGGGGATCGCGGCTGGTCGGGGGCAAATTCCGCTAAGACCCGCGCGCCAGCAGTGACACATAGATAGCCCGGGTCGCCACGGCGACGCTCTCCGGCGAGAACATGTACTCGGCAAACTCGCGCGCGCGCGCGCACATTGCCTGATAAGCGGCATTGTCGAGCGTCAAGGCTTCGGCCAGCGCGCGCGCAATGTCGAGCGGGTCGTTCGCAGCGGTGACCCAGCCGGTGCGTACGTCTTCCGGCATGTGGGGCGGCGTCACGATATATTCGGGGAGCACGCCCACGTTGGACGCGATCACCGGCCTGCCCATGGCTTGTGCCTGCGCGACCACCCGCCCGAGAACCGGCGCCTCGATCGCAGGCACGACCACCATGTCGGCGATCGCGAACGCGGCCGGCATGTCGGCGCAATGCCCGGTGATACGGAACATCGCATCCACACCCAAGGTTTGTGCGCGCGCCAGGGTCGCCTGCGCGTAACGGCGGTGCTGCCGGTTCTCGCCCACGATCACGAAAACGATGTCGCGCAGGCCGCTATCGGCGAGCGCGCGCGCGACGTCTGGCAACAGCAATTGGCCGTTCCATGGCGCCACGCGGCCTGGCGCCATGACGACACGATGCTGCGGCGGAATCGACCACGCATTGCGCAGCACGGTGAGGCGGTTCTGGTGGATGGCGCGGACGTCAAACAATCCGGTATCGACGCTGCGCGGCACGACGGTGATTCGCTCGCGCGGCACGCCGAGACGTTCCATGACCGGTGTCGCCGCATAGCTCGATGGCGCAATGATCCGGTCGCCGCGGACAAGCTCGCCGATCTGTTGCGTGAACTCGCCCGCGGATGCCGGAGGCGCATCCGGCAAGGTCGTGACCAGCCAGACCGCGACTGCCTCGGCCGCCTGCCATGCGCTGGCCGCGCCGCCGAGGCATTGGGCATGAATGATATCGATGCGCTCGGACCCGACGAGGCGCTCGAGCAGGCGGTTGTTGCGACGCCGCGTGAGGGGATTGGCGCTGTCGGCGGCGAATGGGATCCACTCGCCGCCATAGGCCTTGAGGTCCCCGACCAGCGGCCCCTCCCGACCGGCGACAAGGGCGCGGGCGCCCGCCTGCAGGAGCATATGGGCGACGTCGAGGGCCGTGCGGGCGTTGGGCTCTTCCCGCAGCGCCGGCACGATCTGCAAGATGGTCGTGCCAGCAAGCGTTGGCGACGGGTTGCGCTCGTCGAAACGATCGCTCATTCGGCCGGTCCGTCATGGAGCCGGGTGCGCTCAGCTATGCCTATCCTCATTGGCTCTGATATCGCTCTTGCATCGTGTGGCGGCATGCGGCGAAACACCGCTCTAACGACCATGAAACCGGATCGAGAGACTCGTATGAGCGATTGTTGCCTGAAATTCATCGATGTGGGAACTGGCGCCGCGGCGCGAAAGATCGCAGTGCGCGAGCGTGCGGGTGCCGCGCCCGGACTGCTTTGGCTGGGCGGCTTCAAGTCGGACATGAAGGGCATCAAGGCGGCTGCGCTCGACGCCTGGGCCGAGAAGCAGGGCCGGGCGGTGATTCGCTTCGACTATTCCGGGCATGGCGAATCAGGAGGCGAATTCGCCGACGGCACGATCGGCCGCTGGCTCGAGGAGTGCGTCGCCGTGTTCGAGGCCTGCTGCCGCGGCCCGCAGATTGTCGTCGGATCGTCGATGGGCGGCTGGCTCGCGCTGCTCATGGTGCGGGCGCTCGCGCAGCGCGCGGTCGCGCGGGCGACCGTCGCGGGTCTCGTGTTGATCGCGCCCGCGGTTGACTTCACCGAGGAGCTGATGTGGAAGCAGTTCCCGCCTGACATCAAACGCGCGATCGAGGAAACCGGCGGCTGGGCGCGGCCGTCGGCCTACGGCGAGGAGCCCTACCTGATCACGCGCAAGCTGATCGAGGAGGGGCGCAACCATCTCCTCCTTGGCGGCATGATCGAGCCCGGCTGCCCGGTGCGCATCCTGCAGGGGGTCAAGGATCCCGACGTGCCGTGGCAGCACGCGGTCGAGCTGGTCTCGCGCATTGCGCGCGACGACGTCGTGCTCACGCTGGTCAAGGATGGCGATCATCGCCTGTCACGCCCGGAGGACATCGAGCGGCTGATTGCGGCGGTCGCGGAGTTCTGAGGCGCCCGCAAAGCCCGACTCGATCCCGTCGTCGGGCAGGTCTAGATTGGGTGCATACAGAAACGCCGCGCGGTTGCGTCGGGAGGAACACATGCGGGCCATTTATGTTCGGCGGTTGATCGCACTCGCCGCGGCTCTCACTCTGGGCTGTGTTTCGCCGGGTCCGGCGGGCGCGCAGGATTATCCGAACCGGAAACTCACCTTCATGGTCGGCTTCGCGCCGGGTGGCGGCATCGACACGATCGCGCGCGTGATCGCGCAGGGGCTCACCGAGCAATTCGGCTACCAGATCGTGATCGAGAACCGGCCCGGCGCGGCCTCCAACATCGCGGCGCGCGCGGTCGCGACTGCGGTGCCGGACGGCTATACGCTGCTGGTCACCGGCAACAGCCTGGCGATCAACCAGACCTACTACAAGAATCCCGGCTATTCGACCGACGAGCTGGCGCCGATCGCGTTCGTGGCGCGCGACAGCATGGCGCTCGCCATCAACGCCAGCAACCGGGCGCGGACGCTGTCGGAGTTCGTCGAGCTGTCGAAGAGCAAGCCCTTCAGCTTCGGATTCGGCGGATCGTCGGCCCGCATCGGCAGCGAATACGTTTTCAAGGTGCTCTTGAAGACCCAGGGGGTCGGCGTGCCGTTTCAGAGCGGCGTGCCGGCGATGAACGCGCTCCTTGGCGACCACGTCGACATCATCGCGGGGCCGATCGCGGAAATCTACCCGCAGGTCCAGCAGGGCAAGTTGCGCGCGCTCGTGGTCACCGGCATGCAGCGCTCGCGCGCGTTTCCGGACGTTCCGACCCTGAACGAATCCGGCCTGCGCGGGATCGACATCAGCGGGTGGAATGGCTTCTTTGCGCCCGCCAAGATCCCGCCGGAGATCGCCGCCAAGCTCAATACCGCGATCAACGCCGTCGTGATGAACTCCGCCGTCGATCAGCGCATGCGGCAACTGGGCTACGAACCGCACACGGTCGAGTTCGCCGATGCGCCGGCATTCTTCAAGAGCTCGATCGACGGGTGGGCCGGCATGATCCGCCTGACCGGGATCAGCGCGGAGTAGTCACGGATCGCGCGACTTCGTCTCGCCGGCGAGATGATCGCCTGCGGCATGGAGCGCGCTTAAGCCCTCGCGATAGGTCGGATAGCGCAGCGCGACGCCGAGCGTGCGCTTGAGCCTCTTGTTGCGCGCCCGGATGCAGCCTTCGTAGAAGCTCAGCGCGAACGGCGTCATCACCTTGGGAGCGTCGGCGAACGGAATTTCCGGGGGCGGCGCGATGCCGAGAAGATTGGCCGCGAACGCGATGTGCTCGCTTGGCGACGCCGGTTCGTCATCGACCACGTTGACGATGCCGTCGGCGCGGCGCTCGAACGCGGCGTCGATCGCCTGCGCGACGTCGAAGACGTGCACGCGGTTCGACACATGGCCGGGCTTGGCGACGCGATGCACGGTGCCGCGCAGGAGCCGGATCATGGCGTTCTGCCCGGGTCCGTAGATTCCGCCAAGCCGCAAGATGGCGACCGGCATGTTGCGGCGCGCGCCGAGTTGTTGCCACGCGATCTCGGCATCGCGGCGCGCGCTGCCGCGCCGAGCGAGACCCGGAATGACCTCGGCGCTTTCGTCGATCCAGGCGCCGTTGCTGTCGGCGTAGACGCCGAGCGTCGACAGAAACACGACCATGCGCAGCGCGCCCGCGCGCAGAATGTCGTCTGTGAGCACGGCCAGCACCGGATCGACGCCGTCGGCGGGCGCGGCCGAGATCAACAGCGCTTCGGCAGAAGCGATCGCGGCGCGCAACTCGGGCGACGCCGTCTTGCCGTCGAACATGTGCATCTCCACCGCGCGGCCGCCGAAGCGGCGCGCCGCGAGCGTCGCCAGCTCGTCGGCGCTGCGGGTCGTTCCGACGATGCGATCGAAGCGCGTCCCGAATTCCGCGACGTAGTGCTGGGCGCAATAGCCTAGTCCGAGACACACAAGGGTGGGCATCAGGCAATGACCTCAGGGAGAGCGGCCGTCCATTCGTCCCGCACGCCTGGATCGGTCTCCATCGTTCGGTGGGTGGGCGCCAGCGCGGCAAGGCGGCGAGCGTCTATTCTGCCGAGCGCCCAAATGGCCGCGCCGCGCACCAGCGCCGACGCGTCGGCGAGCAGCCGTTCGGCTTCGATCGCGAGGCTCGGATCGGCCGAGTTGCCGATCGCGATCAGGACGTTGCGCACGAAGCGATCGCGTCCGATGCGCTTGACGGGTGATTTCGCAAATAGCGCCCGGAACGCCGCGTCGTCGAGCCGCGCGAGGTCGGCGAGCATCGGCGCCTTGAGCGCGTCGCGCGCCGAAAGCCTGGCCTCGCGCCCCAACTGTGCAAACTTGTTCCACGGGCAGACCGCGAGGCAGTCGTCGCAGCCATAGATGCGGTTGCCCATGAGCGGGCGCAGCGCGCGCGCGATCGGCCCTTTGTGCTCGATGGTGAGGTAGGAGATGCAGCGCCGCGCATCGAGCCGGTAGGGCGCGGGAAACGCCGACGTCGGACAGATGTCGAGGCAGGCGCGGCAATGGCCGCAATGGTCGGCCTCGGGCGCGTTGGGGCTAAGCTCGAGCGTGGTGAAGATCGCGCCGAGAAAGAGCCATGAGCCATATTGGCGCGACACCAGGTTGGTGTGCTTGCCCTGCCAGCCGAGCCCGGCGGCGGCCGCGAGCGGCTTCTCCATCACGGCGGCGGTGTCGACGAAGACTTTCACGTCGCCGCCGGCTTGTGCGATCAGCCAGCGCGCGAGCGCCTTCAGCCGCGGCTTGATGACGTCGTGGTAGTCGTCGCCCTGCGCGTAGACCGAGATCGCGCCGTGGTCACGATGGCGCAGGATCGCCAGCGGATCGGAGCCGGGACCGTAGTTCATCCCCAGCATGATGATCGAGCGCGCGTCCTGCCAGAGCGTGCGCGGGTCGCCGCGCCGCTCGGCCGTCGTCGCCATCCAGTCCATGTCGCCATGGGCGCCCTCGGCGAGGAAGCGAAGGAGCCGCTCCTGCGCCTGCGGGATCGCGTCCGGCCGCACAATCCCCACGGTGTCGAACCCGTGCGCGCGCGCCGCCGCGATCAACGCCGGCTTGAGGGTCGAGGGGGGCTCGTTCAGAAGTCGAGATCCGCGTAGGTCGCCGACGGCGGGATGCCGGCCAGCGTCTCGGCCAGAATCGGCCGGAACGAGGGTCGCGACTTGACCCGCGCGTACCAGCTCTTGGCGGCTTCGTCTTCGCTCCACGGCACGTCGCCCAGGTAGTCGACCGCGGACAGGTGCGCGGCCGCGGCAAGATCCGCATAGGTCAGCTGGTCGCCCGCGAGCCAGTCGCGCGTGCGCACCAGCCAGCCGATATAGGCCATATGGTAGCGGATGTTGTTGCGGGCCGCACGGAGCACGTCGGTTTCCGGCGATCCGCCGCCGGCGTCGATCGGCATATGGCGCTTGTAGAGCCGCTCGGTCGTGAGCGGGCCGGAGACCTCGGCAAAGAACTTGTCGTTGAACCAGCTCATCAGCCGCCGGACCTCGATCCGCGGGCCGGTTGCCCGCGGCAGCAGCCGCCGCTCGAAAGTGTCGCCGCAAAGCTCGTCGAGATATTCGGCGATGATCGCGGCGCCCGGTATCGGCGGCTGGCCTTCCTCGACCAGGACCGGTGTGGTTCCCGCCGGATTGATGGCCAGGAAGTCGCGGCGCCGCTCCCAGGTCCGCTCCTCGATCAGCCGAACCGCGACCCCGTACTCGCCGAGCGCCAGGCGCACGAACCGCGAATGGGGGCAAAACGGATGGAAAAACAACGTCGCCATGGCGGGGTGTCACCGAATCCGGTGGGTCCAGAGGGCCGCATACCGGTCTCCGGATAGTTTCCGGCTTTTTCGTTGCCACGGGGTTGATGTTGGTAGAAAAGCCTCAAATCCCACCGTGCGGCAGCCGCCTCCAGGCGCCGTGACCTGCCCTCGCCCCGCGGAGCCCCTGATGTCATTCGATCTGATCAAGGCCATCGTGCTTGGCATCGTCGAGGGGCTGACGGAGTTTCTGCCGGTGTCGTCAACCGGGCACCTTCTGCTCGTGAACCAGTTCCTAGGCTCCGACCCGGCACGCAAGGAGTTCTGGGACACATTCTCGATCCTGATCCAGTTCGGCGCGATTCTGGCGCTGCTGTCGATCTATTTCGGCCGGCTCTGGCGGCTCGCGCTCGGGATGTTCACCGACCCGGCCGCCCGCCGCTTCGTCATCGGCGTCCTGATCGCGTTCCTGCCCGCCGCCGTCATCGGGGCGCTCGCGCACGGCTTTATCAAGGGTGTGTTGTTCAACGTCTGGATCATCTGTTTCACCCTGATCGTCGGCGGCGCCATCCTGATCTGGGTCGATCAGCTCGACCTCAAGCCGCGCTATGTGGACGCCGAGCGCTATTCGCTGCCGATGTATTTCTACATCGGGCTTGCCCAATGCCTGGCCATGATTCCCGGCGTGTCACGCGCAGGCGCCACCATCGTGGCGGCCATGCTCTTGGGCGCCGACCGGCGCTCGGCCGCGGAATTCTCGTTCTGGCTGGCGATGCCCACCATGTTCGGGGCCTTCGTCTACGATCTCTACAAGAGCCGCGGTCAGATGAGCTTCGACAACAGCCTCCTCATCGCGGTCGGCTTCGCGGTCTCGTTCGTGGCGGCCTGGATCGTGGTGAAGACGTTTCTGACCTATGTGCAGCGCCACGGTTTTGCGTTGTTTGCCTGGTGGCGCGTCGTGGTCGGAACGCTCGGGCTGATCGCGCTTGCGCTCGGCTATTAGAGCATTTTCCGATGAAGTTGCATCGCGACATCTCAACCGTTCGTCCCCGCGGAAGCGGGGACCCAGAGCGACAGATTGAGAAAAAGGCGCAAGTAGCCCTGGGTTCCCGCTTGCGCGGGAACGAACGGCCGGATGCGGATCAATTCGAACGGAAAGTGGTCTAGTCTTGACCGAGCGCGCTCAGATCGCTCGCACGCGGAACTGCCCCGCCTTGCGGAAGCGCCGCAGATAGGCCGGCACAATCGCCTCCATCGCGGTCGGCGTGATGCCAAGCCCCTCGAGCGTCCGCCGCTCACGCTTCGCCTCGTCCGAGACCACGTTGTCGTGCCGCAAGAGCTCGACCTGATCGGGCGTCAGCAGCGGGGTGGGCAGGAACTGCAGGAAGAAGGCCGGCACCTTGGCCAGCTCGAACGGGATCGGCAGAAGGAATCGCTTGCGCTCGATCGTGGCCAACAGGAACTGCATCAGCTCCTTGAAGCTCCGCACGGCCGGGCCGCCCAGCTCGTAGACCGCCCCCGGCGTGGCGCGGCCTTCGATCGCCGCCACCACCGCGGCGGCGACGTCGCCAACGAACACCGGCTGAAACCGGGTGTGGCCGCCGCCGATGAGCGGCAAGGCCGGCGCCAGGCGCGCGATCGCCGCAAACCGGTTGAAGAACTCATCCTCCGGCCCGAAAACGATCGACGGCCGCAGGATGGTCGCGCCCGGCACGGCGGCGCGCACGAGCTTCTCGCCAACGGCCTTGCTGCGCGCATAGTGCGATGACGATTGCTCGTCGGCGCCGATCGCCGAGATATGCACGAGCCGTGCGCCGTGCGCCGCCGCCGACAGGGCGCAGGCCTCGGCGCCGAACGTCTGCACGGTGTCGAATCGCTGCCGGGCGCGCTCGAACAGGATGCCGACCAGGTTGACCACCACGTCGGCGTCGCGCACCGCGGCGTCGACCGAGGCCGGGTGGCGCAGGTTGGCCTGCACGGCGTGGATCTGGCCCACCCGGCCGGCCGGCTGCAGGAAGAAGGCGAGGTCGGGCCGGCGCACCGCGACCCGGATGCGGTAGCCGCGCTTGGCGAGCGCGCGCACCACGTGGCGGCCGAGGAAGCCCGAGCCGCCGAAGACGGTGATGAGCGTGTCGGAAGGGGTGGCGGTCATGCCGCAATCTTTCGATGGGTGGGATGGGCTGCGCAATACAGGATCGATTCCACCCTGTACAGGGCCGTTCCACACGAATTGACAAGGTGGAAGGCGCCCCCTTATCTGTCGCGCAGTGCCCAGGTGGCGGAATTGGTAGACGCACTAGTTTCAGGTACTAGCGGTGAGAGCCGTGGAGGTTCGAGTCCTCTCCTGGGCACCACATCAGCACCGGATCGGGAGCCGCAATGACCATCCGCCTGCATCGTGGCGATCTGCCCGATCTTGCCCGCTACCAGACCGGCGCGGTGGCGATCGACACCGAGACCATGGGGCTTGACCCGCGGCGTGACCGTCTCTGTGTGGTGCAGCTGTCCCCGGGCGATGGCTCCGCCGACGTGGTGCAGATGCCGGCAGGCCGGCCGAGCGCGCCCAATCTGGCCAGGCTCCTGGGCGATGCGAGCGTCCTCAAGCTCTTCCACTTCGGCCGGTTCGATCTCGGCGTGCTCTACCAGGCGCTGGGCGTCATGCCGGCGCCGGTCTACTGCACCAAGATCGCGTCGCGGCTCGCCCGCACCTACACCGACAAGCACGGGCTCAAGGACCTGGTGAAGGAGCTGCTCGGCGTCGACCTTTCCAAGCAGCAGCAGCTCTCCGACTGGGGCTCGGCCGAGCTCACCGACTCGCAGGTCGCCTATGCGGCCTCCGACGTCCTGCACCTGCATGCCCTCAAGGCCAAGCTCGACGGCATGCTGGCGCGCGAGGGCCGCGCCGCCCTGGCCGACGCCTGCTTCCGGTTCCTGCCGGAGCGGGTGCGGCTTGACCTCGGGGGCTGGGCCGCCGAGGACATCTTTTCACATTCGTGAATGGTCGCGTGGTCTTGAATGGTGAACGGCGAAGCCCGGCAGTCGCAAAGAAACCTCAATAAGCCCAAGAAGCTACAAGCAGCCACAAGGGGATATGCCGCGGCGGAGCCACATTTGTGCGCGATCCTGCCGTTGGATTTGCTAAGATTTGTAAGGCAATCTGAGCCGCCCGATCCGTTGCCGGATGGGCTGTGGGGTAAGCCGCTTGACCATCGTGTCGCACGCCGACGTGTCGCAGGTCGCCGATCCCGCAACGCGCGGTTACGCGTCGCGGGGGAGCACCGACAATACGCGCGTGTTCCGCGCCGCGATCCGCCATAGTCGACTCGTGCGCCTGTTGCGGGTCGGGATCCCGATCGCCGTCGTGCTGGGCGTGGTGATGACCGTTCTGTCGGTGTACGTGCTCGATCCGCTGCGCGCGCTCGCCAGGCTGCCGGGCAGCATCGGCGGCCTCGTGGTGTCGGGCACCGCGATCACCATGCAGCAGCCCAGGCTTGCGGGCTATACGCAGGACCGAAGGCCTTACGTGGTGACCGCGCGCGCCGCCACCCAGGACATCACCAAGCCCGATACGGTTCAGCTGCAGGAGCTGAACGCCACAATCGAGTTCAAGGATGCCGGCAAGTTCGAGCTGACCGCGCGGTCCGGCCTGTTCGAAAGCAAGCAAGACCGCCTGACGCTGCGGGACGACATTCAGGTCAACTCGTCCAACTATCAGGCGCGGCTGATTGAAGCGGTGATCAACGTCCGCACCAACCATGTGGTGTCGGAGAAGCCGGTCGAAGTGTCGATGCGGCAAGGCACCATCAATGCGAATCGGCTGGAGATCACCAACTCCGGCGAGGTCATTCGCTTCGATGGCGGTGTGTCCATGGTGCTGGTGCAGGAAGGCGATCGAGCCGGCGACAAGGCGGCAAGCCGATGATGCGAGACATGTTCACAAGCGCGAGGCTCTTTGCCGCGGTCGTGGCCGCGACCGTGCTGGTCGCCGCCGCCGCGGGAGCGCAGCAGGGCCCGGCTAACGCGTTGCAGGGTTTCTCGAGCAATCGTGGCCAGCCGGTGAAGATTCAGGCCGCCTCGCTCGAGGTGCGCGACAAGGACAAGGTTGCGACCTTCAGCGGCGATGTCCATGTGGTGCAGGGCGACACAGACATGCGCTGCAAGACCTTGCTGGTCTACTACGAAGGAGGCGCCAGCGTGGACGGCGCCAAGTCTGATGGCGTCATCAAGGCGGCGCAGCCTGGCGGCGGCAGCCAGATCCGTCGGATGGAGGCGCTGGGCAACGTGGTGGTGAAGCAGAAGGATCAGGTCGCGACCGGCGACCGCGGTGATTTCGACATGCGCGCCAACACTGTGACGCTGACCGGCAAAGTGGTGGTGACCAAGGGCCAGGACGTGCTGCGTGGTGAGCGCCTCGTGGTCAATCTGACCGACGGGGTGTCGCGCATGGAGGGCGGTCGGATCGAAGGCTTATTCAACCCCAAGAGCAACTCGGACCAGAAGTCAGCCCCAGGACTGCCCACACCGGCGCGCAAGAAATGACGCGCCGCAGCCGTCTCCCAGTCAAGCAAATGCCTTGAGACGGCCGGTTGACGGTGGTTCATTAAACCGACCAAGGCCGCATGGTTTCGAGGCGTGTGTGCGCAAATTCCTGTCGATCTTCGGAGGCGCCGTGCGGCGAAAGGTCAGCCCAGCCTCCGGCTTCTGGAACATAGACCTGCGCTCGCTCGGGGGCCCGATCACGGCTGGGCGCACCGAGGCGGTCAATCTGCCCGGCCAGAACCCCAAAAAGTCCATACGGCCGCCCCCTCCACCTGAAAGCGCGGCCTTGCGCGCTCAGGCGCCCGATCCTCCCCCCCAGCCGCGGCGGCGCGATGAGCCCAGGCCCGCACCCAGGCCGGAACCGAGGCCGGAGCCCGAACCGATGCCGGCACACAGGCCCATGCCAGCCGAAGCTCGGGAGGCGCGCGCCCCCGGCGGCGCGGGTGGGGCTCCGGGTCGCGCACCGCCGGGCGGCCGACCGCCGGCGCCCCGCAGCCGCGAGGAGGCGGGCGTGCGGCAGCCTGCTCGCGAGGCCTATCTGGCAACCCACGGGCTCGAAAAAAGCTTCGGCGGGCGCAAGGTGGTCCGGGGTCCGAGTATCTACGTGCGACGCGGGGAAGCGGTCGGCCTGCTCGGCCCGAACGGCGCCGGCAAGACCACCGTGTTCTACATGATCACCGGGCTGATCAAGCCCGACCGCGGCCGCATCGAGCTCGATGGCCACGACGTCACCCGCCTGCCGATGTATCAGCGCGCCCGGCTCGGCATCGGCTACCTGCCGCAGGAGGCATCGATCTTCCGCGGGCTCAGTGTCGAGGACAACATTCGCGCCGTGCTGGAGGTGACCGAGCCCAATCGACGCCGCCGCGAGGCCGATCTCGATGCGCTGCTGGCGGAGTTCGGCCTCAGCAAGCTGCGCAAGAGCCCTACCCTCGCGCTCTCGGGCGGCGAGCGCCGGCGGTGCGAGATCGCCCGCGCGCTGGCGACACGGCCGAACTACATGCTGCTGGACGAGCCGTTCGCCGGCATCGACCCGATCGCGGTCGGCGATATCAAGACCCTGGTGCGCCACCTGACCAATCGCGGTATCGGGGTCCTGATCACCGACCACAACGTGCGCGAGACCCTGGCGCTCACCGACCGCGCCTACATCATCTACTCGGGCGAGGTGCTGCGCGAGGGCCGCGCGGTCGATATCGTGAACGATCCCGAGGTCCGCCGGCTCTATCTGGGCGAGGAATTCAGGATGTGAGGCGGACCCGTTGAGGAAGACGCCGATATCAGCGTGTAACCTATTGATTTTATTTCAGTAATGATAAGCCCTTGCCGCCCTTTCGGGTGGTCTGCCGGCGCCTTTTCCCGCCCCGTTAGGGACCTGCGCCAGAATCGGTGTACACAGGCGTCCGAACGGTATAAGCAAAAACCGGACCATTTGTGCATCGCAGCATGGCACTAACACAGCGACTCGAAATCCGGCAGAGCCACGCGCTCGTCATGACGCCGCAGCTGATGCAGGCGATCAAGCTGCTGCAGCTCTCCAATCTCGATCTCGCGGCCTATGTCGAGACCGAGCTCGAGAAGAACCCGCTGCTCGAGCGCGGCAGCGAGGAGGGAGATGCGGCTGGCGTCGGCGAGCCCGAGCAGCAACCCAAGGCAGACTCGGACTGGTCGGGTGAGAGCGGCAAAGCCGAAGAGCTCGATGCGCCTGAAGGCACGACGGCCGATCCCGATGACCGCGCCGAGGCGACGCCTCCGGGCGCCGACAACCTGCCCGCCCAATCCGAGTGGGCTGGCGTTGGGGCCGGAGGCCGTCCCGATGGTGATTACAACCTCGAAGCCTTTGTGTCGGCCGAGGTCACGCTGGTCGATCATCTCGCCGAACAGTTGACGCTGGCGGTTGCAGATCCGGTCCGCCGCATGATCGGGCGCCATCTGATCGATCTGGTCGACGAGGCCGGCTATCTGACCGGCGATCTGGCCGAGGTTGCCGAGAAGCTGGGCGCGCCTGCGGCCGAAGTCGAAGACGTGCTCGCGATTCTGCAAGGCTTCGATCCGCCCGGCGTGTGCGCGCGCAATCTCACCGAATGTCTCGCCATCCAGCTCAAGGAGCTCGACCGGTTCGATCCGGCCATGCAGATGCTGGTCAAGCGTCTCGACCTCCTGGCCAAGCGCGACCTTGCCGCGCTCCGCAAGGCTTGCGACGTCAGCGAGGACGATCTCAACGACATGATTGCCGAAATCCGGCACCTCAATCCGAAGCCGGGCCTGGCATTTGGCAGCACGCTGGTGCAGCCGATCGTGCCCGACGTGTTCGTGCGGCAAGGACCTGACGGCGGCTACATCGTGGAGCTCAACTCCGACACGCTGCCCAAGGTGCTCTTGAACCAGAGCTACTACGCGGAGGTCGCCGGCACCGCCAGGAGCGACAAAGACAAAACCTATCTCGCCGACTGCCTGCAGACCGCGACCTGGCTCGTGCGCGCGCTCGACCAGCGCGCCAAGACCATTCTCAAGGTCGCCAAGGAGATCGTGCGTCAGCAGGATGCGTTCTTTGCGCGCGGGGTTCAGCACCTGCGGCCGCTGAATCTCAAGACCGTCGCGGATGCGATCGAGATGCACGAATCCACAGTGTCGCGCGTCACCGCCAACAAATACATGGCGACCAACCGCGGCATCTTCGAGCTCAAATATTTCTTCACCTCCGCGATCGCATCCTCTGATGGCGGAGAAGCCCATTCAGCCGAGGCCGTGCGCCACCGCATCAAGCAATTGATCGATGCGGAGAGCCCGCAGGACGTTCTGTCCGACGACACCATCGTGGAACGACTGCGCTCGGCTGGGATCGATATCGCGCGCAGGACCGTTGCGAAGTATCGCGAGGCCATGCGCATTCCATCCTCGGTCCAACGGCGGCGCGAAAAGCAGCTGTCGATGGGTGCGTCGTCCTGATCCGGCCGCGCCGATGGGAAGGGGCGCTTGGCAATGGACATCTGGCGCCGCTGTGGTCTTGATCCTATGTTTGTAAGGGTTGTGTTGTTGTCAGGAGCGAGCGCACAACGGAGGACGATCATGCCGTTTCGCGTGTCGGGTAAGAACATCGACATGGGTGAAGCGTTGCGCAC
>DAIUEP010000023.1:0-7099 GCA_036845065.1 Xanthobacteraceae bacterium | reverse complement strand
CCCTCCGACGAATGACTGGAGTGGCCGTTGCGTAAGTTCCCTCATTACCGCCGGCAGCCCGAACGCGAGACGTAATCCCCAGGGCTGGTATTCTAGGCGCGGCAGTGCAATTGGCAGAAAAGCACCCGTCTGCGACTGGTTAACGCGTCAGGACGATGGTGATATTCACGGCAGTCGCGATGCGCTGTTTGCTCCCATTGACGGCCCGAGAGTCGGTCCTTATGGTCCGCCGCCTTTGACGGGCCCGCGCTTGAGTTCCCGGATTCTGGAAACATTCCATGCCGCTCAACGATCTCGTCGCGCCCAACGCGATCATTCCGGCGCTAAGGGTCAACGGCAAGAAGCAAGCCTTGCAGGAACTCGCTGCCAGGGCAGCGGAACTCTCCGGCCTGAGCGAACGTACGATTTTCGAGATTCTCATGCAGCGCGAGAAGCTCGGCTCAACCGGCGTGGGCAATGGTATTGCCATTCCACACGGCAAGCTGCCGAAGCTCACCAAGCTGTTTGGCGTATTTGCCCGACTCGAACGGCCGATCGATTTTGAATCGCTCGATGGGCAGGCCGTCGACCTGGTATTTCTGCTGCTCGCGCCTGAAGGCGCTGGCGCCGATCATCTCAAGGCGCTGGCGCGCGTTGCGCGGCTGTTGCGCGACCCCGACGTCGCGCACAAGCTGCGGGACTCCCGCGACATGGAGGCGCTCTACTCCGTGCTGGCGCTGCCCTCGGCGAGCGCTGCGTAGGAAGCCCTTCTTCGATCGCGATACCGTTGCGGGCGCTCAGTGCACGCTGACCGTCTCGAGCTCCTGGCTCCAGGCATTCGCGATCGCGGCCTCGCGGCTGTCGGTCAGCATGATCGGCGTTCCGTCGGCGGCGTGCAGCGCGTAGAGCAGAGTGCCGGCCGCGAGCTGCGGCGCCTGCGGGAATTGCTTCTGCACGTCCTCTGACCGGATCGCCTTGACATAGGCGATGCGACCGCCGCCGAGCACAGCCAGTGCTTCCGGGGAGATTCGTCCGAAGGTGACGTTTGTATTGTTCGTGTTGTTGTTGGCGTTCATGGCCCTCGACTCCTTTCTACTTTGCTACAGGTCGAGTCCTGGTTGGTGAGTTCAGTCGTGGTCGGTGATGCTGATCGACTTGACGATCCGCTCAGGCTCAGGTCTTGCCAGGTCGATCGACAGCAATCCGCTCCTCAAGTCCGCGCCCAGCACCTCCATTCCGTCCGCGAGCACGAAGGTGCGCTGGAATTGGCGCGCCGCGATGCCGCGGTGGAGATACTGTCGCGTCTTGTCGTCCTGCTGTCGCCCGCGAATGACAAGCTGGCTTTCCTCCAGCGTCACGTCGAGCTGATCGCGCGTGAACCCGGCAACCGCCAGCGTTATCCGCAGGCGCTCGGGCTTGCCGTTTTCCCGGGCGATCCGTTCGATGTTGTAGGGCGGATAGCCATCCGCTCCCTTGGTGACGCGGTCGAGTGCACGCTCAATCTCGTCGAATCCGAGAAGAAACGGACTGGACAGCGACGGAACTCGTGACATGCTCAAAGCCCTCATCGAAGCGACTTTGACGGGGCCCTTGCGGCACCCCCTCCGATCGGAGCCGAGGCAGGCATCAGGCTTGCCCTTATCCGATCACGTCCAATATGGGGGGTCTCCACCATGGGTTCAAGAATGATCGGCAGCCGCGCACGGGGCGCGCCGGCCGATTACAAAGCGTTAAGTATGCTAGGTTGCAGCCGTCCTTGAGCCGGGAGGAAGACGTGCGGATTGCGGTCATGGGATCGGGTGGGGTTGGAGGCTTTTTCGGCGCCCGGCTGGCACGCGGCGGCGCCGACGTGAGCTTTATCGCGCGCGGGGCGCACCTTGCCGCCATGCGCGAGCATGGGCTCGCGATTGAGAGCACCGACGAGTCGTTCAGCCTGCCCAAGGTCAAGGTGACGGACGATCCCTCAACAATCGGCAAGACCGATCTCATCATGTTCGGCGTCAAACTGTGGGACACCGAGGCAGCGGCGCGGTCGCTGGTGCCGATCATGGGTCCCGACACGGCGATCATCTCCTTCCAGAACGGCGTGCAGAAGGACGATCTGTTGCGCCCGATCGTGGGTGAGGGCGCGATCATGGGCGGGGTGGCCTATGTGGGCACGAATATCAGCCGGCCCGGTGTCATCGCCCAGAAGGGGCCGATGCAGCGCCTCGTGTTCGGCGAGTACGACGGCGTTCGCTCGCGACGGGCCGAAGATTTTCTCGCCGCCTGCCAGCGCGGCGGCATCAACGCCGAGATCAGCCCCGACGTGCGCAGCGAGATCTGGCAGAAGTTCATCTTCCTCGCCAGCATGGCGGCGGTGACGGCCTCGACTCGCAAGCCGCTCGGGCCGGTCCGCTCGAATCCATTGACCCGCCAGTTCTTCCTCGATCTCATGCGCGAGGTGGCCGCCGTCGGCCGCGCCCACGGCGTGGCGATCCCAGAGAAATTCGCCGAGCAGCGGCTCGCGTTCGCGGACACGCTGCATCCCGACATGACCGCCTCGATGCATCACGATCTGGAGCAGGGCCGGCCCTTGGAGCTGCAATGGCTCTCGGGCGGCGTTGTCGATCTCGGCGCCAAGGTCGGCGTGCCGACGCCCTTGCACCGCGCGGTGCGCGATGCGCTCGTGCTGCACGCGGGTGGGCGCGCGTCTTAGGATTCTGCGCCCGGCAGACCGAACAGCCTGAGCGCGTTGCTGCGTCCGATCTTGCTGCGGTCGGCGTCGCTCAATGGCGCCTGGTCGAACCAGGCGGCCGCATCACTGATGTCCTCGAACGGGTAGTCGACCGAGAACATCACCCGGTCCACGCCCATCTCGGCGATGGCGTCGATGAGTGCGGGCGTGCTGTAGTGCCCCGACGTCGTGATATGAAAGTTGGCGCGCATATAGTCGGCAACACGCCGACGCGCCGCGAACTTGTGCGGCGCCTGCATCCACTTGTTGCGATTGTCGATCCGCCACAAGTAGTACGGCAGCCCCTCGCCCAGGTGGCCGAGAATGATCTGCAGCCCCGGATGCGTGTCGAACAATCCACTGCCGATCAGGCGTAACGCATGCATCGCGGTCTCGGCCGCGAAGGCCCAGCTTGGCCCGATGAGCCAGGGATGGCCGTCATAGCCCGGAATGCTGCCGGGCAGCGGATTGCGCGGATGCAGATAGAACGGCACGCGCAGCCGCTCGACCGTGGCCCAGAACGGCCGGTACTGCGGCAGGTCGTAGTAGACCGCAGTGGCGGGCTTATCGACCTGGGAGAAGCCGTTGACCAGCGCACCCTTGAAGCCATGCGCGGTGACACAGCGCTCCAGCTCACGTGCCGCGATCTCGGGATCCTGCATGGCGAGCGCCGCGATGCCGATAAAGCGGTCCGGGCGCCTGGCGACCTCGGCCGCCAGGATGTCATTGGCGCGGCGCGCGCAGTCGGCCGCCTGACTGATGTCCGGGATGGCTTGGATGGCGGGGGCGTTGAGCGAGACCACCATGATCTCGACCCCGGATTGATCCATCAGGCGCAGGCGCTGTTCGTGAAAGTCGACGAGGCGGTAGCGCAGCTCCGGCCACACATGCGCGCCGAACGGCTGTGAATCGCCGAGCGTCTCCTCGATCGCGAAATGATCCTCCAGCGTGACCTTGCCCTGCATGGAATGCTCCCCCGTCAACGCATCATGCGTCGCTTGCGGTCTGTCCGCCAGCCTCGCGCGCCGGTAAGCTTCTCGTCATGACCACCGATCCGAAGCTGCCGCAACTGACCATCCGCGCCGTGCGCTCAACCGGCGTCGAGGTGCCCATGACCTATGCGCTCGGGACCAGCCAGGCGCGGATCACGACGGCGCCGCTGCTCCTGGTCGATCTCGAGACCGAGGAAGGAGTGACCGGCCGCGCCTATCTGTTCTGCTATCTGCGCGCAGCAGCGCCCGCGATGGCCGCGATGCTGGACGAGATCAGCCGGATGGTGGCTGGGGACCGCGTCGTGCCGGCGGAACTGTGGGGCAAGCTCGCGCAGCGCTTCATGCTGATCGGGGTGCAGGGCGTGGTGCGCATGGCGATGGCGGGTCTCGACGAGGCGGCGTGGGACGCGCTGGCGATCGCGTCAGGCGTGCCGCTTGCGACCTTCATCGGCGGCAAGCCTGGCCCGATCCAGGCCTACAACAGTTGCGGGCTTGGCCTCATGGCGCCGGAGGCGGTCGCCGACGAGGCGGAGAGGCTTCTCGCGCGCGGCTTCCGCGCCGTGAAGCTGCGGCTCGGCTATCCGACGCTCAAGGACGATCTCGCGGCCGTGCAAGCCGTCCGCCGACGCATCGGCGAGGGTGTCGCCCTCATGGTCGACTACAACCAGGCGCTCTCGGTCGCGGCGGCGCTCGAGCGTGGCCGCGCGCTCGATGCGGAGAACATCTATTGGCTGGAGGAGCCGATCCGCCACGATGACTACGCGGGGTGCGCATCGCTCGCACAAGCGCTGACGACGCCGGTCCAGATCGGCGAGAATTTCTCGCTGTTGGTCGCGATGGAGACCGCGCTCACAGCGGGCGCGGCCGACTATGTGATGCCCGACCTCGAGCGCATCGGCGGCGTGAGCGGATGGCTGAGTGCGGCCGCGCTCGCGGCCGAGCACCGCATCAAGATGTCGTCGCATCTGTTTCCGGAAGTAAGCGCCCATCTGCTCGCCGCGACGCCGACCGGCCATTTCCTCGAATACATGGACTGGGCTGATTGCCTGCTGCAGGAGCCGCTGCGCATCGTCGACGGCCACGCCATCGTTCCGGACCGGCCCGGCAATGGGCTTGTGTGGGATCAGGCCGCAGTAAAGCGCTATCGCATGTAGAGATCGAATGTCCCGGGCGATGGACGCCCGGGACACGGGATGTCACGGCCCGAAGGCGGCGTTATTTGATCAGCTCGCCGATCCGGTCCACCACTGCCTTGGGCGTGGTGTAGATCTTCTTGATCAGCGCCTCGAGGTGCTCACCGTCTTCCGGCTCGACATCGAGCTTCTGCTTGGTCGCGTCGGCGACGAAATCCTTGTCCTTCATGGTGGCGTTGAAGGCGTCGCGCAGCATCTTGAGCCGGTCCGCCGGGAGGTCCGGCGGCGCCACGAATGGCCGCCCGATGCCTTGTCCGGCGTAGAGGAACTCTAGCGCCTGCTTCTCTTCCGCGCTGCGCCCCTGATCGACGATGAACGGAGCGCCATGCAGATCGATCGTCGGCTTGACGCCGCCGTAGAACAGCACGTTGACCTTCTTGGTGGCGATCCAGTCCGGGCGCTTGCCGATCACGCTGTCGAGGCTCTCGCAGATGCCGTCGACCTCGTTGCGCTCCATCGCCAGGAACACGTCGGTCGACGACGGAAAGCCCGAGATCAGCTTGAACTTGGTGCCGAAGATGCCGTTGAGCGCCTTCGGGTAGGAATAGGTGCCGGTGCCGACGCCGGTATTGCCGATGATGAGCTCGCTCTCCTGCAACTCCTTGAAGGTCCTCACCTTCGCGCGCGCCATCGAGATGCAGACATTGGTCTCCAGCGTGGGCGAGCCGATCCAGGAGATCTTGAGCGGATCGAACCGGGCGCCGGACGCGCCCGTGAGCGGCCCGAGCGGTGCGTCGCGCGCGATGATGCCGAGCACCGTGCCGTCCTTTGGCGCGATGGTGTAGATGTGGTTGGCGGCGTTGAAGCTGCCGCCGCCCGGCATGTTCTGCGGCACCACGGTCGGAGTGCCAGGCAGGTGCTTGCCGATATGGCGGGCCATCACGCGGCCCCAGGCGTCGTAGCCGCCGCCGGGCCCGAACCCAATGATCATGGTGACGTTCTTGCCGGCGAGACTTGGTCCCTGGGCGGCGGCCGGCGTGAGCGCCAAAAGGCCGGACAAGAGGCCGGCTGAGAGGGCAAGCGGTCCCACCGTTGCGATGGCGATGGTCTTGTTGAGCATCTGATTGGGTCTCCGCGACGGGCCTGCCCCGCCAGTAATCCGTTACATACTATAATGGGAGGCCTCGGTACGACCAGGGTGGCGCGGCGCTACGCCACGTAGATATGGCGATCTCCGAAGGCGCTTGCTTGCTCTAACGGGCCGCTTTTGCGGCATCAGTCGCGTGCCGATCTGACCTGACGCGGCAGCGGTCACCTTGGTAACAACGGTCGTGGTCCTAAGGGCCATGGCCAGTGATGCCATCGCGGGGGCTGCCGCTTTGGTCGCTCGGCACATGGTTTGTAACGAGAAAGAAAGATGGGCCTAGTAGCGAAAAGCCGAATCAGTCGATTCACAGACAATGTTATGCGTGCCGCACGCTAGGGGCAGATGCGGCAGCAACTCCACGCGCAACCTTGGCGGCGAGTCCGTCTTTGAAGGAAAAGCAATGAGTCGCGCCGCAACGCGGACACTTCACCTGAACGTTCTGGGATTCTATGACGTGGAACGCCCGAACGTCGGCCTCGATCCCGCTGTCGATGGGGTGCTGAGTGTTTGGGCAAATGAATTTGAGGCATTCCATCGCCACCTCCTCCGGCTCGGTTCGTGGGCCAACGGCGATGCCCCCTCAACAAACCGTTCACTGGTCGGCCGTTCATCGAACCCAGAGCCAAACGGCCCGCAATTGGTGCGCCATTTTGTATCCCGCTGGCGCACGGCGGCTGTCCTTGAGGGGCAACACATATCTGATTCGTGGAAATGCGGAAAAGAAAAGAGGTGTGTCAAAGATGTCCGGCAGTTTGTCGAGGGACTGAACTGCAATGGCCGTCTCGTCCTTTCCTAATTCAACGGACCCGGCGCGACCCCTCATGAAGGACGGCATATATTCCGTTTAGAACGGGGGTCCACGACCGCAACACACGCTGCTGCTTCTCGACGACGCTCTTCACGCCGCCCTTGTCCTCACGCACGCGGATTGCGCACTCTATGATTGGGGGCAGCAAACAACGCGGCGTCGCCGAATGCTGCGCGAAAGGGGGCGGGAAAATTTGGGGAAGCTTGCGGCAAGAGCTATCCAACCGAGCTTATCATAAGCCTCTCAAAGTCTTCCCTACAAGCTTTCGGCGCTTCGAATGTTCGTAGAAGCAATTGAAGTCATGGAAACAATTGAAGTCATGGA
>DAIUEP010000022.1:30818-35476 GCA_036845065.1 Xanthobacteraceae bacterium | reverse complement strand
TTCCTCGTACCCAAAGGCTCCTCAAAGGGCCCCAAAGCGCGCCCGCCCCGTCTTAGCCCAGCCTGGAGGGCCGTTCGGGCATTTGAGGTATTGTTATCCCTGCCGAAATGCCTTGATCGAGCCAAGATGGCAGGGCAAAGGTTAAGCGGATTCGTGCGGGGGCGGCGGGGGAGGCCACCAGTCCTTGCTCGAAGGACCCGAGCCGGCGGGCTCGGTAGTCCTTCATCTGGTGCAGCGAGCAGAGGGACCTAGCCACGTGACAACACGCAGGGCTACGCGCCATGCCATAGTTTTTGGGCTCGCCGTCTGCGGCGCGACCTATGTCGATGCGAGCGGCGCCGCCCAGGCCCAAGGCAAGCTGGAAGCCCGCTATGGCGTGACGCTCGGCGGGATATCGTTCGGCCAGGGGTCCTGGACCATCGACGTTCGCGACGACCAATATACCGCGGCCGTCAGTGGAACGACCGTCGGGCTGATGCGGATTTTCGCCAGCGGACAAGGTTCCAGCGCCGTGCGCGGAACGATCTCGAACGGCCAGCCGATGGTTTCCTCGTACGCGTCGAGCATTCAGACCGACAAGCGGTACGACGAAGTCCGAATGGTGCTGAACGCCGGCGCCGTAAAGGAATTTGTCGCTGAGCCGCCGTCGGTCCCGAACCCGGAGCGCGTCCCGATCACCGACGCGCATCGCAAGGGCGTTACCGATCCCATGACGGGTGCAATCATGCGCGTCCCCGGCAATGGCGATACCTTCACGCCCGAGGCCTGTCATCGCAAGGTTGCGGTCTTTGACGGTCGCATGCGCTACGATCTGGCGCTTGCGTTCAAGCGGCTTGACAAGGTCAAGTCGGAAAAGGGCTACCAGGGCAACGTGGTTGTTTGCGCTATCTATTTTTCCCCGGTTGCGGGCCACGTTCCGGATCGTCCGGTGATCAAATATCTCATTGATCTGCGCGACGCCGAGGTTTGGCTCGCCCCAATCGCCGGGACCCGCCTGATGGTGCCCTACCGGGCCTCGGTCCCGACGCCGTTTGGTGTCGGTATCCTGCAGGCCACGCAGTTCGTTTCGGTGCCGTATCCCCATCGCGCATCGGCCAGCGGTATCCGATCGCAGTAATGCGGTTATCCCGGGGCGTTAAGGAGTTTTTGCCTTCGCAACGATGCTGGCTTTGCTCGGCTACCCGATCTTGTAGCTTTTTGTTAGGATGCCGCGAGATGTGGCCGTGAACGAACTCGAACTCCTGGCGAGTCAGCGATTCGGGCGCGATTCGTTCGGGACTCGTTCCAAAGCTTAAGCACATGGATGCGGAATGCTTCTCCACAGCCAGGCCCCTGTCGCAATGTGATACAAGCGCTTCGGCGAGGAGGCCAAATATGGCCGGGATGCTGGACGTCGTGAGGGAGCGGAACAGATATTGGCCCACGGTCGGTCGGTGTCTTACCGGTGCGCGGGAAATTGAAGCGCGGCAGGATCGGCCCTATCATTCGCCAAAGGAGCGGTTCAGCGATCGATCGAGGCGGGCGTTTCGCGACGGACGAACAGGCCCCATTTGCCAAATTCCGTGGACGATGAAGATCGTCTACACTGAGCATGCCCTTCAGGACCTGAGCGAGATTGTCAGCGAGGCAGGATCATCCAGCGACGGCGCCTCGGGTTGAAGCGCGTCTACGTTCTCTCTCGGACCAGGAGTTGGCCCATCGTGCGGAAACCCAGAGTGCGAAAAGAAGTCACGACCATCGCGGGTTTGGGTGGTTCTGCTCGGTCGGTGCGCTTACAAGGCCTTGTACCGGACGCCAGATGAGACGCATAAGAGAGACAGCGAACAGACCGCTCGGCGTCAGCTTGAAGAGACGATAACGTGAAACAAGGGCGGCAACAGATGCCCAGCCGTTGAACATGGCAAGCCACGGCAGTTAGCAGCGCCTGGCAAAGCACAAGGCGCTTCCAGGTCGAGTTCGATCATCAATGCCCATCTCCTTCTCATCCCCGACCAATCGCGACGCCCGCGCCCGCGGCGTTGGCGTCACCGCCGTGCTTGGCCCCACCAACACCGGCAAAACCCATCTCGCCATCGAGCGCATGCTCGGGCATTCCAGCGGCATTATCGGACTGCCGCTGCGGCTCTTGGCGCGCGAGGTCTACAACAGGTGTGTGGAGCGGGTCGGTGCCGATGCGGTGGCGCTGATTACCGGCGAGGAGAAGATCAAGCCTTCGAACCCGCGCTTCTGGGTCGCGACCGTGGAGGCGATGCCACGCGAGCTCGACGTCGCGTTCCTGGCCATCGACGAAGTGCAGCTTGGCTCCGATCTCGAGCGCGGCCATGTCTTCACCGACCGCATGCTCAACCGCCGCGGCCGCGAGGAGACGTTGGTGCTCGGCGCCGCCACCGTGCGGCCGATGGTGGAGCGGCTCCTGCCTGGCGCGCATGTGCTCACCCGTCCGCGCCTGTCGCAGCTTACCTTCTCGGGCGAGAAGAAGATCACGCGCCTGCCGCGCCGCTCGGCCATCGTCGCGTTCTCGGCTGACGAGGTCTACGCCATCGCCGAGCTGATCCGCCGCCAGCGCGGCGGCGCCGCCGTGGTGATGGGCTCGCTCTCGCCGCGCACCCGCAACGCCCAGGTCGCGCTCTATCAGTCGGGCGATGTCGAATATCTGGTCGCCACCGACGCCATCGGCATGGGGCTCAATCTCGACGTCGATCACGTCGCGTTCGCATCCGATCGCAAGTTCGACGGCTACCAGTTCCGCCGCCTCAATCCGGCCGAGCTCGCCCAGATCGCGGGCCGTGCCGGGCGAGCAAGCCGCGATGGCACCTTCGGCACCACCGGCCGCTGTCCGCCGTTCGAGACCGAGCTCGCGCACGCGCTGGAAAGCCATTCGTTCGAGCCGATCCAGACCTTGCAGTGGCGCAACACCGCGCTCGACTTCTTTTCGCTCGGCGCTCTGCAGGCTTCGCTCGCGGAGACGCCGAAGGAGAACGGACTGACGCGCGCACCGGTCGCCGAGGACATCCTGGTGCTCGACCACGCCGCGCGCGACGACGACGTGCGCAACATGGCGACCACGCCGGAAGCGATCGCGCGGCTGTGGGAGGTCTGCCAGGTTCCCGACTATCGCAAGATCTCGCCGGCCGCGCATGCCGAGCTGGTGATGACGCTCTACGGCTATCTGATGCGGGAAGGGAAACTCCCGGTCGACTGGTTCGCCCGCCAGGTCGACCTCGCCGACAACGCTGAAGGCGACATCGATACGCTGTCCAATCGCATCGCCCATATCAGGACCTGGACGTTCGCGGCCAACCGGCTGGACTGGCTCGCCGATCCCGAGCATTGGCAGGGGGTCACGCGTGCGGTCGAGGACAAGCTCTCCGACGCGCTGCACGAGCGGCTCACCGAGCGCTTCGTCGATCGCCGCACCAGCGTGCTGATGCGGCGCATGCGCGAGAACACCGCGCTTGAGACCGACATCCGCAAGTCCGGCGAGGTCGTGGTCGAAGGCCATGTCATCGGCCGGCTCGACGGCTTCACCTTCACGCCCGAGGCATCGTCAGCCGGCACTGACGCCAAGGCGCTGGCCGGCGCCGCCCAGAAGGTGCTGGCGGTCGAGATCGACGCGCGCGCGAGCCGGCTCGGGCAGGCGCCCGACGACCAGTTCGTGCTGGCGACCGACGGAGTGATCCGCTGGCAGGGCCAGCCGGTGGGCAAGATCATGGCGGCCGAGGAGGTGCTCAAGCCGCGCGTGCGGATCGTTGCGGATGAGCAGCTCACCGGCGCCTCGCGCGACGCCGTGCAGGCGCGGCTCGACCTCTGGCTCAAGTCTCATATCGAGAAGTTCTTGGGCCCCCTGTTCCAGCTCGCCGCCGCCGAGGACATCACCGGCATGGCGCGCGGCATCGCGTTCCAGCTGTCCGAAGGGCTCGGCGTGCTCGAGCGCCAGAAGGTGGCGGAGGACGTGAAGGGCCTCGACCAGCCCGCGCGCGCCACCTTGCGTAAATACGGGGTGCGCTTCGGCGCCTATCACATCTACCTGCCGCTTCTGCTCAAGCCGGCGCCGCGCGTATTGGCGACCCAGTTGCACGCGCTCAAGCACGACGGCCCGGAGAGCAAGGGCATCGAGGTGATCGAGCGGCTCGCCGCCAGCGGGCGCACCTCGATTCTCGCCGACAAGGAGATCGACCGCGCGCTCTACCGGATCGCCGGCTATCGCGTGTGCGGCGAGCGGGCGGTGCGGGTGGATATTCTCGAGCGGCTCGCCGACATCATCCGTCCGGCGCTCGCTTGGCGTGAGGGCTCGTCCGCGCCAAAGCCGGCCGCCGCCTTCGACGGCCGCGGTTTCACGGTCACGCTCGCGATGACGTCGCTCACCGGCTGCTCGGGCGAGGAGTTCGGCTCGATCCTGCGCTCGCTCGGCTATCGCATGGACAAGCGCCCGCGACCGGTCGCACCGGCGCCCGTCGCTCCGCCGACAGCCGAGGCGTCTGCCGCAGCGCCCGCGACCTCGGATGCGGCGCCGGTCGAGGAGCCGGCGGTGGTGGTGCCGGTTCCGGTGGAAGCCGCCATGGCGGACATTGCGATGGCGATCGCGGACTTGTCTGCGGCGGCCGATCGGTCCGAGGCTGCCGTTGAAACGCCGCCGCCTGCTGCCGAAGTAGTCTTGG
>DAIUEP010000022.1:15271-30718 GCA_036845065.1 Xanthobacteraceae bacterium | reverse complement strand
GCGCCTGCGCCCGACGTGTCGGCGCCCGCCGAAGTGGCGCCCGCAGGCGATGGGTCCGCGCCCGCCGAAGCCTCGTCCGATCTGGCCACGGCGCAACCTTCGGACGCGCAGCCGACGGCGGCGGAAATCACATCCGCTGCGGTGGAGACGGCCGAGGCTAAACCCGTAGAGCCTGACCTCGTGGAGGTGTGGCGCCCCGGCGGCCGTCTCGATGGCGAGCGTCGGCCACGCCGCCCGCACCACCAGCAGCATCGCCGCCGCGAAGGCTCGGCCCCGGCCGAGGGCGCGCCCGCCGTCGCGGCCGTCGAAGGCAGTGAGGCCGGCGGCGAGGCTGGGCGCCAGCACCGGCGCCATCGTCGTCGTCCGGATCGCACCGATCGTCCTGCAGATCGTCCTGCAGATCGTCCCGCGGATCGTCCCGGCGAGCGGCCTGAACGGCCCGTTCGCACCGACAGTCCGCCGCGACCCGAGCCGCGGGCGGATCGACCGGACCGCGATCAGCGCCGGCCGCAGCGCGGCGACCGTCCGCAGCGCGAGCGTTCCGACCGCCCGGATCGCGATCCCGAGTTGCGTGCCAAGTACATCAAAGGCCGCGAGGGCCGTGATCGGCGCGAACGCGAGCCCGATCCGAATTCGCCGTTCGCCAAGCTGGCGGCGCTCAAGGCCCAGCTCGAGTCCAAGGATGGGCGGTAGAGCATGATCCTAAAGAGCCTGCCCCGGACTTGGTCCGGGGCGGAAAACGGTTCGGAAAAGATTATGCTCAAACCAGAAGCCAGAGCCCTCGACGTTGGATCGCCAGCGCATAGATAAATGGCTGTGGCACGCGCGCGTGGTCCGCACACGCTCGGCTGCGGCCGCGCTTGCCGGCTCCGGGCATGTGCGGGTGAATGGAGCACGCATTTCGGCTTCGAGCCACGCCGTTAAGCCGGGTGATGTCGTCACGGTCGCGCTCGACCACACCGTGCGGATCCTCAAGGTCGTGGCGTTCGCCGAGCGCCGCGGTGATGCCGCGGCGGGGCGGGCGCTCTACGAGGACCTCGCCCCGGCGCCGGAGCGGCCGGCGGAACCGGCGGCGGACACTGCGGCGCGCATGCCCGGTTCCGGGCGCCCGACCAAACGTGAGCGGCGCGCGATCCGCAGGTTCACGGGCGAGCCATAAGCCGACGAGCCATCTTAAGCAAAGTGGAGACGCAGGTTCCGGCCCCGACAAACAAAGCAATCAATGGCCGCAAATGGCCGTCGTCTCTTGCTCGGCGGGATGCCTTGCGCTAGTCAGCCCCTAGTGCCGCCGATTTGAAGTTCCTACAACGCCTGCAGCAGATTCGATGAGGAACTTAAATCGAAAAGCGGCACTAGAATCATAGAGTTGCTAATGCCCCTTTGTTTCCGAAGTTCGTGTCAGAGTGTGCTGAGGTGTATCACGAACTTCGGAAACGGGGCACTAGAGTGTTCTGGAGCTGGTGATGACCTACATCGTCGATGAACGCTGCATCAAGTGCAAGCTGATGGACTGCGTGGAGGTATGTCCGGTGGACTGCTTCTACGAAGGCGAGAACATGCTGGTCATTCACCCGGACGAATGCATCGATTGCGGCGTGTGCGAGCCGGAATGCCCGGTCGAGGCGATCAAGCCCGATACCGAGCCCGGACTCGAAAAATGGCTGTCGCTCAACGCCGAATACGCCAAGGTCTGGCCCAACATCACCACCAAGAAGACTCCTCCGGCCGACTCCAAGGCCTGGGAGGGTGTGGCCGGCAAGGAAAAGTACTTTTCGCCGAACCCGGGCACCGGGGACTGATTCTCGGGCCTATTTTGGGCCGGGCTTCTGCCCACCCACAGGCTTGGCCTGTGGGATTAACCACCTGACCCAAATTTAATGCGGCCGCATGACAGAAATACCATTTTATGTCGCCGTAAAGCTTTGATTTCTGCTGAAAATGTGCTATACAATAAAAAAAATGACGGAAACCCTGTAATCCGGGATGCTCCCCTTGGGGGAGCCTTCTTTTTGGGGTTTTCCGAGGAAAATCATCAGGTAGGGGCGTGAGTTATTTACGCTGCGTGTCGTGGCTGGAAGAACGCGTCATAGGTCAAAGAAAACCGCCGCTGTGACCCGGCGGGCAAAGAAAACCGGCGTGCGCCGGAGGACTTCGCAGCCTGTGCGCGGTGCTGTCCGCCGCCGGGCTCCCGTAGCCAACGTCCGCCGCAAGCCGGACGCGGAAGGAGCAATTCCTGGAATGACCAGCAAGAAGGCCACTCAACGACAGGGCTTCAAGACCAACGAGTTCATCGTCTACCCGGCGCATGGCGTAGGGCAGATCCTCTCGATCGAGGAGCAGGAAATCGCGGGTGCCCGGCTTGAGTTGTTCGTCATCACGTTCATCAAGGACAAGATGACGTTGCGGGTTCCGACCGCGAAGATCGCTTCTGTCGGCATGCGCAAGCTTGCCGAGCCGCCGCTCGTGCGCCGTGCACTCGAGACCCTCAAGGGCCGCGCCCGCGTCAAGCGCACCATGTGGTCGCGCCGCGCGCAGGAATACGAGGCCAAGATCAACTCCGGCGACATCGTGGCGATCGCCGAGGTTGTGCGCGACCTGTTCCGCTCCGAGAGCCAGCCCGAGCAGTCCTACTCCGAGCGTCAGCTCTACGAGGCGGCGCTCGACCGGCTCTCGCGCGAGATCGCAGCCGTCCAGCGTGTCACCGAGACCGAAGCGGTCAAGGAGATTGAAGCTTCGCTCGCCAAGGGCCCGCGTCGTGGCCCCGCCAAGCCCGCCGAGGAAGACGAGGCGGTCGAGGACGAGGCTGCGTAAGCGGACGGCCGCAAGCCAACAACCAATTTGCCTGCACAACGATTGAAAAGCCCGGCGGTGCGCCGGGCTTTTTGCTTATTGGGGGGGCGATGATTGTCTGCGCTGCGCTTGGCGTAGGCTATCGCCGGCCACCGCGCGTGCCCACATCTCCTCGGGTGGGGATGTGCTTGGCATTGAGTCTTGCTCGGCCTTGGCCTTCTCCACCTGCCCACCCGGGCGGTAGGCATGGCGGCGCGCCGCGCGCACAGGAGGGGACACAAACCCGAGTTCCCTGGAGAGTCCCCTATGTCCAACCTATCCGATCTGTCTCTCTCATCCTTGTCCGCCGAGCTGCAGCGCCTCGTCGCCACCACAGCGCCCAGCGTCGTCGCGGTTCATTCGCACCGCTCGCGCGCGAGTGGCTTTCTCTGGCGCAAAGGCCTGGTCGTCACCGCCGACGAAGCGCTGGCCGAGGAGGGCGACATCGCGGTGGTGCTGCCCGGCGGCGCGACCGCCAAGGCCACGCTCGCGGGCCGCGATCCGGCGACCAACGTGGCGCTCTTGCGCGTTGAAGGCGCAGACGCAACGCCGGTCGCGCTCGACACCGGCCCGGTCAAGCCCGGAGCGCTGGCGCTCACGATCGGCGCGCGCGACGGTGAGCCGCTCGCGGCGATCGGCTTCGTCTCGCTCGCCGGGCCAAAGTGGCGCTCGCTGCGCGGCGGTGAGATCGATGCGCGCATCGAGCTCGACCTCTCGCTCAGCCGCGTTGCCGAGGGCGGCCTGGTCGTCGACGCTGAAGGCCGCGCCATCGGCATGGCGGTGTTCGGACCGCGCCGGCGCGTGCTGGTGATCCCGGCGGCAACGATCGAGCGCGTGGCAGCGAAGCTTGAAACGCACGGCCGCATCCCGCGCGGCTATCTCGGCCTTGGGCTTCAGCCCATCCGGCTCGACGAGGGTGGCGTGGGCGCCATCGTGATGAGCGTCGATCGCGACGGGCCGGGCGCCGCCGCGGGCCTTGCCCAGGGCGACGTGATCGCGGCCTGGGACGGCCGGCCGATCGAGAGCGTGTCGGCGCTGCGGCGTGCGCTCGGGCCTGAGAGCATCGGCACCACCGCCGTGCTCTCGCTCAAGCGCGCCGGCGCGCCCGCGCAGGCGACCATCACGATCGGCGAGAGGCCGCAGCATTGAGCGAGCCGACGGCAATCGTCATTGCGGTCAAGGTCGACGAGCCGGACCTGAAGGAACGGCTCGTCGATCTCCTCGCAGCCATGCCCGGCGTGCGGCTCGCTCGCTCCGGCGAGCCCGCCGATGTCGCGCTGGTGCCCGCGCAGCCTGCTGCGGCGGCCGAGCCGGAAGCAGCGCTGACGCCGCGCGAGCGCGAGGTGCTGGAGCTGATGGCGGAAGGCGCCTCGAACAAGCGGATCGCGCGTGCGCTCGGTATCTCGGTCCACACGGCCAAGTTTCACGTCGGCTCGGTGATCGACAAGCTCGACGCCACCGGCCGCACCGACGCGGTCGCGCATGCGGCGCGGCTCGGCGTCATAAGGCTGTGAGCGACGTCATCTCTGGTGCGCCTTACCCTACCGCCTTGGTCGCGTCATACGAATACACCCAGTCGTAGCGCTCGAACACGCGGTCGGGCTGCCACTCGCGCGCCACATGGGCAGCGGCGGATGCCGCATCCGCGAAGGCGCGGTCGTTCGCCAGCATGCGGGTCTGCGACGAGCGCCGCACCACCCCGGCGGTGCGCTCGCGTCGCGCCGCCTCGTACTGCGCGAACGCTGAAGCCGGATCGCGCGGCTGCCGCGCAATGCATTGAGCGATCACATACGCATCTTCGAGCGCCATCACGGCGCCCTGGCCGAGATAGGGCAGCGTCGGATGGCACGCGTCGCCTAACAGCGTGACGCGGCCGATGCTCCAGCGCGGCATCGGCTCGCGCAGCTTCAGCGCCCATTTGAACGGCCGCTCGATGTTGCGGATGATGGCATGCACGTCCGCGTGCCAGCCGCGAAAATCATGGGCGAGCTCGCCGACCGTGCCCTCGACCGTCCAGGATTCGACCTGCCAGTCCGAGCGCTCGACGAACAGGACGGCATTCATCAGCTCGCCGCGCCGCACCGGATAGTGCAGCACATGGCCGCCCGGTCCGAGCCAGCTCGTCGCCGCGGTGCGCGAGATGTGCGGCGGCAGCCGCTCCATCGGCACCAGCCCGCGCCAGGCGACGACGCCGGTGAACTGCGGAGCATCTTCGCCGAACAGGCTCGCGCGCACTGGCGAGTGGATGCCGTCGGCGCCGATCACGACCGCCGCCTCGACCGTGGCGCCGTTGGAGAACTTAAGCGTCACTCGCTCGGCGCTCTGGGTCAGGCCGGCGAGGCATTGGCCGAGCCGGATCGCATGCGGGCGCCGCGCCCGGATCGCGTCGGCCAGCGCGGCATGCAGGTCGCCGCGATGGAGCATCAGGTGCGGGGCGCCGTAGCGCTCGCGCGAGACGGTGCCGAGGTCGAACGTGGTCCAGCGCTCGCCGGTGTTCCACAGCCGCGCTTCCTTGCCGGACGGGAGCACCTGCACGGCCGCGAGCGCTTCCTCCAGTCCGAGCGCATGAAGGACGCGCGCGCCGTTGGCCCCGATCTGCACGCCGGCGCCGACCTCCTTGAGCTCTCCCGCCTGCTCGTAGACCGCGACCTCAAGGCCCTGCCGGATCAGCGCCAGCGCGGTCGCAAGCCCGCCGATGCCGCCGCCAATGATCGCTATGCCGGGGGAGGGGTCCATGTTTGTTAATGGGTCATGTTTGGTTCAATAACGGCCCGGCGGGCGCTGCCAAGGGCGCGGTCCTTGCCGGGGTCATTTGTTCGTCCAATGTTCCGAAATTAAGTATCTTTGTGCCTGTGGAGAAGGATCGAGGGTAGGGCTCGGCCACAGTTTGACCGCGGTTTTCGATCAAGGTGATACCTCGATTCGGGGAAATATCGGGGACAGTCAAGCATGCAGTGGGTGGACCTGAGCGCGCAGCAGCGCGCGCGTCATCGCATCGTGGTGATTGGGGCGGTCGTCGGCGCCAGCATCGCCGGGCTCCTGGTGGGGTGGAGCGAAGCTCAGAGCAAGGATCTCACGCCGGCCGAGATCGTGGCGCTCCGGTTCCCGAGCTCTTGGAGCAACCTCCGGGCCCAGCCCGCCCCGGCCGTCACCGCGGTCGCCAAGCAGCAGCAGATCCTGTTCGATCCCAATCCCTCGTATGACCTGGCATCCGCCGATTCCCGCCCGGTGATCCCGAGCGGCGTTCTCGCCTATGCGGACCCGGTCGAGTCACTTTCGTCCACGCAGGCAGCGCCGCACGCGCCCGAGGCGCGACCGGCCGAGCGTCGCGCCTCCCTCGTGCCGGCGCGCCCCAAGCCCGACAACAGCCTGCTCAACGACGCGCAGATTTCCAGCATCAAGGCGCGCCTCAAGCTCACGCCCGACCAGCAGCGCTATTGGCCGGCGGTCGAGGCCGCGCTGCGCGGTATCGCCTACAAGGTGAACAAGAGCGGCGGCAAGCTCGCGTCGATCGACGCGGAAGGCGCCGAAGTGCAGCAGCTCAAGACCGCTGCGATCCCGCTCATCATGATGTTCAGCGAGCAGCAGAAGAACGAAGTGCGCCAGCTCGTCCAGGTCATGGGGCTGCAGCGGCTCGCCGCACAGTTCTGACGGCTGCGCAATATCCGGATACGCAAAGGCCCGGCGGCAACGCCGGGCCTTTGTCGTCTGTACGCGCGTGCTCGCTTGCGTGCCCCCAGCCGCCGCGGTCATATAGTCTCATGACAAAAGCCGTGCGCATTCATGCCAATGGCGGACCCGAGGTGCTGCGCCATGAGGACATCGCGCTGCCGGCGCCGGGCGCGGGCGAGGCGCGCGTGCGCCAGAGCGCGATCGGGGTCAACTTCTCCGACATCAACGTGCGCCGCGGCGGCTTTTACATCGCGCGGCCGCAGCAGTTTCCGCTCATCCCGGGCAACGAGGCCGCCGGCGTGGTCGCAAGCGTCGGCGCGGGCGTGACCGATCTGCGTCCAGGCGACCGCGTCGCCTATGCGGGCATGCGCGGGGAATTCTTCGAGGACACCGGCGCCTACGCAGACGAGCGCAACGTGCCGGCGGAGCGCCTGGTCAAGCTGCCGGATGCGATCTCGGATCGGCAGGCGGCCGCCATGATGGTCAAGGGCCTGACCGCCTCGATGATCATCAACCGCGTCCATAAGCCGAAGCCCGGCGACATGATCCTGGTGCATGGCGCGGCCGGCGGCGTTGGCCTCATCCTGTGCCAATGGGCGAAGCATCTCGGCGCGACCGTCATCGGTACCGTCGGCTCGCGCGATAAGGCCAAGATCGCGCGCCAGCACGGCTGCGATCATGCGATCCTCTATCGCGAGACCGATTTCGTCGCCGCCGTGAAGGCGATCGTGCCGGCGGGCGTATCGGCCGTCTACGACGGCGTCGGCAAGGATGTCTTCGTGGCCTCGCTCGATTGCGTGCGGCCGTTCGGGATGCTGGTCAACTACGGCAACGCGTCCGGCCATCCGCCGCCGCTCGATCTTCTGCTCCTTGCCAAGAAAGGCTCGCTCTCGGTCTCGCGCCCCGCGCTCAGCCGTCTCACCGCCGACGTCGCCGCCATGCGCCAAGCCGCCGCCGAGCTGTTTGCGCTGGTGCAGGCGGGCGCGCTCGCAATCGAGATCGGCGCGAGCTTTCCGCTCGCCGACGCGGCGGCCGCCCATCGCGCCGTCGAGGAGCGCAGCGTCGCAGGCTCGGTGCTGCTGATCCCATAACGGCATATGCAGCCGTAGGGTGGGCAAAGGCGGTGGCACTGCCTTCCCGCGGAGAAAAGCCATCGTGCGCCGTGCCCACCGTCGCAGACCACCGTTGCATTGATCAAGAACTGGTGGGCACGGCGCACGAGCCGCTTTGCCAGAACGTAGCAGCAGTGCCATCGCCTTTGCCCACCCTACAACTCCGGGCTACGATCACTGCGGGATTGGCCGCCGGAGCAGCACCATGGACATGAGCGTCACCATCAGCCCGACCACGAGCGAACAGAAGCCCGACGTGGCTCGACCGCAGCGCGCCGCCAATGCGAGCGACCTCGATCTGTGGCTCGAGAAGGTCGAGGCGCTGGGCGAGCTCAAGCGCATCACGGCGGAGGTCGATCCTGATCTCGAAGCCGCCACCATCACGTATCTGGTCGGCAGCAGCAAATCGCCTGCGCTATTGTTCGAGAATATCAAGGGCCATCCCGGCCACAAGGCGCTCTACAACATGATCGGCTGCAATCTCTCGCGCTTCTGCCTGATGATCGGGGAGGAGCCGGTCGATCATCCGCTCAAGGCGGTGCAGGCGCTGCAGCGCAAGCTCGGGCACAAGATGCCGCCGCGCGAGGTGCCGGCCGCGCAGGCGATCTGCAACCAGAACATCGTCGAGGGCGAGGCGATCGACATCCGCATGTTCCCGGCGCAGCGCATGTGGCCGCTCGACGGCGGGCTCTATCTCGGCACCGGCGACGCCGTCATCACCAAGGATCCGGAAACCGGCCGCATCAATGTCGGCACCTACCGCATGATGATCAAAGGCCCGCGCGAGGTCGGCGTGTACACCTCGCCCGGCAAGGACGCCACCATCGACCGCGAGAAGTGGTGGAAGCTGCGGAAACCGATGCCGATCGCGGCGTGCTACGGCATCGATCCGCTGCTGTTCCTGGTGGCGGCGACGAGTCTCCCCAAGACCGAATGCGAGTACGACTACTACTCCGGCATCGCGGGCGCGCCCATCGAGGTGTTCACCAGCGATCTCACCGGGCTCCCGCTGCCGGCGCGCGCCGAGATCGTGCTCGAGGGCTTTCTCTATCCGGATGAGACCTTCGCGGAGGGCCCGTTCGGCGAGTTCACCGGCTATTACGGACGGCCGTCGGGCGCCACGCCCTACATGCGGGTCGAGCGCGTGCGCTATCGCGACAACCCGACGCTGACCTGCGCGCTGATGGCGGACGGCGCCGCCAACGAGGCCGGCCTGTTCTGGGCGGCGCTGCGCTCGGCCGGGATCTGGGCCGACCTGCAGAAGCTCGGCATCCCGGGCATCATGGGCGTGTGGTCGATCCCGGAGGCCGCAGGCTGGGGCATCACGGTCGTGTCGATCAAGCAGATGTATGCCGGCCACGCCCCGCAGGTGATGGCGCTCGCGGCGCAATGCACCGCCGGCGCCTATTTCGGCAAATACGTGATCGTGGTCGACGACGACATCGATCCGACCAACGTGCATCAGGTGCTGTGGGCGATGGCGACGCGCTCGCGGCCCGCGCAGTCGATCGACATCCTGCGCGAGACCTGGAGCACCTATCTCGATCCGAGCCTCAACCCACCCGAGATCAGGCCCTGGGGCTCCAAAGCGCTGATCAACGCCTGCATGGAGTATCGCTACTATAAGAGTTTCTCCAAGCGCACCAAGCTCTCGAAAGACGCCTACGAGCGGGTGGTGGGACGCTGGCAGGAGCTCGGCCTCGCGGGCGAGCCGCCGGTCGTCACGATCTTCGAGGACGACAAGTTTCCCGACGGCGTGACGTGAGGCGCAAATTTTTCTTGCAGGGTGGGCAAAGGCGCAGCGCGGCAATGCGCGTAGCGCGCGGCAACAGGTCGTGCAGGAGCCAGAAGCGCTTGGCCGCAAAGCCCTACGCCCCATCGTGCTGATGCCGGTGGCATTTGCGCGCGGGCGGCTGCAGCTCGAACTGGGGCTCAGAACGTCGCGAGTCCGTTGAATGGCGACGCGGTGCCGCCTTGAATTTGATAGATGTGCAGCGTGAACATGAATTCCCAGCGGTTAAGCCGCTCTGCTTCCCGTGCGGCATCTTCGAGGTAGACGTTGTCGGCGATCGGCAGGCCCATGTTCACCTGCGTTATCTGATGAATCGGCCGGTTGATGCCCTTGACTCCGGAGGGTTGCACGTCATTGACGGCGTCACTGCCCAACAGCGACACATCCCGCGCCCGCAGCCACGGCAGCACTGACGCATGCAGGCCGGCGCCACCCTGGCCGTAGGCCCACGGGCCTTCGGCCGCCCGCTTCGCCCACCGCCCGCTGCGAATCAACAGCGCGTCTCCTGCGCCAATGCGAATCCCGGCGAGCTTCTCCCAGGCCTCGAGATCTTCGACATAGATGGGCGTGCTGGGCTCGAGCCATTTGACCTTCTTGAGCAGCGGCATGTCGACGAGAACGGCGCGGGTTATGTAGCCGGGCCCCATTCTGTCGGTGGCGGATTCGCGGCACCCCGCGGCGGTGAGCGTGAAGGGAAAGCCGTTGTAGCTCACCGCCGGTTCGCCGGGCTTGCGCCCAATCGGACCCTGATAGTGGCACAGCGCATCGAGGTGCGAATTCAAGCCGTCATGGATCGACAACTGGATGATGTCGAGTGCCCCGCGAACCGCGCCGGTCTCCGGATCAATGCGGGCCATGCGGTGCACGTTCTCGCCGAAGCCTCCCGTGTCGATGCCGGTCTTCTTGAACGGATTGATCTGCAACGTGACCGTCTTGGCCTCCTTCACGAGCGCGAGCGCCTGTTTCGTCTTTTCCGGCGTAACGAGATTGAGCAGCCCCCGCTGATCGTCCTTGCCCCAGCGGCCCCAGTTCGACAGCTCGGTCTCCCATTTCTTGAGTGTCTCCAGCGTCACGAGACGGTTGGGCTCCTGGGTCGAGGGGTGCGCGGTGAATGTCTGCTCCTGACCGAACACAAGTGCGCCCGGGACGATAACGGACGCGATGGCGAGGGCGAAGGTGCCGCTTCGATTCAACATGGTTGGTCCCCGAAGGATTGGTCCGACCGATTTCGGTCCAGGTGTTGCGGGTTGCTGTACAAGTTTATGGGATGGCTTAGCTCGTCTCTACCATATCAAGTTCCATCCGCTCACCGAAAGGGGCCGAATGGCGGAAGGAGGCCCATCCCTGCCGACCCAGAATGTTCGCCTCGACGGTGGTTATCGGGGTACCGCGGACCACATTTGCGAAGCGCGAGCCTTTCGGCCCGTGACCCATTGCGGCCACCGCAGACCAGATCGTCCTTGCAGGTCTTGCGTATGGCCTGGCGCAATCGTTATTGCGCGCTGATCGCAACATTGGATCGCGCGGAAACTTCGCGACGCTGCGGCGGCACCTGACGAACCAACCGCAGCGGCACCGGCAAGCCCGTCAACTGAAGAAACCATGTCGCAGCAAATCGGCGCCCGCGGCAATGACCGCGATCAACACCAGCTTCTTGAATGTCTCAAACACAATTATACCGCGCATATGTTGTCCGACATACATGCCGAGCACGACTGGCAACATCGCAGCCGTCGAGACTGAAACGTCAAGCCAACTGAACTGGCGGCTGGCCGTCAGAGGAATTGCCGGCAAGCCGGCGGAAACGACGAGATACAGCGATGCTTCCTTTGTGAATGCCTTTCCGCTCAGTTTCTTTGCAAGCAGAAATATAAAACAAGCGGTCCCGACATCGCTTCGATGGCCGGCCGCATATCCAAGCACCAATCCCGGCATCACATGCGCTGACTAGTTAGCTTCTCAGACTGCAATAGGCTCATGGCACGGCCGCAACCACCATAACTTCAACGAGCATCCCAGGTCGCCAAAAGTCGGTCGTGAGGCAAGCCCGCGCCGGAGGGTTTGCCGGATCGACCCACTCGTTCCAAACAGAATTGTGATCTTCGAACAGACGCATGTCAGCGATCCAGACCTGGGCGCTTAGTAGCTGTGATTTGTCGGTTCCCGCGAGGTTAAGAAGCTCATCGACGCGTCGCAGCACTTGAGCAGTCTGGGTTTTGATATCGCCGACAATCGGGTTGGGGGTAATGCCGGCGAAATAGGCGACGTTACCGTGAACGACTGCCTGGCTGATGATCGGCTGACCGCGATTCTCTTCTGATATCTGTCTAATTTCGTGGCGTATGATCGACATGATGTTCTCTTTCTGTGGATTGAGTGGCTTCTTAGGCGGCGGCCGTGACGTCATCCACCAAAGCGGCCGAAGTCGTTTTGCCGGCCTTTTTGGAGCCGCTTACTCGAATGGAAGCATGACGATCGAGCCCGTTGTCTTGCGTCCGCCGATGAACTTGTGCGCGGCTGCAGCCTCCCGAAGCGGAAAGGTTTTGACAACGCTGCTCGCTACCACCCCCTGTGCGACGGCATCGAACAGGGATTTTGTTCCTGCGTCGATTTCGCTTCGGTTCGACATGTAATGCGAAAGCACGGGACGGGTGATCATGAGGGACCCGCGAACGCCCAAATCTTCGACGAGGTTGATCGGATCAGGAACGCCTGACGCCTGGCCGTAAGCTGCGCACATACCGACCAGCCGCAGGCAATCGAGTGACTTTTGCAGCGTGGCCTTACCGATCGACTCATAGACAACGTCTACGCCTTTTCCGTCCGTAATCTTACGGGTGACAGCCACGAAGTCTTCGGTCGAGTAATTGATAACGTGATGACAACCGAGATTTCGGGCGATCTCGGCCTTCGCGTCGGTACTAACCGTACCGATCACAGTGGCCCCGAGATGCCGTGCCCAAGGACAAAGGATATGGCCCATGCCGCCAGCAGCCGCATGGATCAGAACATAATCTCCCGGCTGCACCTTATGCGTTCGATGCAGGAGATATTGCGCGGTCATCCCCTTCAGGATTAGTCCTGCCAACTGAACGTCATCCAATGGCATGTCCTTTGGAACCTTGATCAACTTGTCAGCCGGGTAAAGGCGCTCCTGACTGTAGGCGCCGAGTGGGGGAAGGCAGGTGCAAACTCGTTCGCCGACGGAGAACCCGGTGACGCCAGGACCCAACTCCTCGATCTCGCCAACTCCTTCGAAACCCAGGACAACCGGAGGATCGCCGACGATCATCGGGTGCGGGATACCTGCTCGATGGTACGTATCAGCGAAATTCACGCCGACGGCCGTGCTGCGAAGACGTACCTGGCCACGCTCGGGAGACCCGACTTTGACCTCCTCCCAAACGAAGTTGTCGGGTGCGCCTTTCTTGTAGATTACCGCCGCCATTCCCATGATGCATTCCTCCTGTTACAGCGCATTCTTGCTGCGAGGTTCGCAATTGTCTCGCGCGAACAGTTCGGCATGGGCCGAACTGTTCGCGATTGATATGCTTCCGGTATCAGCGTTAGGGTTAAGGATGGTCGCGGCAGCAAATCTGGTGGAAGTAGCCGCTCTCGTGGGTGACACTGCGCGAGCGACGATGCTTAACGCCCTTATGGGCGGCCAGTCGCTGACGGCCACTGAGCTTGCTTACTGCGCGAATGTCTCTCGCTCGACGGCGAGCGGCCACCTGAGCAAGCTGGTTGCCGCGCGGCTTTTGACAGTCACTCGCAAGCGTTTCAGCTATTATCGGATCGCGTCCCCGCTGGTTGCGACAATGCTGGAGAGCATGAAGGTCGTCGCCGCCGTAGAGGTGCCACCCCGCCGTCAGCCGCGGTCAGCAAACGACGATGCACTCCGTTTTGCCCGAAGTTGCTACGATCACCTGGCTGGCCAGGTAGGAGTTGCTGTTACCGATGCACTTGTGGCCATGGGGCACATCGTGCTCACCGATGAAGGCGGTGAGGTCACGTCTTCGGGCGAGCGTTTCCTTTCCGCGTTCGGGGTTGATCTAACGCCGCGGACTCGGCGGATTTTCTGCCAGCCTTGTCTCGACTGGAGCGAGCGTCGTTATCACCTCAAGGGACTCGTCGGAGCTCGGATACTGGATCGTCTATTGGAGCTCGGATGGCTCAAATGTGTGCCGGGCAGCCGTGCACTCCAACTAACGTCGTCTGGAAGGGCGGGCTTGTCCGAAATCTTCCAGATCGAGATCAACAACGAGGGTGTGCCAACCGGTCGATTATGCGACCCAGCGACGGCGGACAGCTTAGGCTGAGCGAAGCGTTATCTCGCGCAAATGCTGCAGGTCACCCGTTTGGTAGGTCTGTGGCCGACTTCATGGTGGTCCGACGCCGAGAAAGGTCGCTGTTTTTCTTGCAGTGCAAAGTGATGCGTTTGGCCCTACCCGGACCTCCCGCCATGCCCGCTTTAGCGCCGCCATCGGGGGCTGAGCGGACCAACTCGCGCGTGCCGTCGTTCCAACTTGTGAGTACACGGCCTGGTGTCGTGGGCTGCTGAGCTCCGCGCCGCTCCGCGCGCCGGCGGGGATGCGCGGGGCCGAACGGAAAGTCGCTCAACCGGCTCATCCCAACCCCCTCGCTTTTCTCCCGCCCCGATGCCAAGAGAGGGAAAAACGAGAAAGGGCCAATGACCAACAACAAACGCTATCAAGTCGCGATCGTGGGCGGCGGGCCGGTCGGCATGGCGCTCGCGATCGATCTGGGGCTGCGCGGCATATCCTGCGTGCTGATCGAGCGCCGCACCGAGCCGCAACGGATCCCGAAGGGGCAGAACCTCACCCAGCGCTCGGTCGAGCATTTCTATTTCTGGGGCATCGCGGACGAGCTGCGCGCCGCGCGCGTGCTGCCGCCCGACTATCCGATGAACGGCATCATCGCGTATGAGAGCCTCACCAGCGACTACTGGTACGCGCCGCCGCTGCGCGAGATCGTCAACTCCTACTACTTCCAGAACAACGAGCGGCTGCCGCAGTATCAGACCGAGCAGGTGCTGCGCAAGCGCATGGCCGAGCTTCCCAATGTCGCGAGCCGTTACGGCTGGTCGGCGGAAGCGATCGAACAGGACGCGAGCGAAGCGCGGGTCACCATCGTGGAGCAGGCGGGGCGCGAGACCGTCACGGCCGATTACGTCGTGGGCTGCGACGGCGGCCATTCCACCGTCCGTCAGCAGATCGGCATCGAGCGTTCCGGCGCGGATTTCGACCAGCTCATGGTGCTGGCACTCTTTCGGTCGCGCGAGCTCAACGAGAAGCTCAAGCGCTTTCCGCCGCGATCCACTTATCGCGTGATGCATCCCGACCTCAAGGGCTACTGGCAGTTCTTCGGCCGCGTCGATGCCGAGGAGGGCTGGTTCTTCCACGCGCCGGTGCCGGCCGATACGACGCGCGACAATTATGACTTCCATGGCCTGTTGCAGCGCGCCGCCGGCTTCAGTTTCGCGTGCGAGTTCGACTATGTGGGGTTCTGGGACCTGCGCATCGCGGTTGCGGAGAAGTATCAGGTCGGGCGCGTCTTTATCGCGGGCGACGCCGCCCACAGCCATCCGCCCTACGGCGCCTATGGGCTCAACAACGGGCTCGACGACGTCACCAATCTGGGTTGGAAGATCGCCGCCAGCCTCAAGGGCTGGGGTGGCGCGGCGCTGCTCAACTCCTACACCGAGGAACGGCGGCCGATCTTCAAGGAGACCGCGGAGGATTTCATCGAGGCCTATATCCGCAAGGACAAGGAATTCTTCGAGCGCTACAGCCCGGAGCGCGATCGCGCCGAGTTCGAGCGCGCCTGGAACGAGCATTCCGATCGCGCGGCGCCGCGCGTCACAGCTTACGAGCCGCACTACGAAGGCTCGCCGATCGTGTTCGGTCCGCCGGGCGGCGTGAGCAGCGCGCACGGCTCGCACACCTTCAAGGCGCGCGCCGGCCACCACCTGCCGCCGCAGCCTCTGTCGTCGGGCCGCAACGTGTTCGAGGAGTTGGGGCC
>DAIUEP010000022.1:9242-15171 GCA_036845065.1 Xanthobacteraceae bacterium | reverse complement strand
ATGCTCCAGCGGATCGCGTTGAGCAGCAGGCGCTGGTAGCGCGCATCCCGCCAGACCGCCTCCTCGTGTCCGAGCGCCGTATAGAACACGCGTCCTTGGCCGTAGGAACGTGTCCAGGCGAGGGGCCAGCCATAGGCTCGCCGGTGCACGCCGTCTCGGCTCAGGTCCACCGATGTCTCGTCGAGACGCAGCAGCACGTGTGATCCGCGCGCATCGAAGTCTCTGATCTGATAGATCTCGTCCTTGATCTCAAACGATTGTCCGAGGAAGGACACCAGCGCGTTGGCGGGATCGGCGACCTTGATCCTCACGCTCTGGTGCCAGGGATGACCATCAAAATAGCCGCCGATGAGCCCGTGATAATCCGGCCACTCGTAGAACGTATCGGTGGCGGAGTGAACACCGAGAAAACCATGTCCCGACCGAACAAAGGTGATGAGCGCAGCCTTTTGAGCATCGCTCATGGGCAACTCGCCGGTCGTGTAGAACATCACCGCTGCATAGCGCCGGAGGTTCTCGGTCGTGAATTCAGAAAAGCCCTCCGTCGCAGTGATGTCGGTCAGGCTTTCTCCGATCTGTCTGAGGATTGTCTGCGACGGCGGAATGGCCTCGTGCCGATAGCCGGCCGAGTGCGTGACATAGAGAAGCCGTTTGAGCGGCTGCTGCGCACGCGCAGCAAACGGCCATGCGGCCGCTCCGCCGAGGAGGGCGATCAACGCGCGGCGGTCGATGGAGATTGGCATCTCGTCCTCCGCAGAGGCGATGTTTCGATGCGCAGCGATAGCATATCACGACAAGGCCCGGGGCGTGACGCATTTCACGCCCAGGCCCGGCGATCCGGGCCGGCCCGGGAGCACTCCCCGGGGCCGGGCTGGAGCAATCCAGGCCATGCGCCTTGTCGACGCGCCACCCCCCTCGACTTCGAGCGAGGTGAGGAAGAGGAATGAGGGCGCCCCCTGGCCCAGAGCAGATGAACAGGGGCCGATCTTCTTTTGCCGGCTTGCAACTTTTGATATAGATACGGGCTGTTTGACAATTGAATTTGATCAATGCTGGCGCCGGCTCGCCCTCTCCATCCCTTGAGTTCTGATCAACTTAGGGTAGACTTATATGGACACTATCGACGCCAGATAGTAATTTACTACCACAAAGTGTCCAAACTAGGGACGGGGAGGTACTGTGTCGAGCATCAAGATGCTTGTCGTTATGGTATTTGCGCTCACCGCGCTGCCAGCTGTGGCCCAGACGACCGCCCAGACTCCAGCCCAGACTCCAGCCCAGACTTGGCCAACCCGGCCCATGACCCTGGTCGTTCCGTTCCCGGCCGGCAGTGCATCAGACGTGGTCGCACGGATCCTTGCACCGCGTCTCAGCGAGATCCTGAAGAAGCAGGTGATCATCGAGAATGTGGCGGGAGCGGGCGGCACCACCGGGGCTCTGCGCGTCGCGAAGGCGCCGCCTGATGGATACCAGATCGCCTTCGGAGTGACCGGCACCCACTCCCAGAACCAGTTGCTCTACAAGCAGCCGCCCTACGATGCCGCGACCGACTTCGCGCCGGTCGGGCTGATCGCGGAAGCGCCCTATATGCTGATCACCCGGCCGAATTTTCCCGCCGGCGATCTCAAGCAGTTCATGAGCCATGCGAAGGCCAACCAGGGCAAGCTGCAATATGGCTCCGGCGGGCCGGGCTCAGGCACTCACATCACCTGCCTGTTGCTGAACACGGCCATCGGAATCGAGGCCACGCACGTGCCCTATCGAAGCACGTCCCAGGCCATGCCGGATCTGCTGGCCGAGCGGATCGACTATCTGTGCGACCCCGTGCAGACGTCATTGCCGGCTATCCAGCAGAAGACCGTCAAGGCGATCGCTACGCTCAGCCGCGATCGCGCGACGGTGCTGCCAGCGCTCCCCAGTGCGCACGAACAGGGCCTTGCCAATTTCGACGCGTCGATCTGGTTTGCGCTGTTCTTCCCCAAGGGTACCGCGCCTGGGATCGTCCGACGGCTTAACGGTGCGCTCAGCACCGCAATGGACACGCGCAGCGTCCGCGAGAGCCTCGAAAGGAACGGGCTTCGCCTGGTGGCGCCGGCGCGACGCAGTCCGGACTACCTCAGCCGCTTCGTGGCGAGCGAGATCAAGAAATGGGCCGGTCCGATCAGGGCGAGCGGCGCCTCGCTGGATTGAAAGCCGTGCGGCGGACAAATCGAAAGTCAGCCGCGGGCCTGCATCAGGGCTGCAGCTTGGGCTTGATGCCGAGCTCCTGCGCGATCTTCGCGATCTGGTCGCGCTGGGCCTGGATCGCGGCCGCGAACTCGGCCGGCATGCCGGGATTGACGGTTTGCGCGGTCGCGGACAGCCGCTGCGACACTACTGGGTCCTTGGTCGCCGCCACGACGTCAGCGCCGATCTTCTCGACCAGCTCTTTCGACAGCGCGCGCGAGCCAAACAGGCCGACGAGGCCTTCCACTTCGAGCGCCGGGAAGCCGGCTTCGCGCGCGGTCGGAATGTTGGGCAGGATCGGCGCACGCTCGCGCCCGTTGACGACGACCGTCTTGATGCGGCCGGCTTCCGTTTGCGGCTGCAGGATCGCATAGGACGCCATGTAGATCTGCAGGCGGCCCTCGCCGACGTCAGTCGCGGCCTGCACGATGTCGCGATAGGGCACCTTGGTGAGGTTGAGGCCGGCGGTCTTGACGAAATAGTCGAAGGTGAACTCGGTGATGCCGGGCACGACCGCGGCGTTGAATTTGCCGGGCTCGGCCTTCGCGCGCGCGACCCAGTCCGCAATCGTGCCGACATTCATCGCGGCCGGCACGCCCACGCCCAGGATGGTGTTGGACACGCGCGCAACCGGCACCAGGTCGGCTTGCGTATAGGGCAGCTTGTCGTACTGGAACGGATGCACGGTGAAATTGCCGGCGGGCGTGAACAGGAAGGTGTGGTCGTCGTTGGCGGAGAGGAACGACTGGATGGCGACGAGCCCGTCTCCGCCGGGGCGATTCTCGATCACGACCGGCTTGCCGCCCCAGCGCGCTGGCAACCGCTCCGACAGGAGCCGCGCCCCGATGTCGGCGCCTGCGCCGGGCCCGAACGGCACGATCAGCCTGACCGGCCGCTGCGGCCAGTTTTGCGCCTGCGGCTGCGACGGCGTGGCAATCAGCGCGAGGCCGGCCAAAACAGCGATGGCTGTCATCCGGGATGTCATCGGGCGCATGGCGCTTCCTCCAAATCTCGTTTCTCCAAGTCCCTTGTTGCGGACGCTATTGGTCCGGGGCTTGAAATTCAACAGCTAGTGCCGCCGATCTGAAGTTCCTGCACCACCTGCAGCAAACTCTGTCAGGAACTTCAGATCGAAAAGCGGCACTAGAATCATAGAGTTGCTAGTGCCCCTTGGTTTCCGAAGTTCGTGTCAGAGGTTGCTGAGATGTATCACGAACTTCGGAAACGGGGCACTAGCGTTTGGCGGTCGCCTCGTGGATCGCGGTGATCCGGGCGCGCTGCTCCTCGATCGCGGCGGCGAATTCCTCGGGCGTGCCACTGCGTGGCGCGGTGCCGACGCTTTCGGCACGCGCCCGGAATGCCGGATCGGCCATGATGGCGCCGACGTCGGTCGTGATCCGGCGCTTGATCTCCGCCGTCATGTCGCGGGTGCCGTAGAAGCCGACGGTGCCTTCGAACGTGAGGTCGGGATAGCCCTGCTCGCGCACGGTGGCAACCTCGGGCGCCTGTGGAGAGCGCTCGCGGTTGGTGACGAGCACGAGCGGTGCGGTGCCGGCCCGGTGGTGCGGCACGAGCGTCGGCACGCCGGTCGCGGCAAAGTGCAGCCGCCCTTGATTGAGATCCTGATAGGCGGGCGCGAAGTCGCGATAGGCAACCTCGATCATGTCGAGATGGGCGCTCTTCTGCAGCGCCAGCATGATGTAGCGCGGCAGACCGGGCGTCGCCGCCCAGTTGAGCTTGCCGGGTTGCGCGCGCGCAGCCGTCACCAGATCGGCGATCGTTTTCACGTTCAAGCTGGCGGTCGCGGACACACCCAGGAAATTGTCGACCACCGGCATGATCGGAACGAGATCGGCGCGCTCGTAGGGCAGGCGGTCGTGCAGCAGGTGGTTGAAGGTGACGATGCCCGCAAACGAGAGCAGGAAAGTGTGATTGTCGCGCGCCGACAAGAGCGTGGTGACGGCCGGAATGCCGTCGGCGCCCTGGCGGTTCTCGATCACGACGGGCTGACCCCAGCGCTCGGTCAGGCGCTCGGCGAGCAGCCGACCGGAGAGGTCGGTGCCGCTGCCGGGCGGCAGCGGGATGATGAAGCGCACGGTCTTCTGCGGCCACGGTTGGGGCGGCGTCTGGGCGTGGGCAGTCGCAGCCGTGACAACAAGCGCAAGGCCGAGCGCGCCGGCCAACCGGTCGAAGCGACGCATGGCAAAGGGACGCATGACATCCTCGTGGTCAAGTTAGCGGAAGCGTACGGAGATGGTTCCGATCGGGTCAAGCGCAAACGCAAGACCATCCTCGTCCGGCTCGATCGTAAGCGGCGACACCACCGAGCCGGTGATGATGATCTCGCCAGCGCGGAGCCGCTCGCCGAAGGCCGCGAGCACGTTGGCGACATGGCGCACGATGTCGATCCACGTGCCGGTGTTGGCCTGCGGATCGCTGGTGCGCGCGAACTCGGCGCCGCGCCGGATGATGCGGCAGGTGAGGCCATCGGCCGCACTCCCTGCGCGCGCGGGCGTGGTGCCGGCGATCACCACGTGGCGCTGGTAGATATCGTGGCCGAGGACGCGCTCGGGGTCCTCGGGCGGCTCGTGCAGGTCGACCAGCTCAATGGCGGGCGAGATGCCGGCGATCGCGGCCGCAGCGGTGTCGCGGTCGGCGCCGGCCGCAACGTCGCGACCGATATGGACTGCGACCTCGGGCTCGGCCACCGGCTTCGCCCAGCCGGCGAGCGAGACCGTGCCGCCGCTGGGGATGCGTGCATTCTGGGTGAGGAAGCCCACGAGCGGGCCGCTGATTTTGAGTCGCTCGAGCATCGCCAGCGCGCCGAAACCGACCTTCCAGCCGAGCGGGCAGTCGCCGGCATCGAGGCGCTGGCGGCGCAGCTTGAGCTGCGCCGTCATGCCGCGCGCGACGCGCGGATCGTCCCAGAGATGCATGATTGGCTCGCGGTTAGTGGGATCGGCTCAAGCCTTGTGACTCGTCGGATCGACCTCATAGCCCGAATCCTCGATCGAGCCGGCGCCCATCCAGCCCCAGGCCAGCACCACGTCCTCGTTCGAGGTGTTGTTGAAGCCATGCCAGCAGCCGCGCGGCGAATAGACCACGTCGCCTTCGACCGACGGCTCCTCGCCGAGATCGCTGTAGATGTGCCCGCGTCCTTTGATCACGATGAAGAACTCGTCGCAGTTGCGGTGCCGGTGGCGCTCATGGCGGGCGCCCGGCTTGAGCACGGTCCAGCCGACGACGTGGTTGGCGCCGGCCGACTCCTTGTCGATCAGGAACTGCACCTGCATGTCGACCCAGCCGTCCTTGCGTGGCAGGCCCTCGACCTTCGGCACGTTGCGGATGTTGGTGCGATACATCGACGGGCCTTGCGGGGCGGTCGTCGGCTGCGCCGTCTTCATGGTTTCCTTGGCGGCCGCGACGGTCTTCTTCAGGGCCTTCCCCAAGGCGAAGCCAAACTGTTCGGATTTCGAGATCATGATTGTCCTCCGAGACGGCGATAGACTTCATGCGCAGTGACAAAGTCATGATGATCGATGCCGAGCCCGCGGCAGGCGTTCATCATCTCGTTGGCGGCGGCCGCGAGCGGGACCGGGCTGCCGAGCTTGCGGCCCTGGTCGAGCGCAAGCAGCATATCCTTCTGCTGCAGCGTGACGTCGGCAAGCGGCACCGCCGGCATCTTGCCTTCGAGGATGAAGGG
>DAIUEP010000022.1:0-9142 GCA_036845065.1 Xanthobacteraceae bacterium | reverse complement strand
GCAGCGTGACGTCGGCAAGCGGCACCGCCGGCATCTTGCCTTCGAGGATGAAGGGCCCCCGATAGCCGAGCACAGGCGACGCCGCGACGCTCTTGAGGATGGCGTCGACCGCAATCTCGCGCGCGACGCCGCCCTTTTCGGCGAGCGCGACGGCTTCACCGAACGCGATCACCTCGACCATGAGCAGGAGATTGACCGAGATCTTCATCTGCACCGCAAGGCCGCTGGCGCCGATGTGGGTCACCTTCGGGCCGATGGCGCGCAGCACCGGCTCGACGCGCTCGAAGGCTGCGCGGTCGCCGCCGACCATGACCGAGGCGTTGCCTTGTGCCAGCGTCACCGGGCTGCCCGAAATGGGCGCGTCCAGCATGCTGAAGCCCTTGGCGGCAAATTGCGCCGCGACCGCGCGGCTCACATCGGGCGCGATCGTGCTCATGTCGACATAGATGCCGCCGGGCTTGAGCCCCGCGATGACACTGTCTGGGCCGAGCGCGATCTCGCGCACCGCCGCGGCGTCGGTCACGATCGAGAACACGATCTCCGAGGCTGCCGCGACCGCGCGCGGCGTATCCGCAAAGCGCATGCCGGCCTTGATCAGCGGCGCGGCCTTGTCCTTGCTGCGGTTCCAGCCGGTGACCGTGTGGCCGGCAGCCATCAGCCGCGGAACGATGCCGGCTCCCATGGCGCCAAGCCCGATAAATCCGATCGTCATGCGTCCTCGTCGTGTGCCGTCATCGCGCGCCAATGTGGCGCTGGTGCGAAAGTCACGCCAGATGCAGCGTTGCCGCGTCCGCTGCGGCGGTCAAGCCGTCGGGGCTTTGACTTTCTTGGTGCCGTCGCGATCGGGGCGCAGCGTCTCGTAGCCATTGACCGAAATGTCGAAATTGTTGCCGTCCGGATCGATCGCACGGTACTCGGCATAGAGCCGGTCGCCGGGGCGCTTGAGCGGTGGGCGGTAGCCCTTGGCCTTGAAGCGGGCCGCGATCTCGTCGTTGTCCTCGACCTCGAAGCCGAAATGGTTAAAGCCCGACGGCTTGCCGTCGATCTTGTTGGTGTGGATCGAGAAGTCGAGGTAGCCGTCGGTGAGCGCGACGCCGCCGTTCTCGGCGCGGTGCTTGATCGTCAACCCCATGACCTCGACATAGAATTTCACCAGCCGCTCGACATCGGTGGTGTGAAAGACGATGTGACGGATCTTGGCCATGGCTCCTCCGAGGTTCGGCAGATGGGCGGAATGCCGCAGGCTATCCCGCCGCGCAGGTTGGCGCTATCGTTTCATCGATGCGCGCAAAACAGGATGTCCTGATGCCAAGTTTCGCCGCGGCGACGCTGCTGGCCTTGTTTGCGCTCGGCGCGGCCGCGGAGGCGCAGACGCCGGCCGAGTTCTATCGCGGCAAGCAGATCAAGCTCGTCGTCGGCACCGCCGCCGGGCAGGACTATGACCTGTGGGCGCGGCTGATTGGGCGGCATATCACGCGTCATATACCCGGCAATCCATCGCTCATTGTCGAGAACATGCCGGGCGCCGGTCATATCGTGGCGACCAATCATCTCTACAACGTGGCGGCGCGCGACGGCACCGTGCTTGGCATGGTGTCGCGCAACATGACCGACGCGGCCGTCATGGGCCTTGCCAACGTGCGCTACGACCCGGGCCGCTTCAACTGGCTCGGCAGCCCGGAGCTCAACCATCGGGTGATGTTCGTGTCGGCCGCGTCTGGATTCGACACGGTGTCGGACCTGTTCGCGCGCGAGCTGATCGTGGGCGCGCCCGGCGGCGTGCAGGGCGTCACCGCGGCGCCGCTCCTTCTGAAGAACCTGCTCGGCATGAAGCTCAAGATCGTGCAGGGCTATCGTTCGCCCGGCGACGTCGTGCTGGCGGTGACGCGCGGCGAGGTCGGCGGATTCGTCAACAGCGTGGGCGGGCCGGTCGGCGCGCGCCGGCAATGGGTCGACACCGGGCAGATGCGCATCCTGTTCAACATGGAGCCCGACCAGGTGGCGTGGCTCGGCGCGCCGACGATCTTCGATTTTCTCAAGACCGACGAGCAGCGCCAGGTGCTGACGTTCTTCTCCGGCAACACCCGATTGGGCCGGCCCCTGATGGCGCCGCCTTCTGTGCCGGCCGACCGGGTCGAGGTGCTGCGCCGCGCCTTCGATGCGACCATGCAGGAGCCGGCCTTCCTGAAGGAAGCCGAGGCGATGGGTTTCGAAGTGGCGCCGCAGACCGGCGAGCGGATCGCGGAATTGGTGACGGCCGCGCTCGCCACGCCCAAGGCCATCGTCAAGCTCGCCGAGCGAGCGACCCAGGGCGAGTAGGTAAGCATCAGTTGTCTGGCACAAATCTCTCCAGCGTCATGCCCGGCCCTGTGCCGGGCATCCACGACTTGAAAGCAGAGCAACTTCACAGACGTGGATGGCCCGGACGGAGCCCGGCCATGACGATGCCGTGAGTCATCACCAAGCACCTTTGATATTACTTTGGAGGCTGGTTGAAGTATCTCAAATCCGGCGCCGGCTGGTCCTTGCGGGTCGGCATCAGGTAGCCGTCGGCGCTGAGAAAATACTGCTCCTTGCCGATCTTCACCTGGTGCTCGTCCTCGCCGCAGATGGTCTCGAGCCACGCGGTCTTGCGCTGGCGGTGGTAGGTCCTCGCCACCGACCACGGGCGCGTCAGGGCTTCGTCGACCACCGTGATGTCATCGTGCAGGATGTCCGGATTGGACTTGTCCAGATAAATGCGCTCGTGCACGACTGTGCCGTTGTTCTTGTGGAACGGCAGGCCGCTTGAGTCGTAGCTGCGCGGCCCCTTGATGGCGCGCGTCTCCACCACCAGCGTGTCATAGCGGCCGTCACGGCCTTCCCATTTCCCGATCGAGTAGCCCGAGAACGAGGGCTCGACATCCTTCGGCCAGTTCCGCCCATCGGTGAAGATGCGGCGCAGCTGCAGCATCGGCTCGCCCTGCACCGCGTAGGTGATCTCCGGCGTGATGACGAACTCGAAGCCGCCGCCGTAGCCGATCATCATGCGCGGCATGCCGGGTGGAATGCAGGCCGCCATCGGGTTGTTGCCTTGCCCACCGGCGGCCTGACTGGCGACGCTGTCTTCCAGAACCTTCTGGTACTCAGGCGTCAGCGGCGCCTGCTGTCCGAGCCCGAAGGGCTTGTCGGGATCGAAGGTCCCGGCGCTCTTGCGCACCCATTGGCCTTTCCAGTCCGGGTATTGCGCAGTCTCGGCACGGGCGGTCACGGCCCCCAGCGTTCCGAGCAGGGCGCACACAGCAACAAGATGTCGGCAGAGCATGACAGTCCTCACACGGTTCGAACGCCGCGCTATTCTGTCACGATTTTGACCTGGTCGCCCGGCTTGACCCGGTCGCCGGCGGTGAGGCCGTTAAGGATGCGGAAACGCTCAACCGGGCGGTCATGGATCGCCATCCGGGCGGCCAACCGCTCGACCGTGTCGTCCTCGCCAACGGTGACCACCCGAAGCCGCAACGGCTTGGCGGAGCTCGTCTCCGCAAGGCTCATGCGCCGGAAGCTCACGACCGCGTCGTGGAAGGTCTTGTCGATGTCCGGTGTCAGGCGCTTGGCGGCGAAGATGAAACGATAGACGTCCGAGCTGAACCGCACCGCATAGATCCGGAACGACCACTGGTCGCCCTTGGCGATCGCGGTCGCTGCCGTGAAACCGTTGACGCCGAGGTTTTCGATCGAATTCGCCTCGATGCCCTCGATCCAGCCGGAGGTCAGGTAGTCGGAGAGCTTCTGCTCGGCTGGAACGCGCACGACGTCCAGTCGCATCGCCTGACCGCCGCCTTCCTTGACGCCCAGGATCGCCTGCGCGGTGTTGTCGAGGGTGAAGCCTTGTGGCGCCAGGAACGTGAAGCCAAGCTTGGGGTGCAGGAAGCGGCGGCCGCGCGCGAAGCCTTCGCTCGGGTCTTCGCCGTAGATGAGGCCATCGACGCTGGCGAGATAGGCCTCGCGTTCGCGCTCGCCATTGCCCGGCGCGCTGTATTGGCGGGCGTTGGACTGGGCGTTGCGCACGCGCTCAGGCGTTGCAGGATGCGAGGACAGGAAGTCGGCCGCGCGCGGGTCGAGCTGCACCCGCGCGGTCGGCTTGAGCTCGGAGTTGCGCCCCATCGACGTAAGGAAGCGCACGGCTCCGTAGGGGTCGTAGCCCGCGCGTGCCGCGATGCCGACCCCGATGCCGTCGGCTTCGAACTCCTGGGCGCGCGAGAAGCTAGCGAGTGCAATCTTGGACTTGGCGAGCGCGAGCGCGGTCGTCTCAGGGTCGTTGCCGAGGTTGTCGAACACGCGCGTGACCAGCGCCACCTGGCGGGCACGGTCCTCGCGGATGGTCGCGTGCTGGGCGATGACATGCGCCATCTCGTGAGACAGCACGGAGGCGAGCTCGGAGGTGTCGTTGGCGAGCGAGATCAGGCCGCGTGTGACATAGAGCTGACCGCTCGGCAGCGCGAACGCGTTGATAGCCGGCGAATTTAAGATGGTAATCCGGTAGCGTTGATCCGGCCGCTCGGATGCGGCCACGAGCTTGTCCACCGCCTGCTTGACCAGGGCCTCAAGCCGCGCGTCCTCGTAGGTGCCACTATAGGCGGAAAGAATGCGCTGATGCTCGCGCACCGCCGGCGGCGGCGCGCCGGAATCCTTGGGCGGGTCGGGCAATGTGACCCGTCGGTCCGGAGTTGGCCCACCGAACGCGAAGCAGCCGCCGAGCGCCAGCGAGAGGACGAGCACCACCGGAAACGCGCGGCGCGTGCCATGCGTTTCGCTCTGCCCCCGATTCCTGCCCGTCGCCTGCTGCATCAGTTCAGTCCGGCAACCTCGATCTGTTCCGGCCGGTTTGCCTCGATCCTTGGACCATTGCGCTCCTCGATCCAACCGCGAACGCGCACCGCGCGATTCTCAAGCCGCTTCGGCGACATTCCAGCTCCAGAGAAAATGCGCTCTTGGCGTTTCGATATCGTGACCGTGAGCGTCTCGGACCAGCGCCGCCCGAAATTTAAGTATATCGTGCCCCCGCTTTCGCGGACCGACAAGACCTTGCCCTCCACAACCGCGAATTGGCCCCGCGCCGCCCGCAATTGAGAGCCGTTCCCTGCCTCAATTACCTCATAATATGGTTCGCCCCAGAGACCAAGCTTGGCGGCGCGCGCTACACGCTCTCGTGACAAGAGTTCAACAGCGCAAGTGGTATCCCCTACCTGAGCACCAACCCGCGCGTGGCCGCGCGCCAGCATTTCACCTGCCACGGTAACCGCCTCGCCGGTCCGCTGAACGAAGGCGACGGTTCTATCATACCTATCCCTAACAAGCTCAGGGCCGCGAAGCTCCACGGATTGACCGAGCAGCATCGCTTCAAGGGCCGTTCTGGCTGAAGCGCCTGGTGGTGTTGGGTGAGGTGGTATCTCGATGCCAGCAATGCGGACTTCACGCCCATCCTCAAGCACGAAGCTGCGCCCGTCGACAACTCTGGTAACTGTTCCGGAGCCCAATCGCTCGAAGCGGCAGGCGCCCTCCGCGCGCACGACCTCTGTCCCGCCGAACAACAGGCCGGCCAAGGCGCACGCGATACAACTACCCATCCTCATAAGGTTAAAGCCAAAGGCTCGAATGAGGCGACACTGCGGCATCTTTGCGTCATATGCCATGAATTGCGAGGCAGCCGCTATGCGGTATCGGGACGTCGGATGGTGCCCCGAAAACGCAAAGGTCTGTACCGCGGCCGGCAAGGTGGCCGGGTTGCTGCCCCCGAGCGCGCTCGATAACGTACAAATAGTTATCCGGGCCGTCCGGGTACCGGGAGGCGTGATTGACAACGGTTTCCGTCGTGCTCCCGTCGCTCCTCAAGTCGTTCACAGATCCGAGGCAATCGGGCCGGCTTTTTGTCGAGCAGGCGGTCGCGTCGATCCGCGCCCAGACCGCCGCCAACCGGGTGACATTCCAGATTCTCGTTGGCATTGACGCGGGGGCCGGCGCCCGGGTGCCGGCAGGCCTTGCCGAGCGTCTCGGGGTCGAGTTCATCGAAAGCGGCGGCAAGTCGGTGACGGCGGCGCTCAACGCGGCGGCGCGCCGTTGCAGTGGCGACTACCTGGCCTTCCTCGAGGATGACGATCAGTGGCACCCGCTGTTCCTGGAGACGGCGCTGGCGGCGCTGCAGAATGCGGACTTTGTCTCATCGACCCAGCTTGAAGTCACCGAGCAGGGCGATGTCATCCGGACCGTGGACTTTGCCACGGCATCGACCTGGCTCATGAAGCGCAACACCTGGGACAGGGTGGGCGCGTTCGACGAGGGCTACCGCATCCACCACGACAACGAGTGGCTGGGCCGGCTGGGCGACAGCGGATGCCGGAGGGTTCACCTGGTCGAGGCCACGGCCCCGGTGATCCCCGAGATCATCGCACCGGTGCGGCCCTGGTTGGCGTCGGTGTTGAGATTCGGAGGCTCCTCGATCCGCCTGCATCGGCATGCTCTGCCCTGGCCGCTGGTGATCCGGCTGGTTCACCAGTCATCCGTGATGCAGCAGGTGGAGGAGAACTCGTCCTACCACGAGCGCAGCAAGCACGAGCACGCCTTGTTGCAGCGTGCCTTCGGCCGGGTGCCGTGGTGACGCCGGGCGAGACTTTCCAAGGCCTGTTCACGTCGGCGCGGCAATGATGGACATTCGTGAGTCAAGCGTTTGCATTATCGGCGGGGCGGGGCGCGTGGGGCTGCCGCTCGGCATCAGCTTTGCGCTTGTCGGCGTGCGCACGACTCTGCTCGACATCAACGAAGTGGCGATCGCCGAGATCCAGGCGGGCCGTTTTCCGTTCAAGGAGGAGGGCGGCGATGCGGCTCTTCCGAGGGCGCTTAAGAGCGGCAATCTGCGCGCCGTCAGCGGCCCCGCCTCCGTCATCGGGGAGAGCGACATCGTGGTGCTCGTGATCGGCACGCCGGTCGACGAGTATCTCAATCCGCGCCTCGCCGACCTGTTCGCCGTGATCGACGGCTACCTGCCGTATTTTCGCGACGGACAGGTCCTCTTGCTGCGCAGCACGGTCTATCCCGGGACGTCGGAGCGGCTGCAGAGCTACTTCGCCAGCAAGGGCCGCAAGGTTCAGGTGGCGTTTTGTCCGGAGCGCATTGCCGAGGGCGAAGCGCTGATCGAGCTTGCCGAGCTGCCGCAGATCATATCGGCGTTCGACGACGATGCGCGCGAGCGAGTGCGCCGGCTGTTTGCGAAGGTGACGAAGAGCGACGTCATCGAGCTGACGCCGTTCGAGGCCGAGCTGTCGAAGCTGTTCTCGAACGCCTGGCGCTACATCAAGTTTGCGGTCGCCAACCAGTTCTACACCATGGCGACGCAGCGCGGCGTCGACTACGGCCGGCTGTACGACGCCATGGTGCACGGCTATGAGCGCAACCGCGACCTGCCGTCGCCTGGCTTTGCGGCCGGACCCTGCCTGTTCAAGGACACGATGCAGCTTGCGGCGTTCAGCCAGAACCACTTTTTCATCGGGCACGCCGCCATGCTGGTGAACGAAGGCCTGCCGCAGTTCCTGATCGAGCACATCAAGCAGCGGCTGTGCGATAACGACCTGCCGCAGAAGACGATCGGCATCCTGGGCATGACCTTCAAGGCCGACAGCGACGATCCGCGCGACAGCCTGTCGTTCAAGCTGCGCAAGCTCGCCGCGATGGAAGCCAAGGAGGTGCTCTGCCACGATCCCTTTCTGCCGCAGGACGGGCTGGTGCCGCTCGACGAGCTGCTTGAGCGCGCCGACATCGTCATCCTGGCGACGCCGCACACGCAATATCGCTCGCTCGAGCGCGGCAAGCTCAAGGGCAAGATCGTCGTCGATCTCTGGCGTGCGTTGTCGTAGCGGTGGCTCATATGAAGATCTTGGTCACAGGCTCGGCGGGGTTCATCGGCGGCTATCTGGTGGCTGAGCTGCTCGAGGCCGGACATGTGGTCGTCGGCATCGACAACTTCGGGAAATACGGGCCCATCGCCAAGAGCTATGATGGGCACCCGAACTATCTGTTTACGGAGGGGGACGCCAAGGACGTCGGGCTGCTGCGGCGCCTGATCGAGGACTGCGATCATGCGGTGGCGCTCGCCGCCAAGATCGGCGGCATCTCCTATTTCCACGCGCTCGCCTATGACCTGATCGCGGAGAACGAGCGTATCACCGCGGCGATCTTCGACGCCGCGCTGTGGGCCCATCGGGAGCGGGCGCTCAAGAAGATCACCGTGCTGTCATCCTCGATGGTGTTCGAGAACGCGACCGAATGGCCAACCCCGGAAGACGCGCTCAAGCGTATTCCGGCGCCGTCCTCGACCTACGGCTTCCAGAAGCTCGCCTGCGAATATTTCGCCAAGGGCGCGTACGAGCAATATGGGCTGCCGTTCACGGTCGTGCGGCCGTTCAACTGCGCCGGCGTCGGCGAGCGGCGCGCGCTGACCGACGTCGAGGTGACGTCCGGCAACATCCGCCTCGCCATGAGCCACGTCATTCCCGACCTGGTGCAGAAGGTGCTCAAAGGCCAGGACCCGCTGCATATCCTCGGCAACGGGCAGCAGGTTCGCTGCTACACCTATGGCGGCGATCTCGCGTGCGGCATAAGGCTCGCGATCGAGCGTCCGGAAGCGCGCAACGAGGACTTCAACCTGTCGACCGCGGTGGCGACCGACGTGCTCACGCTGGCCCGCATGGTCTGGGAGCGGGTCAATCCGGACAAGCCGTTCCGTTATGTGTGCGACGAGCCCTTCGTCTACGATGTGCAGAAGCGCATCCCGTCGGTGGACAAGGCGAGGCGGCTCCTTGGCTTCGAGGCCACGACGCCGCTCGGCGCGATCCTCGACGAGGTGATTCCGTGGCTGAAGGCGGAGATCGCGGCGGGGCGCTGCTGACGATCGGGCTGCACCGCAGGAGTGGCGAAACGATATGAAGTGCCGCGGGGCGCGTATCGGTTTTCTGCAACCAAAGACCAAGTCAGGGTCTTACTGGACGCGATCTGGTGTTCTGTTGTTCGCAGGCATGCCGCGCCCCTGAAATTGCCTCATTTCATGCAAGCATCTCGTTGTTAAATCGATTCGTGCGACTCGGAGACGTATTAGATGAAGAATAGTAGAGAA
>DAIUEP010000021.1:33666-35510 GCA_036845065.1 Xanthobacteraceae bacterium | reverse complement strand
GAAAAGGGCATGGAGGCGCTGGTCGATGTAACGGTGAACCGCTGGTTTCCGCCCGACTTCGTCGCCACCAAGGCGCCAGTGCTCGACAAGATCCGCGGCATGATCCGCACCACGCCGTACAAGGGCTTCGCGGGCTGCGCGCAGGCGCTGTCGGACTACGATCTGCGGCCGGGCCTTCCGGGAATAGCCCGTCCGACCTTGTGCATCGTGGGCACCAAGGACGCGACGCTCGCCGGCATGGAGCAGATCCATGCCACCGTACCAGGCGCCCGCCTGGTTAAGCTCGAAGGCGCCGGCCACATCTCCAACGTCGAGCAGCCGCAGGCCTTCACCAAGGCGGTGGCGGATTTCCTGAAAGGGTGATCGGCGACCCTGGGGTCCGCCCAAAGCCGTCCAAACCCGCAGATGAGTGCTGCGATTCCCGGCTCTGGCACGCCGTTGCAATCATTCCGGGGGCGTTATACCTGATTAGAGAAGCGCCCCGGCAGAGAAGCGCCCCGGCCCGAGACCAGGGCATCCCTAACGGTTCATCACTTTGCCAACATTGGCGGCCCGCCGCCGGATCAGGAGGAGATCATGACCCTGCAGGAACCCGCAGCCCGTCCGGCGCTTTCGAACAAGGCGCGCGAGTTGATGGAGCAGATCAACACGGATGCCTCCAAGGAGCACATCTGGGTCCGGACCCAGATGAATGCGCCGGCGCAGCGCCCGTGGTTCACCGACACTGGCGGCGCGACCGGAACCGGCTCGATGGCGAGCGGCCGCGTCGCGGCGAACCAGATGAAGAGCGCGCCCTATCGCTGGCGCTGGAAGGACTACAAGGCCTATCTCGATCGCCTCTCCACCATCGCCGCGAAGGCCGATGTGCCGCCGATCGAGTTCGCCGACCGCCAGAGCATCCTCCTGACCAATCCGGGCCTCAACGGGCGCCTGCAGGTGACCAACACGATCCGCTGCGCGATCTCGATCTACAATCCGGGCGACATCGCGCCTGCGCATGTGCACTCGCCGAACGCCAGCCGCACCATCCTGTCCGAAAAGGGCGGCTACACCAACGTCGAGGGCGAGCGTTGCGAGGCGACGCGCGGCGACATCATCCTCACGCCGAACGGCACCTGGCACGATCATGGCAACGAGGCCGGCCAGCCGGTGATCTGGATCGACATGCTGGATTGGCCGCTGATGGAGTTCCTCGATTGCGCCTGGGTGGACCAGGAGTTCAAGCCGGGCGGCGCGAGCAACACCAAGAGCCAGGCCACGCTGATGCAGAACGGCCACTCCGAGCGCCTCTACGGCAACGGCGGGCTGATTCCGACCTTCGTCTCGCACCAGCGCGGCTGGGGCAATGAGCCGGCGCCGTATATCCACTATCGCGGCGACGAGATCCGCACCGCGCTCGAGCGGCTGGCCAAGGAAGTCGGCGATCCGTTCGAAGGCATCCAGATGCAACTGGTCAACCCGGTGACCGGAAAGCCGGTGTTCCCGACGTTGAACTACCAGGCACAGCTCATCCGCCCCGGCGAGCAGACCCAGCCCAAGCGCGAGACCTGCGGCACGTTCATCGTGGTGATTGGGGGCAAGGGCAAGACCGATATCGGCGGCCAGACCTTTGACTGGGAAGAGAACGACATCATGGTCGTGCCCAACTTCGTGTGGCGCCAGCACACCAATACGGGATCGGGCAACGCCATTCTCTACACGGTGTCGGACTCGGCGCTGCTGAAGAACATCGGCCAATACCGGGCGCAGGGCAAAGCCAAGGACGGCAAGGTGATCCAGCTGGTGCAGTGACGGTCACGTCACGCGCGATCAACGCTTCGGCGCCGCCTTCGGGCGGCGCTTTT
>DAIUEP010000021.1:5655-33566 GCA_036845065.1 Xanthobacteraceae bacterium | reverse complement strand
TGCGCAGCGTGCCGATGCTGGACACTTCCACTTCCAGCACGTCGCCCGCCTTCATCCACACCGGCGGGGTGCGCTTGGCCCCGATGCCGTCCGGCGTGCCGGTCGCGATGATGTCGCCCGGTGTGAGCGGCGTGAACATTGAGCAGAACGCGATGATCGCCGGGATGTCGTGGATCAGCATGTCGGTGCCGGAGCGCTGCATTTCGGCGCCGTTGAGCCGCGTCACCAGCGTCAGCTTGGTCGGATCGGGGATTTCATCCGCGGTGACGATCCAGGGTCCGAGCGGGCCCGAGCCAATGAAATTCTTGCTGGCAGCGAGCGAATACTTGGTGAAGTCGCGCACCGTGGCGTCGCAGAAGCAGGTGTAGCCGGCGATGTGTTCAAGCGCGTTCTCGCGCTTGATGTGACGGCCAGCCTTGCCGATGACGAGCGCAAGCTCGCCCTCGAAATCAAAACTGGTCGATACCTTCGGGCGGATCATGGCCCCGTCGTGCGGCACTAGCGTGTTGACGAAGCGCAGAAAGATGTTCGGCAGCTTGGGCGCCTCGGTGCCGTGCTCGGCGGCATGCGATTTGTAATTGATGCCGACGCACATGATCTTTTCCGGATTGGGAATTACCGGAAGATACTGCAGGCCCGCGAGCGTCTGATCCGGCTGCGCGCCTTGCACGGCGCGGCGCAGCTCGTCGAGCGCGCCGGCCGCGATCACGTCGCGCAGGGTCGCGTAACGGCCGTTGAGGCGATCGTTCATGGTGACGACGCCGTCGCCCACGACCACGCCGAAGGCCGGCTTGCCGTTGGCGATATAGCTTGCGAGCTTCATAGGGAGTTCCTCAGGACAGGCGAATGGCGACTAGAGAGCGCGAGTAGCGAATAGCGAGTAGGGAAAAGCAGCTGGTCACTCTCTCTCCCCATTCGCTATTCGCCACTCGCTATTCGCCCCTAATGATCGTGCTTATGGTCGTGCTTGCCATCATGCACCGGCTGGCCGTCCGGGCGCGTGAGCAGGTTGCCGACGCCCGCTTTGTTGGCCCAGTATTCCCAGGCGCGCCAGGTCTCGGTCGAATAGGGGCTGTAGCCCTTGTTGCGCGCGTCGATCTCGCCCTTCGACAGGTATTTGATCTTGCCGCCCAGCATCTTGGCGCGCATCAGCGCGCGCGCGTTGCGCGGCAGATAGACCGAGAGCCGCACCACCTCGATCAGCGAGCGCGCCGCCGAGGCGAAGCCGTGTCCGCGCATCAGCGCGACGCTGTTCTTGCCGAGGCACTTGGCGAGATCGCGGCCCTGCGCCATGTTGGTGACCAGCACGTTGGTGGCGCCGAACTTGTCGGCGATGTCCCACACCGGCACGTTCGGACCGATGAAGCTGCCGGAGTGGATCACCGGCTTGAGCTTGGTCGCGGCTGCAATGCCGAACGGCAGCGTGTCCTCCGCATGCGCGTGCACGACCGAGTTGATGTCGGGCCGCGCCTCGTAGATCGCCGCGTGGATGAACCGCTCAAGGTAGAGCGAGCGCTTCTCGTTTCCCACCGGCTCGCCGTCCAGACCGAGCTCGACGATGTCGCCCTTCTCGATCAGCTCCGGCGCCAGCGAGCGCGAGATGAAGAAGCTCTTCGGGTTGTCGGGGTTGCGGATGCTGATGTGACCGTAGGCATCGACCACGTCCTCCTTGGCAAGGATGCGGTTGGCGATGACGAGGTCCTTCATGAGTGCGTCGAGATTGGCCATGGGAGGGGTTCCGGCGGGATTGAGATGATGACGGTGATCGGCGGAATTATTCGAGGCCGTAGACCGGCGCGAACAGCTCTTCGAGCGTCGGCTTCCAGTTCGTCAGGTGCTGATCCTGCAGATACTGCACCAGCGCCTCGAGCGTCGGGCGGTTCTCCTCGACGCCGTAGGGCCACGGATCGCCGCCGAAGAACTCATGGATCTCGTCGATGTCGCGCGGCAGCCAGGGCATCATGTAGCGCAGCGCGCGCTGGTTATACATGCGCACGAGCGCGATCTCCTTGGCGCGCTGGAACGCATTGTAGAGGCTCGTCGCCACGAACGGATATTTCTCGTAGACCGACTTCTTGATCGCGACCAGATGCATGATCGGATAGATCTTGGTGCGCTTGTAGTGATCGCGCTCGCGCTCGACGAAATCAGGGAACAGCCGCGCGATGTTCGGATTGGTGCGGAACGATTCCGGCATACTGGTGCCGATGGTGGCGTCGATTACGCCCTCCTGGATCATGTCGTCGAGCGACTTGTTGGGCGGACCCTGCTCGATCTTCACCGGCTTGAGCAGCGGCAGCACGACCGGCGCGCCATGCGCGCCCTTGTCGTTGATCGCGCCCTGCACCCAGGTGCAGTTCGAGAAATCGACGCCGTGATCGTGCTGCAGGATGCCGCGGATGAAGATCGCGGCCGTCATGGTGTAGAGCGCGACCCCGATGCGCTTGCCTTCCAGGTCTTTCGGCTTGGTGATGCCCGACTTCTTGTTGATGCCGATGAAGCTGTGGCGGAAGCAGCGCGAGGGGAACACCGGGATGGCGACGAACGGGCACTGCTTGTTGGCGTAGCGCTGAACGTATTCCGAGCTCGAATATTCGGCGACGTCGAACTCCTGGCCGCCCGACATGCGGTCGAAGATCGGACGCGGCTGCTCGATCCGGATGAAGTTGAGATCGATGCCGTCAACCGGGACCTCCCCGGTATAGATCGGCTGCATGCGGTCATAGAGCGCGGACGCAAACGTAAGCTGCAACTTGGCCATTGGCTGAGAAACCCCCGGATAACAAAGGACTGACGTGGGTTAGCACGCCAGAGCCGGGAATGGGAATAGGGACAGGCTCGGCCTCATGCTGAGGAGCATCGCAGCGACCACACGCTCGGAGCCTCCACGAAGCTCGGGCGCGCTGCGATGCGTCTCGAAGCATGAGGCCACCCCCATCCTTCGAGACGCGCGCTAGCTGAGGCCTGCGGTATCGCTCCTTCGGTGTTGCGCGCGCTCCTCAGGATGAGGGGCGGGGCAACGCTGGGCCGCGCGGTGACGCTTCAGCGGCTACGTCTCGTCGACCACCGTGTTGCGCAGCACGCCGATCTCCGGCACCTCGACCTCGACCACGTCGCCCGGCTTGAGCCACTTGGGCGGCTTGTGATGGCCGCCGGCGCCGGTCGGCGTTCCGGTCCAGATCAGGTCGCCGGGGCGCAGCGTCGCGAAGGTGGAGATATAGTTGATCAGCCAGGCAAAGCCCCAGGTCAGGCGATCGGTGGTGTCCTCCTGGCGCAACTCGCCGTTGACGCGCGTCGACACCCGCAATGGCTTGCCCGGATCGAGGTCGTCGGCCGGCACGATCCAGGGCCCGAGGCTGCCGGAGGCGTCGAAGTTCTTGCCCTGGGTGACATTGAGGGTGCCGTGGCGCAGCCAGTCGCGCACGCTGCCCTCGTTGCCGAGCGTGAGGCCGCCGATATAAGAGAGCGCCTTGTCGGTCGGGATGTGACGCCCTTCCCGGCCCATCACGATCACGATCTCGCCCTCGTAGTCGAACTTGTCGGAGACCTTCGGCCGCACGATCGGCACACCAGAGCCGACCAGCGAGCCCGGGAAGCGGCAGAACAGGTTCGGATACTTGGGCGCCTCGCGGCCATCCTTGTATTCAGCGCTGCGCTCCGGATAATTGATGCCGACGCAGATGATCTTCTCCGGCGCCGGGATCGGCGGCAGCAGCTCGACGTCCTTGAGCTGATGATCCGGCGACCCGGTCGCGGCGGCGCGCGCCTCGCCGATCGCCCCGGCGCGAAACACGTCGAGCAAGCTCGGGTATTTCGCCAGCCGCCGGCCAAGGTCGAAGATGCCGCCGTCGGTCACCGCGCCGTAGCTGACGCGGCCATTGACCTTGAACGTTGCCAAACGCAATGACGCCATGCCCCGCCTCGTCCCTTCGTTGTTTGCCGCGCTGTTATAAAGGCGTAGAGGCCCGGGACAAGCCCGGACGGGCTCGCCGCAACGGCGCGCTTGGACATGGCGCGCTTGCGCCTGCGGGAGGGCGCGGCCAATATGGCCCCATGAGCCTTTACGCCCTGCAGAAACTGATCCGTGACGTCAACCGCAAGCCTTCGTGCCGGGAGGCCTTCTTCCAGTCGGCGGAGACGTTCGCTGCGGGCTACGACCTCGCAGCACCGGAGCGCGACGCGCTCCTCAAGCGCGACGTCGGCACCCTCTACGCCATGGGCGTGCACGGGTTGCTGCTGCGGCCATTCACGCTCCTGCACAAGATGCCGGAGCCGGACTACCTCAAAGCCATCCGCGGAGACTAGATGCCGATCACCTTCGCCTGCGCGACCAGCCATGCGCCGGGCATCACCGCTTGGGCCGACGCGGCGCCCGCCCCGCAGAAGGACCGCATCTATGGCGCCTTCGAGCGTCTGCGGCGGGAGCTTGACGCGAGCGCAACCGATACGCTGATCGTGCTCACTTCCGAGCATTGGACCAATTTCTTCCTCGATCACGTCGGAGCGTTCTGCATCGGGCGCGCCGAGCGCTATTCCGGACCGGTCGAGCCGTGGCTGCAGATCGCGCGACAGGAGATCAAAGGCGATCCGGCGCTGGCGGCCGAGCTGTTGGAGGCCTGCTACGACAACGGCGTCGAGCCGAGCTTCGCCTATGAGCTCGAGTTCGACCACGGCACCATGCTGCCGCTCCACTTTCTCATGCCGAGAATGGAGCGCCCGGTCGTGCCGGTGTTCTTCAACACGCTCGCGGCCCCGCAGCCGTCCGCCGGACGTGCGCTGGCGCTCGGGCGCATCGTCGGCGAGGTGGCGCGGCGTTCGCCGCGGCGCATCGGTTTCGTCGCGACCGGCGGGTTGTCGCACGACCCGGGCGAGCGCAACCACGGCATCATCGACACCGACTTCGACCACCGTTTCATGGCCGCGATGGCGGACGGCAACTGCGCGGCGCTCGGTGCCTACCAGCGCTCCGAGTTCGCCGCCGCAGGCGCCGGCGCCTTCGAGCTTCTAAGCTGGATTGCGCTCGCGGGCGCGCTCGACGGCCGCAAGGGCGAAGTCATCGCCTATGAGGCGGTCAAGCCTTGGGCGACCGGCGTCGGCCTGATGACGTTTGCGCACGGCCTCGCGGCTTGAAAGAACAACGCCCTCAACAATCGCTCAGAAAGAATGGTCCAATGCCCGAAGAAAGCGTGAGCTTCGCATCCAAAGGTCTCAAGCTGTCGGGCGTCATCCGCGTGCCGGAGGGGCTCAAGGCCGGCGAGCGGCGGCCGGCCTTCATCATCCTGCACGGCTTCGGCAGCCGCATGACCGCCGAGAACGTGATGCGGCCGACCGCCATGTTCGAGAAGCTCGGCTATGTGTGCATGCGCTTCGACATGCCGGGCTGCGGCGAGAGCGAAGGCGAGAAGGGGCTGCTGCTCTGCCCCGACCAGGTGACGGCGACGAGCGACGCGCTCACGCTCTTGGCGCAACACCCGAATGTTGACGGCAAGCGCATCGCGTTGATGGGATCGAGTTTCGGCGCCGCCGTGGTGGTCTATTGCGGCGGGCTTGATCCGCGCGTTGCAGCGGTGGTCTCGGCCTCGGGCTGGGGCCACGGCGAGCGCAAGTTCCGCGGCCAGCATCCGACGCCGGACGGCTGGAAGAAGTTCACCGCCATGCTCGAGGAAGGCCGCGGCTACCGCGAGCGCACCGGCAAGCCACTGATGGTGCCGCGCTACGACATCGTGCCGATCCCGGAGCACCTGCGCACCCACGTCGTCCCCGGCTCGGTGCAGATGTTCCCCTCCGAGACGGCGCAGAGCATGTTCGATTTCCGCGCCAACGACGTGGTCGGCAAGATCGCGCCGCGGCCGCTCCTGCTCCTGCACAGCTCGGACGATCACGTCACCCCGGTCGAGCAGTCGATCGAGCTGTTCCAGCATGCCGGCCAGCCGACCGAGCTGCATCTCTTTGCCGACACCGACCACTTCATGTTCGCGGAAGGCAACACCCGGGTGCATCGGGTGGTCGAGAACTGGCTCGCCAAATATTTCGCGGTCGAGGCACAAGCCAAGGCGGCGTAGACAAGTCACAGCGCCGCAATCGGCGTTGACAAAAGTTCTTGATTTGTTCCAGATGACGCAATCACAGGGCGCGACCACAGGGCGCGGCCACAGGGCGCGACCACATGGCGCGGCCAGCCGCGAGCGAGACGACATGCCCGCCTTCTCTCCCGAACAAGACGCCGCGCTCAAGGCGGTGGCCGAGTGGCTCAAGGCCAAGCCGGGTCGCGGCAACACGCCCTTGATCTTCCGGCTGTTCGGCTATGCGGGCACCGGCAAGACCACGCTGGCCCGGCACTTCGCCGAGGGCGTCGACGGCAAGGTGCTGTTCGCGGCCTTCACCGGCAAGGCCGCGCAAGTGATGCGCAACAAGGGCTGCCAGGGCGCCTCCACCATCCACAGCCTGATCTACAAGCCGCCTGACAGCGTCGTGGAGCAGCCGAGCTTCGAATTATGGGACGATGCGCCGGCCTCGAAAGCCAAGCTGATCGTGATCGATGAATGCTCGATGGTCGACGCCGAGCTCGGGCGCGACCTGAAATCGTTCGCGGTGCCGCTGCTCGTGCTCGGCGATCCGGCGCAACTGCCGCCGATCCAGGGCGGCGGTTTCTTCACCGACGCCGAGCCCGACGCGATGCTGACCGAGGTGCATCGGCAGGCGCGGGATAATCCGATCGTGCAGCTCTCGATGGACATCCGCGAGGGCCGGCGGCTGGTCCCGGGACTCTATGGCGAGACCCAGGTGGTGCGGCGCGACGGGCTCGATCCGCAGCGCGTGCTCGACGCCGATCAGGTGCTGGTCGGCCGCAACGTCACGCGCCGCGCCTACAATGCGCGGCTGCGCGAGCGGCGCGGCTTCGACGATCCGCTGCCGGTCGCCGGCGACAAGCTGGTTTGCCTCAGAAACAACCGGCGCAAGGGCCTGCTCAACGGCTCGCTCTGGCTGGTCAAAGAGCGCCCGCGCCCGCGCCGGCAGATCCTGCGCATGCACCTCACGTCGGATGAGAGCATCGGCGACCGAATCGTCAAAGTCTCGGTGCGGCCGGAATGCTTCGCCGGCACGATCGAGACGCTCGAATGGCCGCAGCGCAAGAAGTACGACGAGTTCGACTTCGGCTATGTGCTCACCGTCCACAAGGCGCAGGGCTCGCAATGGGACGATGTCGTCCTGTTTGACGAATCCTTCGCCTTCCCCGAAAGCCGCGAGCGCTGGCTCTACACCGGCGTCACCCGCGCCGCGAAGCGGCTGACGCTGGTGATGTGATTCCAACGATGTTGGATGTTGGACGATGACTCACACCATTGTCATGGCCGGGCTTGTCCCGGCCATCCACGACTTGCATCCAGAAAGTAAGACGTGGATGCCCGGCACAAGGCCGGGCATGACGGTGGAGATGTGGTGCAACTTGTTTGAACCAAGCGCGAGCAGCGCCTACTTCGCCTTCTCGTAGGGATAGATCAGCTTGCCGGACTCGTAGGCCGGCGGGTCGACCACCACCTGGGTGTCGATGCCCTTGAACTGCGCCGGATCGTTGCCCTTGACGTTCTGGAACTGGACCTGCAGCACGCGTGATTCCGCCCACTCGCCCTTGGCGCCGAAGCGCACGTCGCCCAGCACGGTCTTGAACGTGCTGGTGCGGATGTAGTCGGCGAGCTTGCCGTCGTCGAAGGTCTTGGTGGCTTCGACCGCCTGCTGCAGCACCTGCATCTGGGCGTAAGCTTCCGGCGCCATGTAGTAGCCGTAGGGATCGACGCCTTCGGCGGCGGCACGCGCCTGGTACTTGGTCATGAGATCGGCCGAGCCGGGGAAATTCATCTTCGGCACCGGCAGCCAGAAATCGTAATTGGTCCAGCCGTTGAGCAACGGGCCGAGCTGCGCCTTGATCGACGTGTTCTGCAGGCCGACCATGGCGCCGCCGATCATCTTCGGCTTGAAGCCGATCTCGTTGACCGAGCGGACCATGCCGACCGAGTCGGGCGGATAGGAGCACACCACCACGAGGTCCGGATTGGTGGCCGCGATCGCGCGCACGATCGGGGCGAAGTCGGTGGTGTTGGGCGGATAGCGCCGGTTGTAGACGACGTTGAGACTGTGCTTCTTGGCGTTCTCGAGCGCGCCGTCGGAGGCGTTGACCGAGAACTCGGCGTCGGCCGCCACGATCGCGACGGTGCGCGGCGGCGGGCTCTGCTTCATCGCCAGCTCGAAGAAGCCCTTGGTGAAGGACGGCTTCGGATCGGGGCCGGACGGGATCATCACGAAATAGCGCGGATAGTTGAACTCGCTGTTCACGCCGAGCCCAAGCAGGCCGATGAACAGCTTGTTCTTCTGCATCACCACCGGCATCGCGGGCGCCAGCATGTTGGTGGCGTAGCCGCCGATGATCAGCTCGACTTTGTCGACGTCGATCAGCTTGGTGTAGATGCCGGGCACGGTCGCCGGGTTGGTCTGATCGTCGTAGTAGAGGAGCTTGACCGGCCGCCCGAGCATGCCGCCCTTGGCGTTGACGTCGTCCTCCCAGATCTTCTGCGCCAGCAGCGCCGACTTGCCGTTGGGCGCGAGCCCGCCGGTCAACGCCATGCTGAAGCCGATCCGGATCGGCTGGCCGGTCTGCGCGACCGCAGGTCCCGTGACAGCAGCCGCCGCGGCCGCGCCGCCCAGGAGCAGCGCCGACCTGCGGTTCAATTGATGCACCATGGTCATGTCCTCCGGTTGGTATTTTGGGCAATTCTAGGCATTCTCAGCGGCCTCCGAAAGCGGGGCACCGGAGCCCACTTGCAACCGTGACTGGATCGTATCATCGCGTCGCGTCGCCGCCGTCCACGATAATGGTCTCCACTTCGCCGGCCCCGCTGCGGCGGAAGGCCGCGGCTTCGTCATATTCGGCCGAGGTGAAGCAGGCGACCGCCTGTTCAAATGTCGGGAATTCCACCACCACGAAGCGCTGGAACTTCTGCGGCCCCTCCATGATCTGGTACCGGCCGCCGCGCGCCAGCACCTTGCCGCCGTGCTTGGCGAGAATGGCCGGCACCAGATCGGTATATTTCTTGTATTCGACCGGATCGTTGATCTTCGAGCGCGCCACCCAATAGGCCGGCATGGTTCTTTCCCTCCCACTTAACCCCGGAAATGCATTAGCATCCTCAGCATCTTCGCAATACGCGACCAAAGTCCAGGGAGAACGACAATGGACAGACGCAGCTTCGTCGCTGGCGCCGCTGCCGCGCTGGCCACCCGCCCGACTCTCGCGCAGGAGGCCTATCCCAGCCGCGCGATCACGATCATCAGCCCATTTCCGCCAGGCGGCGCCACCGAAGTGGTCACGCGTCCGCTCGCCGCCGCCATGGAGCCCCTGATCAAGCAGCCGCTGGTGATCGAGACCAAGGCGGGCGCTGCCGGCCAGGTCGGGGCGCAAGTCGCCGCCACCGCCAAGCCGGACGGCTATACGCTCCTGTCCCACATCACCTCGATCTCGGGCTTCGCCGAGGTCGACCGGCTATTCGGACGCCCGGTCAAGTTCACCAACGCCGATTTCATTCCGATCGCGCGCGTGGTCGCCGATCCCTGCGTGCTGATCGTCAACGACCGGCAGCCGCACAAGACGCTCCAGGAATTCGTCGAAGATGTCCGCAAGCGTCCGAACGAGATCATCTTCAGCTCGTCGGGGCTCTACGGCGCGCTGCACATCCCGCTCGCGCTGTTCGCCATGGCGGCCGGCGGGCTCAAGCTGCGGCATCTGCCGACCGCCGGCGGTGGGCCGGCGCTGACCGCGCTCCTTGGCAACAACTCGCAGGTGCTGGTGTCGTCGATCTCGGCCGCCATGGCGCAGATCAGGGCCGGCAAGGCGCGCCCGCTGGCAATGTTCGGCGCCGAGCGTGCAAAATCGCTGCCGGACGTTCCAACCATGAAGGAGCTCGGCTACAACGTTGAATACTATCTCTGGGTCGGGCTGTTCGCACCCAAGGGGACGCCCGATGGCGTCATCACCTATCTGCGCGATGCCATCAAGAAAGCCGCGCACGGCGACCAGTTCGCGAATGCGCTCAAGAATCTCGGTCAGGACCTCGCCTATCTCGACCAGGCGGAGTTCAAGGCATTCTGGGACGCCGACGCCAAGCGGATCGAGGAAGCCGTGCGCCAGATCGGCAAAGTGGACGGGTGAGTTCTTGAGGGTGATCGCAGTCTCGTTCTGTATGTAAAGGAGCGCACGGCGGTGCCGCTCCCCTCCCCCCGCGAGCTCTTGCGAGCGGTGGGGAGGGGGAAGGGGTGGGGGGCGAGCGTGGCCGCAAGTGAACAAACTGAAAAAACTGATTTACGCGTTCCCCGCGCTCGCCGACTACGTCGGGACATGACCGACGCGGAGAGAAAACTCTGGTGGCATCTGCGACGCCTGCCAATCGAGCACTCGAACTTCCGGCGACAGGCCACCATCGGTCCCTACTTCGCAGATTTCGCCTGTCATGAGCGGCGGCTCGTCATCGAGGTCGATGGCGCGCAACACAATCAACCTGAAAACGTTATCAGGGACACAGAGCGATCCATTTATCTTCAGTCACAGGGCTACCACATCCTGCGTTTCTGGAACAATGATGTGCTGAAGAACATCGACAGCGTCATGGAAGCAATCCTAGCGGCGATACATCAAAACGAAGCGAGCCCCCCACCCCTTCCCCCTCCCCACAGCGCGAAGACGCGCGGGGGGAGGGGAACGGAGAGGCCCTCACGTGCGGCAGATCATCGTGAGGCAAGGCCTTCGCCCGACGTTGGACAGATCAGAAAGAGCCATTCATGATCCTGCGTCGTGACCACGTCGCGGGGGGCGCCTTCGTGATCGCCGGCGCGCTCGTCTATGCGCTCTCCGGCAACCTGCCTTGGGGCTCGCTCGCGATGCCGGGCGCCGGCATGATGCCGAAGCTTGTGCTCGGCATGATGATCATCTTCGGGCTGGTGCTGATGGCGCGTGGGGGCGCGAGCCCGCCACTCGCAGAGATCGACTGGAGTGACCGCGGACACGCTCTGTGTGTGATGATCGCGGCTGCCCTCGCCACCGCGCTCTATACGACGCTCGGGTTCGTGGTGACGATGTCGCTGCTGCTGTTCGGCCTGACGGCCGCGGTCGAGCGCAAGCCCACCATGCGCGCGCTCGCCTTCAGCGTCGGCACTGCGCTCCTCACCTATCTGCTATTCGGCTTGCTGCTCAAGTCGCCGCTGCCGCCCGGCATTCTCGGTTTCCTTTAGGGCACCAGCGTGGAAGCAACCCTCGACAGCTTGCTGCTCGGCTTCTCGGTCGCATTCCGGCCGGACGTGCTGCTGTACGCGTTCCTTGGTTGCCTTGTCGGCACACTGGTCGGCATGCTGCCGGGCATCGGCCCGCTCGCCGGCATCAGCATTCTCCTGCCGGTGACCTACGGCCTCGATGCCACCAAGGCGATCGTGATGCTCGCGGGTATCTACTACGGCTCGCAATATGGCGGCTCGACCACCTCGATCCTGATGCGGATCCCGGGCGAGGCGTCCTCGGTGATGACCTGCATCGATGGCTATGCCATGGCGCAGAAGGGCCGTGCGGGCGCCGCGCTCTGCATCGCGGCGGTGGGCTCTTTCATCGCCGGCACGTTCGGAGTGATCCTGCTCACCGTGGTGGCGCCGCCGCTCGCGGGCTTCGCGCTGCGGTTCGGGCCGCCCGAATACACCGCGCTGCTGGTGCTGGGCCTGATCTTCCTCGCCTACATGTCCTCGACCTCGCTGGCGCGCACCTTGCTGATGGCGAGCTTTGGTATCCTCCTCGGCATGATCGGCATCGATGTGCTGACCGGGCATTTCCGCTACTCGTTCGACATCCCCGAGCTCGGCGACGGCATCGGCATCGTGCCGGTCGCTGTCGGCCTGTTCGGGCTCGGCGAGATCCTGTCGACACCGAGCAACACCGTCACCCAGAAGGTAGTCTCCCCGCGCCTGCGCGAGCTGTGGCCCACTCGCACGGAATGGCGGCAGTCGGCGATGCCGATCGCGCGCGGCAGCCTGCTCGGCTTCCTGATCGGGATCGTGCCGGGCTCCGCGCACATCATCTCGAGCTTTCTCTCCTATGCGCTGGAGAAGCGCCTGTCGAAGACGCCGGAGGACTTCGGCAACGGCGCGGTCGCCGGCGTCGCCGGCCCGGAATCGGCCAACAACGCGGCCTCGACCGGCGCCTTCGTGCCGATGCTGGCGCTCGGCCTGCCGACCGGCCCGGTCACCGCCGTGCTGATGGCCGCGCTGCTCATCCACGGCGTCCCGCCCGGGCCGTCGCTGGTAAGCGAGCATCCGCAGGTGTTCTGGGGCTTCATTGCGTCGATGTATGTCGGAAACCTGATGCTGCTCGCGCTCAATCTGCCGCTGGTCGGGCTGTTCGTGAGCGTGCTGCGGATTCCGTACGCCTATCTCTACCCGCTGATCATCATGTTCTGCATCATCGGCGTCTACGAGGTGAACCACTCCGTCGTCGACGTGTGGATCATGCTGATCATGGGCGCGGTCGGCTATGGCCTGCGCAAATTCGGCTTCGATCCGGCCCCGCTGGTGCTCGGCCTCGTGATCGCGCCGATCTTCGAGATGAGCCTGCGGCAGTCGCTGATCATGTCGAACGGGAGCTGGACGATCTTCTTCAACGTCAGCGAACGGCCGATCGCGGCGGCGCTGCTGGCGATCTGCGCGGTGCTGCTCATTCTCGCGGCGCGGTCACTGATCCGCAGCCGCAAGGATTGGCGCAGCAAGCTGGCGCAAGTGGAAGAAGGGAGCTAACGAAATGTAGGGCGGGCGCGGCGCTCCGCGGTGCGGATGAAGGGTCCCCGTTGGGACCGCGCCTTTGCCCACTCTACGGGGAAAACACGCCGGTCACGCCCACAGGCGCTCCTTTTCCAGCCCCTTGTATAGGTCGGCGACGTATTCGCCGTAGCCGTTGAACATGAGCGTCGGCTTGCGCTCGCCGGTGCCGATGAACTCCTCGGACGCCTGGCTCCAGCGCGGATGCGCGACCTGCGGATTGACGTTGGCCCAGAAGCCGTATTCGGAGGCCTGCAGCGACTCCCAGTAGCTCTTCGGCCGCTGGTCGGTGAAGGTGAAGCGCACGATCGACTTGATCGACTTGAAGCCATACTTCCACGGCACCGCCAGCCGGATCGGCGCGCCCATCTGCTTGGGCACCGGCTTGCCATAGGCGCCGGTCACCATGAAGGTGAGCTCGTTGGTGGCTTCCGCGATGGTCAGCCCCTCGATGTAGGGCCACGGGTAGTAGGCCTTGCGCTGCTCCGGCGCCATGGCCTTGTCGAAGAAGGTCTCCATCCGCACGTATTTGGCCGACGACAGCGGCTGCGCCATCTCGACCAGCTTGGCCATCGGGAAGCCCGACCACGGGACCGCCATCGACCAGGCCTCGACACAGCGATGACGATAGAGGCGCTCCTCCAGCGTCACCTTCTTGAGCAGATCGTCGATGTCGAGCGTCTGCTCCTTCTCGACCATGCCGTCGATCTTGATCGTCCACGGCCGCAGCTTGAGCGCCTGGGCCGCGCGGGCAACCGTCTTGGTCGAGCTGAACTCGTAGAAATTGTTATAGTTGGTGTTGATCTTCTCGTCCGTGACCGGCCGGTCGAGGGTGAATTTCTCGTTGCGCTTCACCGGATAGAGATTGGCGGTGGGGTCCGGCAGATCAGCCGCCCGTTGCGCCAGCGCGAGTTCCGGCGACAGCGAAATCGCGGCGCCGCCGGTCGCGGCCAGGAAGGCGCGCCGGCTCAGGAACAGGTGCTCGGGAGTCGCACAGCTCTCAGGGATTTCCCAGCCTCGGCGGTGAATGACATGCATGGGATTGGTCCTCCGGATCAGGTGACGCAGCAATAAGTCTACGCCCGATCGACGGCAAGTCACAGGTGCGGGACGTAAGTGTGATGTAACAAAAGGGGGAACCCGGACGTATTTGATGAGTCCAGGCTCCCCGGGGTCGCCTTTGGCCCTCAGGCCGCGCTACGCCGCGGCGGCGGCCTTTTTGGCCGCCACGATCTGTTCGGCGGTGCGGCCCGTGACCTCTGCCATGTGGTCGAACTTGCAGGTGTAGCTGCCGACCCCCGCAGTCGCCGAGCGCACCTCCACGATCAGGTCGCCGATCTCCGTCTCCGGCATCTGTACGCGGACCACGTCCCAGCCCGGCCAGCCTTCGCGGGTGTCGAAGCCGAGGATCTGGCCGCGTCGCCCGGACATCAAGGCGTTCATCTTGGCGGTCGCCTCGCTCGGGCAGACGATCTCGACCTGGTAGATCGGCTCAAGCAGCACCGGCTGACACTGCGGCAGGCCCTCATGGATGGCGAGCCGGCCCGCAAGCTGGAACGCCATGTCGGACGAGTCGACGGTGTGGTAGGAGCCGTCGATCAGCTTGACGGCGATGTCGACTACCTGGAAGCCGAGCGGGCCGTGCTTGAGCGCATCGGCCACCCCCTCCTCCACCGAGGGGATGTAGTTGCGCGGCACCACGCCGCCCTTGATCTCGTCGGTGAACACGAAGCCCGAGCCGCGCGGCAGCGGCTTGATGTCGACCACCACGTCGCCGTACTGGCCGTGGCCGCCCGACTGCTTCTTGTGGCGTCCACGCTGCACGATGCCTTTCTTGATGGTCTCGCGATAGCCGACGGTCGGCTTGCGGGTGGCGACCGGGACGCCGAAGCGATCGGCCAGCCGCTCGCTTGCGACGCGCAGATGCATCTCGCCTTGGCCCGAGGCCACGACTTCATGCGCCTCGGCGTTGTGGACCACCGACAGCGAGGGATCCTCCTCGATCAGCTTGTGCAGGGCCTGGCCGAGCTTGACGTCGTCCTTGCGCTCCTTGGCGCCGATCGCGATCGACAACACCGGCGGCAGAGGCGCGGTCCTGACCAGCGGCGGATGCGCGTGTTTTCCAAGCGTCAAAGTGTCGCCCGTATTGGCGTGGTCGAGCTTGCCCAGCGCAATGGTTTCGCCGACCGCGGCCGGTCCGCGCTTCTCGGTGGTCTGGCCCAAGAGCTTGAAAATGCCGGCGACGCGTCCGGCCTCGCGCTCGGGCGTGAGGAAGGTCGAGCTGTCCGGGATCTGCCCGCTCAGCACGCGCACGATCGACATCTTGCCGCCGTGGGCGGTGTGCAGGCTCTTGAGGACGTAGGCGACGCAGTCGGCGCCCGGCTTGACCCCGATCCGCTTCACGGTCGTGGCGATATCGGGCACCTCGTGGCGGATGGCCTTCAACAGCCGCAACACACCGTTGGTCCGGATGGCCGACCCAAGCAGGATCGGACAGACGAGCCCGTCGCGCACCTCCTTGCCCAGATCGTCGAAGACCTTGTCGGCGGGCGGCTGGACGTCGCCGAGCAGCTGTTCCATCAGCTCGTCGTCGTGGTCGGCGAGCGTCTCCAGCATCGAGAAGCGCGCGGTCTTCTCGTGATCGAGCATCTCGCCCTCGAGCGGAACGACCTCGGAAGGAGCGTGCTCCTTGTAGACGAACGCCCGTTCGAGCGCGAGATCGACGAAACCGGTGATGATGTCGCCCGCGAAGGTCGGAATCTGGCGCAGCAGCAGCTTGCAGCGCGACGCCGGCTGCAGGAGCGCAAGGACGTCGTGAATGGTGGACGTGGCCTTGTCGATCTTGTTGAGGAAGAGGAAGTGCGGAATCTTCTGATCTTCGAGCTCGCGCAGGATGAGCTGAAGCTGTGGGACCTTCTTCTCGTCCATCTCGCACACCACGACGGCAGCATCGACAGCGGGCAGCGCGGCGCGCATGTCGTGGGCGAATTCAACCGAGCCGGGGCAATCGAGGAACGTGAAGGTCTCATCCATGAACGTCGTGGTGGCGACCGAGAGCTCCACGCTCATGCGATGATGGCGTGCTTCCTTGCTGCCGTCGCCGACGGTGGTGCCGGCCTCGACCGTGCCTTGACGCGCTATCGCGCCGGTGCGCGCGAGGATCGCCTCCATCAGCGTGGTCTTGCCGCTTTGGAACGGGCCCACCAGCGCGACGCACCGGGGACCCGTTGCTCTTGTGCCGTTCTGTGCCATTTCCGCCACCCATCCGCTACGAGATGCGGCCTTGCCTAAACACTGGGCCGAGCAACTATCGTTTCAGCCAGAGGGCAGCTTGGCAAGCGGTTCATAAGGATGGCGACACCCCACCGCAGTGCGTCAATGCTAGGATACCGGTCGACCGGACACGGGGGCGAAAGGCCATGGACGAGATCGGTGACGCAAGCCTGCAAACGGTGAGTAAGACGCCAGTCATGCCGTCAGCGTTGCGGCCGTGTCTGCTTCCCGGGATCGCCCAGGCCGATGAGTGAGGACGACGACGTCTACAGCCGCTTTGCCGCCAACCTGCAACGCACCGAGCGACTGCCGCGGAGTGAGCTCACCGCCTACCGGGACGGATTGCTGGCTCGTCTTGTCTCCTTTGCGCGCGCCCACTCACCGTTCTATCGTGACCGGCTGGCGCCGCTGTTCCGCTCCACGGACACGCCCGACTTGCGCGCGTGGCGCGAGGTGCCAATTCTGCAGAGGACCCATGTCGAGCGCGATATCGACCGCATCAATCCGGCTGAACCGCCGCCCGACATCGGAGACGTGATCACTCGGCGCACGTCCGGCACCACCGGGACGAGCCGCATGACATTCCGAACCTGCGCGCTGGTGCGGATCGCCGACGCCTGCATGATGCAGCGCCTTTATCGCTGGTGGAACTACGACGACGCCGCGCCGATGGCCAGCATCCGACACTATACAGCGAACGACCGCAGTTTTCCGAACGGCAAGGTTGAGATGCAATGGTCCTATCCGGGCCGCCCCGCGCCGCACTACTCGCTTGACCTGCGCACCTCGACCGCCAACATGATCGAGTGGCTTGTGCGGCACCGTCCCAGATATCTTCTCACCTTCCCGTCGGTCGCCCAGGAGTTGGCGAGCCATCAGGATGCCAAACGGATTGCGGGCCTTGGGCTGAAGGGACTTGTCGCCATCAGCGAAGTCACGAGCGACGACGCGAGCGACCTGGTGCGCCAGAGCTTCGGCTGCGAGGTCGCGCAGATCTACGGCTGTGCCGAGGTGGGCGCGATCGCGCTCCAATCGCCCGACGACGGCGCCCTTCTGGTCTGCGAGGAAAACGTGATGGTCGAGTTGCTCGACGACGACGACCAGCCGGTCGAGCCGGGAGGAACCGGCCGAGTCATCCTGACCGGCCTCTATAACTACGCGACACCCTTCATCCGCTACGAGATCGGCGACTACGCGACCTCGGCGGAAGGCGCCGGCCGGTCGGGCCGAACGCTCATCCGGCTGCGACGGATCGAGGGCCGCCGCCGCAACGCGCTGGTGACCGCCCGCGGCGCGCGCATCTGGCAAAGCGCCATCCCGGCAGCGAGCGTGCGGCGTCACGTCGAGGCGACCCAGTTCCAGATTCGGCAGGCCGCCCCGGAGACGATCGAGCTCGTCTACGTGCCGGCAGGCGCGACACCCGCCGACCACGCAGGCCTGAGTGGGTATTTTGCTGGGCTGCTCGGACGCCCCGTGACCCTCATGTTGACGGCCGTGGATACGATTCCGCGCACGCCCGGCGGCAAATACGAGCGCATCGTGTCGTCGGTCACGGCGTGATCGGTCAGAAGCACTTTGTCAGGAGCATAAGGCCAGGCTTTCGGCCCGGCCTGTATATCGCTGTCAACCGCCGGTCACCCGCGCGTCAGCGGCGCCCGCCGGCAGGCTGCAATTGCAGGTCGGCAACGCCGGCCGCAATGTTGAGTCCGGTCTGGCCGGTCACCGAAAGCGGCTGCAGAGCGATCGAGCGGTTCGAGCCTCCGACCAGTACATTGGCGCCGAGACCCACTGCAAAAGTCACCTCGCCGGTCGCCCCGACGTAGTCGCCGGCAAGCGCGCCGCGCAGCCCGCCCCAGGTGTCGGCGAACACGCCCCACACCATGCTCTGTCGGGTCGTCACTCCGATATCGAGCCCGAACTTGCGGATCGAGCCCACGTAACCCTCACTGGGCCCAGGCCGGTCCGGCGTAAAGATGCAGGACACGGTTTTCGACGATCCGAGGATCCAGCCAAAACCTCCCGACACATCACAGCTCAGAACACCAGCCTTGACCTGTGCCTGTGCGGCCGGCGCGAACAACATGACCGCAAGAGCCAGCCCAGCCCCGATTGCCTTTGACATCACAATCCCTCCGCGTTCACGCAACCTCCCGGGTCCGGCATGGCCCCGGGGTCTCGAATCAATGATACGAAAATTTCGGCCGCAAGTCGCAGGCCGGCCTTGATTAGCCTCAAAAAGTTCGCGCCGCGTTAACCATTCGCGGTCGGTCGTTATTTGAGATTGCCGCAGAAGCGCTGGATGCGCCGGCAGGCTTCCTCGAGCTGCCCCGTTGCCACCGCATAGGACACGCGGAACGCGGGTCCGAGCCCGAAGGCCGTACCCTGCACCACCGCGACGCCCTCCGCCGCCAGGAGCTCGGTGACGAAATCCTGATCGGTCTCAAGCTTCTTGCCGGATGGCGAGGTGCGTCCGATCGTCTCCGCGCAGGACGGATAGACATAGAACGCGCCCTCCGGCTTCGGGCAACGCAACCCCTTGGCCTGGTTGAGCATCGAGACGCACAGGTCGCGGCGCTCCTTGAAGACGCTGTTGTGCTTCGGAATGAAGTCCTGCGGCCCGTCGAGCGCGGCGACCGACGCCCATTGCGCGGCCGCGTTGGCATTGGTCGTTGATTGCGACTGCAGCGTCGCCATCGCCCTGATCAGATGCTCGGGCCCACCCGCGTAGCCGATGCGCCAGCCGGTCATGCAATAGGCCTTCGACACGCCGTTGAGGGTGAGCGTGCGCTCGTAGAGCCCCGGCTCGACCTGCGCCGGGCTGAAGAACTTGAAGTCGTCGTAGACCAGGTGCTCGTACATGTCGTCCGAGAGCGTCCAGACGTGCGGATGCCGCATCAGCACGTCGGTGATCGCCTTCACCTCGTCGCGCGTGTAGGCGGCGCCGGTCGGGTTCGACGGCGAGTTGAAGATCAGCCACTTGGTGTTCTTGGTGATCGCGCGTTCGAGCGCCTCCGGCTTCATCTTGAAGCCGTCCTCGAGCCGGGTCGGCACCGCCACCGGCGTGGCACCGGCCAGCAGCACAATGTCAGGGTAGCTGACCCAATAGGGCGCCGGAATGATGACCTCGTCGCCCGGATTGAGCGTTGCCATCAGGGCGTTGAACAGGACCTGCTTGCCGCCGGTGCCGACGATGATCTGGGCAGGCTTGTAGTCGAGGCCATTCTCGCGCTTGAACTTGCGCGCGATCGCCGCCTTGAGCTCGGGGATGCCGTCGACGGCGGTGTACTTGGACGCCTTGCCGCTCTGGATCGCCGCAATCGCCGCCTGCTTGATGTGGTCCGGCGTGTCGAAGTCAGGCTCGCCCACCCCCAGCCCGATGATGTCGCGGCCCGCCGCTTTAAGCGCGCGCGCCATGTCGGTCACCGCGATGGTGGCAGACGGCTTGATGCGCTGAAGCGAGTCCGCGAGAAAGGCCACGGGAACCTCCTTTTGGCCAGGTTGTGCGCCGATGTCCTAATGGCCCCCAGCGCCGACGGCAAGCGCGATGACCACTCATGAACCGTTCGTGAACCGCCCATTTCCCGGGGCTGCCGGATTAACCGCCGGGCAAGGCTGCCATGCTAGCGCTAGATGGAGCGGCCGACGCAGCCCATCGACGCAGCCCATGCACCCGTGGCGCTCCGCCCGCACGGACAAGGCATGACGACAGCGGGCCTCTTAAACAACCTACGGACTGGCCAGTGGCTCACGCACGAGCGCGTGCGGCGGGTGACGGTGGCATTCGTTTGCGGCTATCTGATCGCTTTCGGGTACCTGACCGTCACGGCGAACGGGTGGGTCGATGCCTTCGGGCGACCGCTCGGTACCGATTTCTCCAATGTCTATGCCGCCGGCACCTATGTGCTCGAGGGCCAGGCGCACGCCCCCTTCGACCCCCCGCTCCAACACGCGCGCGAGCAGGCGATCTTCGGCCCTGACACGCCATTCTATGGCTGGCACTATCCGCCGTTCTTTTTGTTCGTTGCCGCGGGGCTCGCCCTGCTGCCGTATGGGCTGGCGCTGGCGGTGTGGCAGATTGCAACCCTTCTGCTCTATCTCGTCTCGATCCGCTCGATCCTCGCTACCGCGCCAGCCAGGATCGGCGTGGCCGACGGCGACCGCGCCTTCGGCTACCTGACACTGTTGGTTGCGGCCGCTTTTCCGGCCGTATTTGTCAATCTCAGCCACGGTCACAATGGCTTTTTGAGTGCTGCCCTCATGGGCGCCGCACTGGTCCAGCTTGATCGCCGACCGGTAGTTGCCGGCATCCTGTTCGGACTTCTCATCTATAAACCGCAGTTTGGGCTGATGGTCCCGTTCGTGCTGGCAGCAACCGGACGCTGGCGCACCTTTGCCTCCGCGGCCGCGACCGTGATCCTGCTGCTACTCTCCGCGACGCTGGCCTTCGGCCCGCACATCTGGGAGGCCTTCGCGGCCTCAACCCAATTCACACGCGTGGTCGTGCTGGAGGCCGGCGATCCCGGCTGGCACAAGATCCAGAGCACGTTCTCCTGGGTGCGCATGTGGGGTGGATCGGTCGCGGTCGCCTATGCGCTGCAGGCGGCCGTCTCGCTTGGGGTCGGCTTCACTCTGATATGGTTGTGGCGCAGCGCAGCATCATTCGCGCTCAAGGCAGCCGCGCTGTGCCTTTCAGCCATGCTGGCCTCGCCCTACGGCTACGACTACGACATGATGATCCTGGCCCCCGCCATCGCCTTCCTGGCGTCCGACTGCCTGACGCAGGGATGCCGGCCCTGGGAAAAGACTCTGCTTGCGGCGCTCTGGCTGGTGCCCGTTGTGACGCGCGGCTTCGCTTCGGCGACATTCATTCCACTCGGCGTGATCACCATGATCGCGGTGTATGTTGCGATCCTACGCCAAGGCGCGATGGAGATGAACGAGCGAGCGCAAACACCGGCAACGGCAAAGCTATAGTTCCATCTCGGCTGCCCGGTGAGCCGGATGTTCCTCGCAAAGGCACGCCGAATGGAAGGTAATCTCAGTGGCGATGGCAAAGTTTGGCATCTCAACATCGCCCTGCTCGTGTCATAGTGTTCGCATCAGGCTGCTGAAGCTCGTGCCGCCGATTTGAAGTTCCTAAAACAGCTGCGCCACTCGATTAGGAGCTTCGGAAGCCGGAACACTTGCGCTCACCGCGGAGGACCGAAGGCCGCCGATGTATACCCTCTATTCGATGCAGCGATCCGGCAACAGCTACAAGGTGAGGCTTGCGCTCGCCCAGCTCGGCGCGCCCTATCGGCTGGAAGAGGTGGACATCCTCAAGGGCGAAAGCCGCACACCGGAATTCCTGGCGAAAAATCCCAGCGGCCAGGTTCCGCTCCTGGAGATCGCCCCAGGCCGCTATGTCGCCGAGTCGAATGCGATCCTGTGGCATCTCGCCAGCGAAACGCGGCTGCGGCCCGCGGACCGCTTCGACCGTGCCGAGGCGCTCCAGTGGATGTTCTTCGAGCAGCACAGTATCGAGCCCAATATCGGTGCCGCATATTTCTGGCTGGCGCTGGTCAAAGGCGGCCGTGAGCTGCAGCAGCACGCACTCGATGATTGGATGGAGGAAGGCTATCGCGCGCTCGGCGTGATGGAGCGCCACCTCAAGCAGCATCGCTACTTCGTCTCCGAGCGCTACACCGTCGCTGACATCGCGCTCTACGCCTACACGCACGTCGCCCACCTTTGCGACTACGATCTCGCGGAGTTTCCCGCGATCCGGGACTGGCTCGATCGCGTCGCGGCCGAGCCCGGGCATGTGCCCATGCTCGATCAGGCGGCCGAGACGGCGGCGTTAACGCCCCCTTAACCAAAATCACGAAATCGCCCCTATTCATCGCCGGCTTCGCCCAAGTCCGGACGAATGCGCGCCGGTATCTGGATAGAGCTTCGCGACAAATCGCTGACCCTGATTCGCGGAGACCGATCATGTCCTTAAGCCCCACGCGTAGCTCTTCAAAGCCTTCCTCACGCCCGGTCGAGCTGTTCGCAACGCTTGCCCTTGCGCTCTCCACCCTGGTCGCCGTCACGGTGGTGTCGATCGGCATCGCGCGGGCGGATGGGCTTGGCGTGCGCGCCAGTTCCGCGACCGGGCCAGCCGCCACAGCTCAGAAGCCCACCCTATAGGCTTCACCAACGCCACGAGCGCTTGCGCCAACGCGCAAACGCTCGCTATGTCCCGGTATGATACCTGGCGCGAGCGGAAGTCATATTGCGATTGTTGGAGGCGGGCCCGCCGGATTGATGGCGAGCGACGTGCTGGCACGCGGCGGCGCAAGCGTCACCATCTACGATCAGATGCCTGCCGTCGGCCGCAAGTTCCTGCTCGCGGGGCGCGGCGGTCTCAACCTGACGCATGGCGAGCCGCTCGAGCAATTGCTCAAGCGCTACGGCAGCGCAGAGCCGCGTGTCCGGCCCGCGATCGCGGCGTTCTCGCCCGACGACTTGCGCGCCTTCAGCGCCGAGCTCGGGCAGCCAACCTTCGTGGGCTCGAGCGGCCGGGTGTTTCCGAAGGCCATGAAGGCGTCGCCATTGCTGCGGGCTTGGCTGCGGCGCCTCAGCACCATGGGCGTCGCGTTCAAGCTGCGTCATCGCTGGCTCGGCTGGGACGATACGGCGCGGCTTATCTTCGACACACCGAACGGGCGCACGATTGTGGCCGCCGACGCAAGCGTGCTGGCGTTGGGTGGCGCAAGCTGGCCGAGGCTCGGGTCCGACGGCGCTTGGGTTGCCGCCATGGCCAGCGCCGGCATCGCGGTGGCGCCGCTTCGGCCGGCGAACTGCGGCTTCCTGGTCGGTTGGTCCGACCTCTTTCGCAGCCGCTTCGAGGGCCAGCCGCTGAAGCGGATCGCGCTGTCCTTCGGCGGCCGCTCGGTGCGCGGCGAAGCCGTGATCACGCGGATGGGTTTGCAGGGCGGCAGCCTCTACGCGCTGTCCGATGTTCTGCGCGAGGCGATCGCGGTCGCGGGCCATGCGGTGCTGCTGCTCGACTTGTGTCCGGACCGCAGCGCTGCCGCGCTGGAACAGAAACTCAGCGCACCGCGCCGCAAGCAGTCGCTCTCGAACGTCTTGCGCAAGACCGCAAGCCTGTCGCCGGCAGCGATTGGCTTGCTGCAGGAAGCCGCCGTCGCTTCGTCGACGCGGCTGTCGGAGCTTGCTCCCGCGGCGCTCGCCGCTCTGATCAAGGCGGTTCCGGTGCGCCTGATCGGCACCGAGCCGATCGCCCGGGCGATTTCGACAGCGGGCGGCATTTCGTTCGACGAGATCGATGAGAATTTCATGCTGCGACGCCGCCCCGGCACCTTCGTGGCCGGCGAGATGCTCGACGTCGATGCGCCGACCGGTGGCTATCTGCTGCAGGCCGCGTTTGCGACCGGCGCCGCCGCCGGACACGGGGCGCTACGCTGGTTGGAGCGAGTGCGCGCTCTCACTCCGGCTTGATGCCGGCCGCCTTGATGATCGGCCACCATTTGTCGGCCTCAGCTTTGCGCAGCGCCCCCAGCGCATCCGGCGTCTGCTCGGCACGCGGCGGGATGACCTGGCCGAGATCGGCGAGCTTGCCGCGCACCACGGGATCGGCGAGCGCGGCGACCACCGCCGCATTGAGCGTCGCGATCATGTCCTTCGGGGTGCCCTTCGGCGCCCACATCGCCTGCCAGAACGAGAGATGAAAGCCGGGCAAGCCGGCTTCATCCGCGGTCGGGATCTCGGGCGCACTGGCGAGGCGCGTTCCGGCCGTCACCGCGTAGGCCTTGATCTGGCCGCCGCGCGCCAGCGGCAGCGAGCTGCCGCCCGGCGCCGCGCACATCAGGTCGATCTGCGCACCGGTCAAATCCTGCATCGCGGGCGCCGCGCCCCTATAGGGCACGAACGTCCACGCCACGCCGGCAACTGATTGCATGTAGAGGCCGCACAGATGCGACAGCGTTCCGGACCCGATATGGCCTTGGGAGACCTTGCCCGGATTGGCCTTCAGCCATGCGATCAGTTCCTTGAGATCTTTCGCCGGCATCGTGTTCCTGGCCAATACCAGGAGCGGCGTGGTGGCCAGCAAGGCGATCGGCTCGAACTCGGTGAGCAGATCGTAAGGCAGCGGATAGACGGCGCCATTGAGAACAAAGGCGCCGATATCGCCCACGCCAACGGTGTAGCCGTTGGGCGCCGCACGCGCGAGACGGCCGACGCCGAGGCTGCCGCCGGCGCCGCTCACGTTCTCGATCACAACAGGCTGTCCGAGCGTAGCGCGCATGTGGTCGGTCACGATGCGCGCCACCGCATCGACCGGTCCGCCTGGCGGATAGGTCACGATCAGGGAGACCGGGCGGGACGGATAGGTCTGCGCCTGGGCGCTGCCGATCGCGGACGCTCCAGCGATCAACGCGAAGGCGACAAGACACGTTCGCATGCGTCCTCTCCTCAAAACACGCCAAGATGCTGCTGCAGGTCGGCGCCCTCGCGCTGGAGCGCCTCAGACGTCGAGACGATGACCACCCGCCCGCTGTTGAGCACCACGATATCGTCCGCGATATCGAACACCAGCCTCGGATTCTGCTCCACCAGGATGATCGAGAGGCCGCTCTCCTTGAGCCTGCGGATGGTCGCCATCACGTCGGCGACAATCTGCGGCGCCAAGCCCTCGGACGGCTCGTCCATCAACAGCACGCGCGGATTGGCCATCAGGGCGCGGCCGATGGCGAGCATCTGCTGCTCGCCGCCCGACAGATGCGCCGCGATCTGCTTCCGACGCTCGGCCAGCCGCGGGAACATGCCGAAGACCGTCTCGGTCGTCCACGGCGCGTGTCGGCTGCCGGGATCGGGCCGGCGCGCGGCCACCACCAGGTTCTCGCGCACGGTCAGGCTCTTGAAGATGCGGCGTCCCTGCGGAACGAGCGCGATGCCGCGCGCCGCGATCTGCTCGGGCGGCAGGCGGGTGACGTCAGCGCCGAAGAAATCAACCCGCCCGGCCCGCGGCGGCAGCAGGCCGACGGCGACGTTCATGCAGGTCGACTTGCCCGCGCCGTTGCGGCCAAGCAGGCCGAGCAGACGGCCCTCGCCGAGCGCAAACGAGACCTTGTCGAGGATCCGGCTGTCCCCGTAGAAGGCATCGATCTCGCTCAGCGCAAACGCGTTAGTGGCCAAGATAGACCTCCCGGGTCCGGGGGTTGGCGACCACTTCGGCGCGGGTGCCCTCGACGATGACTTCGCCGAAGTGCAGCAGCGTGATGCGCTCCGCCCAATCGAGCGCGACGTCCATGTTGTGCTCGATCATGATGACGGTCACCTCGCGCGGGATCGCGTTGAGGAGCTGCCGCACCTCGCGACGCTCGTCGATCGACAGACCCGCAAACGGCTCATCGAGCAGCAGCACCTTGGGATCTTGCGCCAGCGCCATCGCGATCTCGACGCGCCGGCGCTCGCCATAGGACGTCTGCGCCAAGGGCCGGTCCGCGATGCCATCGAGCCCGACGCGCGCCAGCGCCTCGCGGGCGCGCCCGACCAGCTCGTGCTGATGGTCGAGATCCTTGAACAGGCTCCAGCGCAGCGGCGAGAGCCCAAGCAAGGCGAGCGTGACGTTGCGCAGGATCGTATCGTTCCCGAACAGCGTAATAATCTGATAGGTCCGCGCCATGCCGAGATGAGGACGCCGATGGTGCGCGACGCGGGTGATATCCTGGCCGAACAGCAGGATCGAGCCCGCGTCAGGCGCAATCTCTCCCGTGATCAGGTTGAACAGCGTGGTCTTGCCGGCGCCATTCGGCCCGATGATCAGGCGCCGCTCGCCGGGCTCGACCGCCAAGTTGACGTTGGCGGTCACCTGCAGGCCACCGAACGACTTGCACAGCGCATTGACGGCGAGCGCGGTCATGGGCGGCGCTCCTCGATCGGCTGCGCGTCGGTTGCGGCAGGCCGCGCCCTGATCGTCTGCCATGCCCAGCGGACGAGCCGCACCGTGCCAGGCACGAGGCCTTCCGGCATGAAGCTGATGATGACGACGAAGATCACGCCGAGCACGAGGTTCCAGCGCTCGACATAGGCACTGACCACATTCTTCATGATGACCACGATGGCGGCGCCCGCGATCGGGCCGAACAAGGTGGCGGTGCCGCCGGCGATCACCATGAGCAGGACCTCGGCGGACGCGGTGAGGGCGGAGACCTGCGGGCTGACGAACTGGTTGTAGTAGACGAACAGGAGGCCGGACACGCCGGCCCAGAAGCCGGAGAACGTGATCGCCAGGAACCGGATCAGCCAGACGTTGTAGCCGAGCGCATTCATCCGAAGCGCCTGGTCGCGGGTGCCGCGCACGCTCGCCCCGAACGGCGAGCGGACGAACACCGCCATGCTGGCGAGCGCGACCAGGAACACCACGAGGGTGGCGAAGTAGAACGATGGCGCATTCGCCAGGCTGATTCCGAATGGCGCCGGCCGTGTGGTCACGTTGACGCCATTGTCGCCGTTGGTGAGGCTTGCCCAGCGATAGGCGACGCCCCAGACGATCTGACCCAACGCCAGCGTGATCATCAGGAAGCCGATGCCGGTCGAGCGCAAGGCGAGCGCGGCGAAGATCGCCGAGGCCGCGAGCGTAATGATGAGCGCCGCGCTGTTGGCGACGAGATGGCCGTATCCGGCCTGCAGCAGGAGCGCGCCGCTGTAGCCCGCGATGGCGAACAGTCCGGCGTGGCCGAGCGACACCAGACCGGCGTAGCCGACCAGCACATTGAGCGCGAGCGCGAACACCGCGAACAGCAGGATCTGGCTCGCGACATTGATGTAATAGGTGTTGCCCACCCACAGCGGCAGGCTGACGAGCAGCGCCAGCGCTGCGACCGCCGCGGCATATCGCGGTCCTGACCTCATGCCATGACCCGGCCGAACAGGCCCTGCGGCCGCAGCACCAGGACCAACAGCATGGGCAGGAACAGGATGACGTAGGCGAGGTCCGGAAACATCGCCTGCCCGAAGTTATAGAGGAAGCCGATGATGAAGCTGCCGACCAGCGCCCCAAGCAGGCTGCCGGTGCCTCCCAGGATCACCACGATCAGGGCGAGCGGAAGCATCTCGAAATCGAGCCCGGGATAGACCGACAGATAGGGCGCGCCCATCACGCCCGCGAACGCGGCAAGCGCCGCGCCGAGCGCGAAGATCAGCGTGAACAGTTGCGAGACCTTGATCCCGACCACGCGCGCGATCGGCGGATCGTCGACGCCGGCGCGGATCATGGCGCCGAGCCTGGTCCAGTCGACCATGATCCAGAGCGCCACCGCAATCACCACCGCGATCGCAAGGATCGCCAGCCGGTACATCGGAAAGAACATGCCAAAGGCCTGCACCGCGCCACGCAATTCCGGAGGAGCCGACGGCTGCCAGGGATCGCCGGTCCAGATCATCAGGCAGACATCGGCAATGATGAACGCCAGGCCGAGCGTCAGCAGGACCTGCGGCAGGACCTGGCCTTCGAGCCGACGCAGCAGCAGGCGCTCGATCGCCCCGCCGATGCACGCCATGACGAGACCGCTCAGCAGCGCCGCCACCCAGAAATTCAAGCCGCGATTGAGAAACGTGACGCCGAGATAAGCCCCCAACATGAAGAAGGAGCCGTGCATCAGGTTGGGAATCCGCATCAGGCCGAAGATCAGCGAGAAGCCAGACGACAGCAGGAACAAGAGCCCGCCGAGGGCCAGGCTGTTGATCGCCAGGATGGCGGCCTGCGCGGACGTGATCTGGGTCAACATCGAGCGAAGCGTCTCCACACA